>JBKPOS010000150.1:0-10282 GCA_046733215.1 Gemmatimonadota bacterium
GGGGCGTCCTGGTTCTGGAGGGTCGCACGCTCCCGACGGAGGAGGTGGCCGAGTGGGTGGCGGGCAAAGCAGGCCTGAAGCCGAACCAGCTCACGTTCGTCGTTGCGCCCACCGCCAGCCTAGCCGGTGGCGTGCAGATCTCAGCTCGGATTCTGGAAACGGGTCTGCACAAGATGGAAACGCTTGGTTTCGACGTGCGGAAGATTCTGAGTGGAATAGGGAGCGCACCGGTGGCGCCGATAGCGAAGAACGACATCCGCGCGATCGGCCGGACCAACGATTGCATCCTCTACGGGGGCCGGGCGCGGTACACCGTGCGCGCTGACGACGATGAGCTGGCCGCGCTGGTCGAGCGGGTGCCGGCGTCGTCATCGCGTGACTACGGCACGCCCTTCTACGACATTTTCCAGCGGTACGGCGGGGATTTTTACAAGATCGACCCGCTCTTGTTCAGTCCCGCTGAAGTGTGGCTCACCAACGTGACGAGCGGGCGAACGTTTCGCGCCGGCGGGGTCAATCCCGACGTGCTCGCACAGTCCTGTTTATCGTAGCATCGACGCAGCCGATCACTGTCCTCCTCACCTGGGAGATCCCAATGCCTCGCGTCTCGCCGTTCGTGTTGATCTCCGTCCTGGCGGTAGGTGCCTGTTCGAAGCCGGCAGACAAAGCTGCGCCGCCGGCCGACACGACGGCCGCTCCAGCAGCGGCGCCGGCACCACCAGCGCCGGCCGGTCCACAGGCGATCGTGACTGTTCTCTACAAGTGGCCGAAGAGTACGGCTGCATTCGAGAAGTACTATCCGACCCACCTCAAGACGGTAGGCGACCTCCAGAGCGAGGTTGGCTTCACCAAGGCCGAGCTGACCAAGTTCACTGCCAGCACCGATGGGAAGAAGCCGCAATTCTATCGGCAGGCCGAGTTGTACTTCCCCGATACAGCCGCCGCCAGGAAGGGTATGGCAACCGATGGATTCAAGAAGATCGCCGATGACCTCAAGAAGTTCGCCACCGGTGGTCTGGTTGGTATGACCGCGGTCGAGACCGGTGACAAGAGCGAAACCGCCTGCCCAGCCCTGGTCACCGTCATCTATCATTCGCCCAAAGACCCGTCAGCATTCGAGAGCTATTATCCCACCCATCTCAAGATCGTGGGTGACGGCCAGTCGGAGATCGGCTTCGACCGGGCCGATCTCACCAAGTTCGTGTCCAACCTGGACGGAAGTGCGCCGGCCGAATACCGGCAGGCGGAGCTCTGCTTCCCCTCGATGGAAGCGCTCAAAAAGGGCACCGCCACACCAGCGTTCAAGAAGGTGGGCGACGACTTCAAGAATTTTGCGAGCGGCGGGCTGGTCGGGATGATCGGCGAGCAGAAATAGGGAGGGACATGCGGGTCGTCATACTGGCGTCACGTCCCGGCTGGCATACCGACCAGCTACTCACAGCCTTGAGCGAGCGCGGCCATGCGGCCGCGCTCGCGCGCTACGAGGACCTGGTGGCCGGGCTCAGCGCGGAGATGGATATCCAGAGCGGGTCGTCCGATCTCAGCCGAGCGGATCTGGTGCTCGCCCGGATCATCCCGAATGGCTCCCTGGAGCAGATCGTCTTCCGCGTGGATGTCCTTCATGCCCTCGAGGAGCAGGGTCTCCGGGTGATCAACCCGGCTCGCGTGATAGAGCGCACCGTCGACAAGCTCTGGACTTCAGCGATTCTCCAACGCGAAGGTCTCCCCACACCTGACACCATCGTTTGCGAGTCGATCGAAGCGGCATACCCGGCTCGGGAACGACTTGGTGGGGACGTGATTGTCAAGCCGCTTTTCGGTTCCATGGGCCTCGGTATGGTCCGGGTGAGCGACGAAGAGACGGCGTTTCGGGTGTTCCGGGCCATCGAGATGATTCGCGGCGTCTTCTACCTTCAACGCACCATCGACCATGACGGCCGAGACATCCGCGCGTTCGTCATTGGCGGGCGCGTGGTGGCCGCGATCGAAAGGCAGTCAAAGGGGTGGCGCACCAATCTCGCCCGAGGGGGCGAGGCCCGGCCGCTCAGTCTGCCTCCGACGTGGGCAGACCTCGCCATACGGGCCGCCGAGGCCGTCGGCGCCGAGTACGCCGGGGTAGATCTCCTGCCCGCGCGAGACGGCCTGGTCTATGTGCTCGAGGTCAATGGCATTCCCGGATGGCAAGGGCTGCAGCAGGCAACGGGAGTAGACATCGCTCCGTCGCTGGTTGACTATCTCGTGCGCGTGCCTGCAGAGAGCCTCACGTGACACCGGCGGAAGTCGGAGAGGCGGCACAGCTGGCTTGCCTGCTCGAGGTGAGCGCGCCCAAGCCGGGGAATGTGTCTCCCGGCCTCCGGTTTCACGACACGACCTACGAGGACTTCGTTGCCAGCGCCATTGCGGTCGGACCGGCCCTCGCCGCCTCAGGAGAAACGCCGCTCGGCGCGACCATCCGAGCCGCGATCATAGCCACGCGGCGGCTTACCCGAGCCAACACCAACCTGGGCATCATCCTCCTGCTGGCGCCCTTGTGCCGAGCGGCGCGAACCCAGCATGAAGCTGACTTGCGAACGCGGGTTCGCCTGGTGCTGGCGCAAACGACGGTTTCAGACGCAATTTCGGCGTACGAAGCCATTCGGCTCGCGGCGCCCAGCGGACTCGGCGACTCGGCGAAGCAGGATGTCGCCGGGGAGCCTACCATCAGCCTGCGCGACGCAATGGCGCTCGCTTCGGAGCGGGATAACATCGCTCGCGAGTATGTAACCGACTTCGCGATCACCTTCGAGCGCGGCGTCCCCAGCCTTTGGGCGGCGCTGTCGGATGGGCTGACCTGGTCCGACGCGGTGGTGGAAGCCTACCTGGAATTGCTGGCGGCGTTTCCGGATAGCCATGTGGCCCGGAAGCTGGGACCGGAGGCGGCCGCCGATATCACGCGTCGGGCGGGCGAGGTAGCGCGTACCGGCGGCGTCCGCACGCCCAAAGGGCGAGCGGCCCTGGCCGCGTTCGACGCCGAGCTCCGGGACAGCCGGAACAGCCGGAACCCGGGCACCACAGCGGACCTCACAGCGGCGGCCATCTGCGCCGTTATCTTGATGTATGGCTGGACCTCAACCCTAGGGCGTTCCGGTGCAGAGCACGTTTCGCGTCGAAGTCAGTAAGGATTATCTGGTTTTCGCCTCGGCCCATTTCATCACGTTCCGCGGCCATCAGTGCGAGTCCCTTCACGGTCACAACTACCGTGTCGGCGTAGCCGTCGAGGGCGCCGTCGATGCTGAGTGTCTGTTTGTTCTGGATTTTAGCGTATTGAAGCGGATCGTTCGGAAGCTGGTCGACGAGATCGATCACAAAGTGCTGCTACCGACGGAGAACTCCAAGCTCGCCTTCCACGAACAAGGTACGAAAATCGCCGTAGACTACTTCGGGGAGCCGAAGTACGTGTTTCCGCGAAGTGATTGCGCGCTTCTGCCGATTGCGAACACGACCGCTGAAATGCTGGCGCAATATCTGGGGCGCGCAGCCCGCGAGCAGCTCATCAAGGACGGATATCGACACCTGACACTCCTCGAGCTCGAGGTCGAGGAGAACTACGGCCAATCGGCGACTTATCGCGAGTCGCTGGCGTCGGACTGACTGACGCCGGCGACGTGCCGGAGCGCCGCGACGTCCTCCGCCGTGATCCTACCTACGTGCAGAGCGCTCGCCACCAGAGCACCATCACAACCCGCCTCTTCCATCCGCTCGAGATCTTTTCGCGTGAGCACGCCACCGCCCGCAAGCAGCCGGAGTGCGGGATGGCGCCGGCGCAACGCTTCGAGCAATCCCAAATCCACACCGGTTCCGGTACCGACTCGGCCCAAGTCCAGGACGAGAATCCCACCAACGCCAGCCGCTGCCGCCTGCGCGGCGAGACTCAATGCGTCCGGCTCCGACCCTCCGGCGTCCTCCATAAGCGGGTGGAGAATCGGCGACCCCAGCTGCAGATCAAGGCTGAAGATCACTTGGTTTGCGCCGACGATGTTCACTATCTCGGTCAGGTCGCTGAACGACCGGAGTGTTTCGAGGCCAACGATCGCGTCCGAGGCACCGGCCGAGAGCACTTCCAACGCGCCATCCGGATCGGCAGCCGCCGCATCCACCATGAGTTCTCCGGCGAAGCCGGTCTGGAACTCCACCAGGTCGTGGATCAGGCTCCGTTGGATCGGGCCTCCCTGGATTGCATCGAGGTCGGCAACGTAGCAAGCCTGGGCGCCAAGCACATCCCGATAGGCGCGGGCCAGCGCGAGCGGGTCGCCGGGCTGGTCGGGTGCCAGCACCGACTTTACGGGAGCAAAGTCTGCCCGGACTCGCCCCTGTGCATGCACGGCCACTCCCATGGTCACGTCAAGAACCGGAATGATTTCCATGCGCCGCCCGCCGGTCAGTAGGTGATGGGAAGCATCGTTGGCTGGGACATCGGTGGCGTCAACATCAAGGCTGCGCGTTTCGTCGCCTCGGACAAACCACGCGCGGTGCTCGAGCCCTTCGAGCTGCAGCGAGCGCCGGCCCGACTCGCGCCCACCCTAAAAGTCATCGCAGCACGGCTCGAAGCGCAGCCGGACGATACCCATGCCGTCACGATGACCGCGGAGTTGTCCCAATACTTCCGCACCAAGCGCGAGGGCGTCGCGTTCGTACTCGATGCGCTGGACACGGCTCTTATAGGCGCCCCGTTACACGTCTTTGGCACCGATGGCGTCTTTCGCTCTGTGGACCAGGCCCGGGCTGACCCACTCGGCGTCGCCGCGGCGAACTGGGCGGCGACCGCGCACCTGATTGCCCGGAGCTCCGGCACGTGCCTCCTGATCGATATCGGCTCGACCACCACAGACATTGTTCCGATCGTGGCCGGCGTCGTTACGGTTGTCGGCCGTATCGATCCGGAGCGGCTCGCAAGCGGCGAGCTCGTGTACACCGGTGCACTCCGAACACCCACAGAAGCCGTCGCTCATGACGTCCCCCTGCGAGGCGAACGAGCCGGCGTTTCTGCCGAAGGGTTCGCGACTATGGGAGACGTTCATCTTTGGCTGGGTTCGCTTGCGCCTGAAGATTACACCGTTCCTACCCCGGATGGGCGCCCGGCAACGCGGGAATTCGCCGGAGAGCGACTCGCCCGAGTGGTGTGTGGTGACCGGGAGATTCTGAGTGATGCGGATATCGATGCGATCGCGACCCAGCTGGCAGCCGCACAGGTCGCCTGCATCGTTGACGCGATCCAGCGCGTCCGTGCGCGCCACAATCAAATCGCGGAAGCCGTCGTGACCGGCCTGGGTGACTTTATCGCCGCCGAAGCGGCTGAACGAGCCGGACTCACCTATGTCCGGCTTGCTGATCGTCTGGGGGAGGACTGCGCAAGGGCAGCCCCCGCAGCCGCAGTGGCAATCCTGCTCAATGAGTCGATCGCGCTGGGCCGGAGCTCTTGAAACGTCTCGCGGTCGTCAAACTGGGTGGCGGGCTTGTGCGCACAGCGGGCGCCCTTGCCCGAGCGTCCGCTGCGATCGAGAAGGCGGCAGAATGCAACCGGCTGCTGGTCATACCCGGAGGCGGAGTCTTGGCCGATGCAGTTCGCCTGGCGGAGCGGGAATTGGTACTGACGCCGACTGCCGCGCATTGGATGGCGACTCTTGCGATGGATCAGTTCGCCTACGTCATCGCATCAGCAATTCCCGCCTCCCGGGTCGTACACGATGCTGCCGAGATCCAGGATGCCCTGGCGGATTCCGTTGTGCCGGTTCTGGCTCCGTATCGTTGGATGCTGGCAGCGGACGTGCTGCCGCACGGCTGGCAGGCAACCAGTGACAGCATTGCGGCGTTCATTGCGGGGGCGCTCGACGCCGAGTGCCTGGTGCTGCTCAAGCCGGTCGGTGGCCCGGTCGAGGCATTGGTCGACCCGGTTTTTCGGGACGTGCTTCCGGTAGGGCTGACGGTGCTGGTGTTGGGTGCGGGGGAAATGGAGCGGCTTCCGACGATACTCCAGGAGACCTGCTCAAAAGCGGTGGACTAGCCGGCCGCGCGATTAATGCGGCTGGCGGCAGGACCGAGGCGGGCGCCCGGACTCCGGCTCCGAGCCAGCCATTCGGCAAAGCGCTCCGACGTGACCGCCCGCCCGACCAAATGCCCCTGAATTTCGTCGCAGCCCTGCCCCTTCAGGAACGCAAGGTGTTCGTGAGTCTCCACCCCCTCCGCGACCACCTTTAGCTCGAGAGCGTGGGCCATGGCGATGATGGCGGCCGTGATAGCTGCATCGTCCGGAACCGTCATCAGATCGCGAACGAAGGTACGGTCGATCTTCAAGGTGTCGACTGGAAAGTGCTTCAGATAGCTCAGGGACGAATACCCGGTGCCAAAATCGTCGATGGAAAGCTGCACCCCGATTCCGCGCAGCCGATGCAGCGCGGTTACTGCCTCGTGCTGACGTTCCATCAATACGCTTTCGGTGAGCTCGAGGCCGAGCCAGGCCGGGTCGAGCCCGGCCGCTTCGAGCGCCTGACGTACGGTGGTGGTGAGCGTACCCTGTCTGATTTGACGGCTCGAGATATTGACGGTGACCCGAATAGGGGGAAGCCCGGCGTTCTGCCACGCCCGGTTTTGAGCACATGCAGTCCGGAGCACCCATTCGCCCAGGGGAACGATCAACCCATTCTCCTCCGCAATGGGGATGAATTCCGAAGGGAGCAGCAAGCCGAGTCCGGGATGCTGCCATCGCACCAGGGCCTCGGCACCGGCGATCGCACCGCTTCCGGCATGGACGATCGGCTGATAGTGCAGTAGCAGCTCGTCGCGCTCGAGCGCCCTTCGGAGATCCGCCTCCAGCGTCAAACGCTGGAGGGCTGACGCGCTCATCGCCCGGGCAAATACCTGATACCCGTTTCCTCCCTGCTTCTTGGCCTCGTACATCGCGGTGTCGGCGTGAGCGAGCAGCATTTCGACGTCGTCCCCGTCTGCGGGATACAGTGCGATACCAATGCTGGACGTCATGAATACTTCGTGCATTCCGAGCTGTATCGGCGCAGCAAAGGCCGACAGGATGCGACGCGCCAGCGCTGGCGCCTCCTCGGCGTCTTCGATTCCCGGAAGTAGTACCGTGAACTCGTCCCCCCCGAGCCGAGCAACGGCGGTCCCTCGCGCGGCCGGCCCCCCTTCGCGTTCGTGCGCCGCTTCCGCGCAACAACAGTGCAATCGGTCCGCGACCTGCCGAAGGAGCTGGTCGCCGAGCTCGTGGCCCAACGTGTCGTTGATACGACCGAAGTTGTCCAAGTCGAGGAAGAACACCGCCACCTGATTGTGCTCTCGGCGAGCATTCGCCAGGGCGCACGCAAGCCTTTCCTTGTATGAAGGCCGATTGAGCAACCCGGTCAGGCTGTCGTAGTAGGCGAGGGCTCTCACCTGCTCGATCATGCCGGCATTCGACAACGCCACGGCCACCTGGTCCGCCAAACGCCGCGCTTGGACCAGGTCCTCGGAACTGCCTGGCTCGGCCGCCGCCAGGGCGATAGACAGGATGCCCGACAGTTGGCCCTGAGCAAGCAGGGGAAGGACGATGAACGATGCGGCCTCTGGCGCTGCGAGGGGGCGCAGGAGATCTCCGAGCTCCCTTTCGTTGTGCAGGGCGAGAACGTCGATCACCTGCGCCAACCGCTGGAGGTCGCTCTGACTCAGATTCACGCGGATCACTTCTCTCGACCGATCACCTTCGTAATGCTGGATCCAGCTGACGGCGCCGCTGGATCGATCGGGAGGAAGAAGCGTTACGCTGGCGGCGCTGCATGGATGGACGTCCGCGAGGCGGGTCAGCACGGCGTCGACAATTCCCGACGCATCGGTGGCACTCAGCACCGTGCGATCGATTTCCGCTGCCGTGGCGAGGGCCTTGAATTGGCGCCCAAGCTGGGCTGCCATTGCGTTGAATGAGTGGCCAAGCTCGGCGAATTCGTCACGGCTGGTCAAAGCCACTCGCCCCTCGAAGTCCTGCAGGGCGATTCTTCGTGTCCCGGCTTGCAGTTCCTGCAGAGGGAGCAGGCTGCGACGAATCTGGATGATGCTTAGGACGAGTACGGTGAAGGTGCAACCGCCCACGATGAACAGGAACGTGTCGGTGAAGTCAGTCATCGGCCCCAGCATGGATGCCTGATTCTCGCTGAGCACAAGCGTCCAATTGGGCGCTCCGAAAGCGCCCTGGATAACGATAGGCCGATAGGTCGTGAGATACGCGGCGCCCCCAATGGTCGTGTTGATGCTGCCGGACGCTGATTGACGGGCCAGATCGAGGATGCGTGGGGAGGCGTTGACTGGTACCGGCGCCACGCCGAACAGTGCTCTCCCGGCATCGTCTACCACAGCCATTTCGCTGGTCGCCGAAGGCATGGTCTGGTCCCGCGTGCCCCAGAGAAAGTCGGGGCTGATTTCGCCGACAAGCGTGCCTCGGATACCGCTGCCCCGCCCCCATCCAAGCCGCCGCAGCATGTAGATCCGGGCACGGCCGCCTTCGTCCGCATCGCCGGCAAGAAGCAGCGTCTCGCCTGCCCACACATAGGCGCTGTCGTCCGGCTCGAGCGTTGGCATCTGGTCGAGCCGGCCGAACACCTGCGTGCGCTGTCTACCTTCGTCAACGAACTCGAGTGCGGTGAATCGGCTGCGGGCCAGAAGGTCGAGTCCGGCCGTGATGGTCTGGTTCGCGTCGGGATCTTTGAGCGGCGGCGGCGGAGCCGATGCCTTCCTTGGCCCGCTTGCCCCGCCCAGCATGATGCCACCCAGCGCAATCCGTCCGTCCAGACGCGATCCCTGGGTGCGGTTGCTACGGGCGACCTGCTGATTCCGTGCGTGGACCGGCTGCTCTTTTATCGGTTGGGATGGCGCCTCCAGTTCGGCAACTGCGCCGGGCGGGATGCTGGCGAGTGTCGCTTCGAGCAACAGTAGGCGTTCGAAAATCGCCCGACCCAAGGCCCGATTGGCCTGGACCAGTCGATTACGAGTTTGGTTCTCCAGTTGGCGGGTCATGTGCCGCTCGGACAAAAGTGCGAGCAGCGCAATCGGTCCCAGGGCGCACCCGACGAAGAGCGCCAGAAGGCGACGGCCGAACTTGCTGCGAAGCAGGTTGGGGCCTTTGCCCATGCGACGGATGCCCGGTGGGAATGGGGAGCATCCGGCGCGAATCGGCAAATGACGTGCCCCTTGGGGCCGAGGCAAGTAAGCGTAAGTGCATGTTTTACTTAGAAATGGAGATGAGCTAGAAGCAGCCGGAGAGTACTGTTGCGGTTCGCGGTGTCGGCACGGTTGAATCGATCACCTCACGGAGCCGGCGGACCAGGCCAGCGTCAATGCGGCCGGCCCTTCCTCCCACGCAGGCAGCGCCCCGCACTCCGATCACATCGCAGCCGAAGGCCATGGCGCGAGCAACCTCCGAGGCGCCCAGACTACCTGCAACGGCGACCAGCAGTCCGGCTTCCCTCGCGCTCCTCGACCAGGCCATCACCCGGTCGTCGGACCACCAGTCCAGCAGGGATGTTCCGTCCTTGATCGCGGTATCGACCAGGACGCCTCGGACGCGTGCGAGGATCGCACCGGCGCGAAAGTTCTCGGAGCTTTTCAGGTCGCGAGATCGGTCGGCGTATTCGACGGCTATGACCGCGGGAGCGGCCCGATGTCGCCGAGCTGCGCGGACGGCACCATCTAACACAGACCTATCGCCCTCGGCACCATCCGCGGAGGGCGCAAGCTTGACGAACAGCGACGCGCTACGTCGCCGAAGCGGGAGCGTGAGAACCGCCTCGGCCGCCTCTTCCGCTGAAACGAAGTCGCCCAAGGCCACGCTCAGGGGAACCGATGCGGGCACCTGTTCTTCAATCTGTCGGAGACACGCGCGCGTGACCGGCCCGAGAGCTCCATTCGAGGGCTCTTTTGCGTCGATGATCTGCGCCCCGCCCATCAATGCCGGGCCCACCTCGGAAGGGTCTCGAACGCTTACCAATAGCGACAAATCAGAGCTTCCCTTGTGAGTTGCTAAGGCAATGATACTTTAGCGTTTAGAACTTTGCGTCGGCGATTCAACCGGGGAGGTCGAGGTGCCGCATCACGAAGGCGGTAAGAGCGGAGATCGGCGCCTCGCAGACAAGGTCGTGCTCGTGACCGGAGCTTCGAGCGGCATTGGAAGATCCATAGCCTTGGCCTGCGCCCGGGCCGGAGCCGAGCTGGCGATTACCTATCGCGCAAACAAGCAGGGTGCGGATGAAACGGCCAGCCTGATCCG
>JBKPOS010000151.1:0-4940 GCA_046733215.1 Gemmatimonadota bacterium
AGCAGACTGTCCGCGCTGCCCGGCCAGACACGCCCGATCAGGATCTCCCGACCGTCGAGGCTCTTCCAGGCGGTCGCGGACAGGCGCAGGTGCGGGACCGCATGCGCGAGCCGCTGAAGATGATGTCGATCGTCGTGGCCATCGTGCTGCTCGTCGGGTGCGCCAACGTTGCCAACCTGCTGCTCGCGCGAGGACGGGCGCGAGCCCGCGAGCTGAGCGTCCGCATAGCGCTCGGAGCGCCCAGGCGCCGCATCGTGCGACAACTTCTCACCGAGGGAATGATTCTCGCGGCGTGCGGCAGTGCGCTCGGGTTGCTGGCTGCGCGCTGGATTGCCGGCGCATTGCTGCCGGCGCTCCAGATTGGTCCGGATGCGTTAACGATTGCTGCCGGATTAAACCTTCGCGTCGTCGCTTTCGTCGCCGCGCTCGCCAGCGTGTGTGTTGTCCTCTTTGCACTAATGCCGGCACTGCGCTCCACGAATACCTCGCTCGTCCAAGGGCTGCACGAAGCACGACGCGGATCGGCAACCGGTCCTCGCCGTCGCGGCCTGTCCGCCACGCTGGTGATCTCGCAGATCACGCTCTCGATGGTACTCGTCGCGACGGCGCTTCTCCTCGTGCGCTCTGTCCGGCATTTGCAACAGGTCGACCTCGGTTTCGACGCCGGCCGTGTGCTCACGTTCAAACTGGATCCGGCTCTCAGCGGCTACAAAGAGGAAGGCGTGGTAATGGATGTCTACTCACGTATTCTCGAGCGGCTGCGGGCCGCTCCCGGTGCTGAGCAGGCGACACTTTCGAACCAGACATTGATCAGCAATTCGGCAAACGTCATCGTTGCCGCCCGCACCGACGAACCAGTCCTCGAGCGCGAGAGCGCGGAACGGCCGGCTTTCACGAAGAAGCATCTGGCGTGGCGACTGGCCGTCGACTCGCATTTCTTCGAGACGATGGGCATCAGGATCGAGCGCGGGCGTGCCATCGACGACCGCGACAACCGAACCGGCCAGCCGGTAGCAGTCATCAATCATGCGCTCGCGCGCCAGCTGTTCAGGTCGGACGATGTCGTAGGGCGGGGTTTTCGAACGGAGTCGATGTCCGGCCCACCGTTCTACGAAATTATCGGCGTCTCCACGGATGCCGTGTACAGCTCGTTGCGCGAAGAAAAGACGCCGACGATGTACGTTGCCTACCGGCAACACGGAGCGGGGCCCATGACGATCGAGGTGCGAACCGCCGGCGATCCGGCTGCGTTTGCGCCAACCGCTCGCGAGATCGTTCGCAGCGTGGATCCAAATCTCTCGATGTTCAGGGTGCGAACGCAGGAGCAGCAGATTGCGGTGTCGGTCAGCCGCGAGCGGCTCTTTGCCAACCTGGCAACATGGCTCGGAGCTGTTGCGCTGACGCTGTCGGCGATCGGCGTGTATGCCCTGCTCGCCTACATGGTGACGCTGCGGACTGGTGAAATCGGGATCCGGATGGCACTCGGCGCGGAGCGCCGCACGGTTCGTTGGATGATCGTACGTCACTCGCTGTTGGTCGCGCTCTGCGGTGTGGTGTTTGGGATAGCCGCCACGGCTGCCGGCACAGATCTCCTGCGCGCGGTGCTGTTCAACGTTCAGCCGAGAGATATCGCGACGCTTGCGGTCTCGGCGGTGATCATCTTGATCGTGACGGCCATTGCGGGATACATCCCGGCACAGCGTGCGTCACGAGTCGATCCGCTCACCGCTCTTCGGGCGGAGTAGCGGAATCCCTCATCACTGATCGCGAATCGCTCATCCTTGAATCGTCGAATCGTTGAATCATCGAATCCTCGCATCATAGAATTCTCGAACCGATGAATCACGCTTGGCTTTTGTTGATTCTGCGATTCAGGAGTAGCGATTCACGATCAGCGACTAGTGATGAGTGATTCATCCATGTTCATAGGGCACATCGCCGTTGGACTCGCGGGAAAGCGAATGGCGCCCTCGGTATCGCTGGCGACATGGCTCGCCTCGGTTCAGCTCGTCGATCTGTTGTGGCCGATCTTTCTGCTCACCGGTCTCGAGCACGTTCGAATCGCACCCGGCATCACACAATTCACGCCGCTCGATTTTTATGACTATCCGATCACCCACAGCCTGGTGGGATCGGCATGCTGGGCCGCACTCTTTGCCGGCGGATGGCTGCTCGCGCGCGGCAATCGGCCAATTGCGGCGCTGCTCGCCGCCGGTGTTGTCAGCCACTGGGTGCTTGACGCGATCTCGCATCGCCCCGACATGCCCGTGCTTCCGCGCGGTCCGTACGTCGGGCTCAGTCTCTGGAACTCAGTCGCAGCGACGCTTGTTGTGGAATTGACAATGTTCGCGGCCGGCATCGCGCTGTACGTGCGAGGCGGCGGCACCGGCCGGCGGCGAATCTCGTTTTGGCTGCTCATGGCTTTCCTGCTCGGCGTTTATTTCGCCGCCTCGTTCGGTCCTCCGCCGCCCGACACGCGTACGCTCGCATTCTCCGCGCTCACGGCGTGGCTGCTGATTCCCTGGGCATGGATGGCAGACAGACGAATCGCTCATCGCTGAACACTCATCGCGAATCGCTCATCGTTGAATCGCGGTATCCTCGGATCCCGGACCCCGGATCCGGACAACGATCGTGCGCAGAATCCTTCACATCGATATGGACGCGTTCTACGCGTCGGTCGAACAGCGCGACAAACCGGAATTGCGCGGCCTTCCGGTCGCGGTCGGCGGCAGCCCCGACCAGCGCGGTGTCGTCGCGGCGGCCAGCTACGAAGCGCGCGTGTTCGGTGTTCGATCGGCAATGCCGATGGCGCGGGCGGTCAGGTTGTGCCCGTCGCTGCTCATCGTTCGGCCCGACTTTCAACGGTATCGCGCCGCGTCGCAGTCGGTGTTCGCAATCTTCCGTCGCGTGACACCACTCGTTGAACCGCTGTCGCTCGACGAGGCCTACCTCGACGTGACGGAAAACGTGTGGGGTGAAACACTCGGGCAGACCGTTGCCCGGCGAATCAAGAGTGACATCAAGTCCGCGACAGGCCTGACCGCGTCAGCCGGCGTTGCCCCGAACAAGTTCCTCGCGAAGATCGCGTCCGGCTGGAAGAAGCCGGATGGCTTGACGGTGATCGCGCCCGAGCGCGTCGAACAGTTTCTGCAGAAGCTTCCGGTCGATGCGCTGTGGGGAGTTGGCCCGGTCACCGCGAAGCGACTGCGCGAACGCGGGATCGAGCGGCTCGTCGATGTGCGCACCGCCAGCGCAAGGGTCTTGCAGGACGCAGTCGGCAGCCATGCCGGCTGGCTCCGCCGCCTCGCCCAAGGCATCGACGATCGGCCGGTCGAGCCAAATCAGTCGGCGAAATCGTCTGGCACCGAGAATACTTTTGCGGAAGATTTGATCGACGTCGGCGAAATCCGGAAAGAGATTGACGAGATGGCTCGCGACGGCGCCGCGTGGCTCGAGCGAAAGATGCTCTTCTGCCGCACCGTCACAATCAAGGTCCGCTACAGCGATTTCACGACGGTCACGCGCAGCCACTCGAGCGATCCGCCGACGCGCGATCCCGACCACATCGCCGCGCGCGCGATGACGCTGCTAGAAAAAACGGAAGCGGGTCAGCGGCCGGTTCGCTTACTCGGTGTGAGCGTGCACAACCTCGTTGACCCAAGTGAAAAGGAGGGCGAGATTCGACTGCCTCTCTTCGACGACGTGTAGGGCGCGGTCTTTAGCCGCCGCGATGGCCGGGTCTGAAGACCTGGCCCTACACTACTCTTCTATTGCGTGCGCCCGCGTGGCGCGCGCGGCCTTGACGGCGCCTTACGTACCCTTGGAGCTTTGCCGTCCTTGCGCGCGCCGCGACGATCCGCCGCACGCTCCTGGGGCTGGGCTTCTTCAGACGCTGTGACGTCGGGCGAAGGCTGCGCTTTCGCGCGTCGGCCGCCTCGCCTGCGCGCGGCCCCTCGTTCGGCAGCCGCTTCTTCGACCTCAGGAGCTACTGCTTGCGCATCGACATCGACGACCGGTGCGGGCGCGTTCATTTCCTGGACGACGTCACCATCGACCACCTCTTGTTCAGCAGGTGACTCGTCGCGCGACCACTCCGACGTTGCAGACGCCGCCGCAACCGGTTCCGCGACATTTCCGCGATTATCATCGTCGACCGCTGCTGCATCCGGCTGCATGACGTTACCTGGAAACAGCCGCATGACGCCCTGCCGATCGCGCTCGATGCGAAACAATCCATCACGCTGACACGCGCGCATCAGATCAACGAGACTGGCGAATCCATACTTGCGCTCGTCGAAGGACATATCGACGGTGCGCAGGAACTGCTTGGCCTGCCGTATGTACATCGGCCAGCGCGGCGGATTCTGCGACGACTGAAACAACCGCCGCACTTCGCGGATGCCGTCTGCGGTTCTCGGTTCGGCGCGGCTGCCGTTCGATGATGCGACCTCCTGCGGCGTGTCTTTGTCGTCGTGCTGACGATGACTCGTATGCACGGCGGGCTGCGGTTGTGCCGACCGGCCTTCGTCGGCGCCGTTGCGCCCCTCGGCCAGTTCCACCAGCACATTCCGTCCCGACTCGCGCAACGTCACGTGCCCGGCCTTCGCCAGCTTCTCGGCGAAGTCGCGGAAGCTGCCAGTGCCGTAGTTGCGCTCCGAGAACGTCGAGTCGAGCTGCAGCAGCGTGCTCTTCAACAGTCCGAGCTGTGGCGACACTTCACGGTCGGCGAGGACCTTCAGGGCGCGGCGCACGAGGGGCACGGCCTGCTCGATCGGTGCCTGGGCTGCAACCGGTCCCGACTGCCGTCCGCGTTCCGCCGAACGTCGAGAGCCGGCGAGGTTTTCGTAGGCGATGAACTCGTGACAGTTGCGCTGCATCACGAGACTGGTGAACGAACGACCGCCAACCACGAAGATCTGCTTGTCGTACTGTTTGAG
>JBKPOS010000152.1:0-21993 GCA_046733215.1 Gemmatimonadota bacterium
CGCGCCAACCTCTCCCAGCCGGCAGCGGCACTCCCGACCAGCACAGCGTATCCGCCGGGGCCGGACAGACCGAGCAGTACGTGTAGCGCGGCCGGATCGAGCGACGAGGCCGGTCCCGGCCCGACTGTACTGTCGCCCAACTCGGCGATCCCGTCGTTCACAGCGTACGTTCGGCCGCAAACGGGGCAGCCGAGCCGCCCGCTGACCACTGAACGATCGACGATTCGGTCCGGCAGTAGAACGAGATACTGCTCGGCGTGGTCGGCGGGACAGCGGAGATGATCAGTGAGCTCGATAAACACAGGTAAAGCGTAAACAGTGAACGGTGAACAGTGAACGGGGGGTGCAGGGAAGGCCCGTTTACCGTTCACCGTTCACTGTTCACCGTTCACGGCTTAAAAACCACCCACGTAAGCTTGCCTGCCTCGACCGTGACCCGCCGCATCACCTTCGCTCCGGCAATGTTGGTTCCCAGCACGTAGGTGCCGGGTGGCACGTCACTCACGGCGAAGTGCTCGTGGTAGAGCGGATGGGAATGCGCCTTGTCGCCGTATGTCTCGGCGTAGGAGAAGGGAGTTTCTCTCGGATCGGGCTTGATGATGCCGTAGATCCTGGCCAGGGGTACCGGATTACCGGCGCCGTCGAAGACCTGTCCTGCGATGATGCCGGTGTTTGGGAGCGGCTCGATCCACAATTCGGGATTGGTCGTATAGGGCGGAAAGCGTTCCAGCGAGTCCACGACCGCGCGCGCCGAGTCGGCCGGGGCGACGTGAATCTCGAGGTGGAGATGCTCGTTGGTCGCGCGACCGGTGCTGCCGACTCGGGCGATTCGCTGGCCCGCGGCGACCCTCTGCCCCACCTTCACATCAAGCTTGCTGTTGTGGTAGTAGGTCGACCAGATCGCGAGTCTTCTCCCGCGGACTGTCACCGTGGAATCGTGCCGAATGGCAACCGTCAGTGCTCCCTGCTCCGCCCTGCCCGCGTAGACCACCGTCCCGCTCCCGATGGCCAAAACCGGAGTACCCTCCGGGTTATTGAACTCCACACCCTGGTGTTGCTGGAAGTTGCCGCCCATCGTGGACCCGTATCGATAGGTCTGGTCGATGTAGATGTTGTCCGTGACCGCCACCGGTCGGCGGAACCAGATCGTAAGCGGCGTCTTGGGAGACTCACCCGTCTTCGATGCTCGACGGAGGCAGGGCAGCGTGTCGACAGCCGGCCTGAGTCCGCAGGTCGTGCCACGGAATTGCTGTCGGCCGATCAGAATCGCGTTGGAGGAGCTGAACGGAGCCGCGGCGACGGCCTGCACCTCCCAGCCTTTCTCGGTGTGTCGCAGCCGCTGATTGCCCCGCAGCGTCGCGACCAGCCAGCCCCGGCTATCGGCCGCGACCCGGCGGACGTATTCGCTGGTGAGCAGACTGATTGCGCTGTCGGCGGGGCCGAGCGTCTTGGCTCCCGACGAGTCCACGATCGCCAGCCAGTGACCGCCGTCATCGGTGGTGAGCTGCAGCCCGTCGGCGGTTGCGATGACGGTCGTGTCACCCCGGGTCGCGATCCCGTCCGGCGCGACGTACTCCCACTCGGTCCCCAGCTCAGTTGCACCCCAGTGACGCCAACTGCGTCCGCCATCGATCGAGAGTCCCCAACCGTTGCCCACTGTTCCGTACCAGATCTCACCTCTCGGTCCGAAAGCGAGGGCGTGAATGAAGTCCCAGGACAACGACGTCTCCGACGTGCTGTCGTGTCGAATGACGTCCCAGGTCTTGGCGCCGGCTGGGAGCCGCAACAGTCCATCGCCGTAGGTGCCGAGCCAGATGGTTCCACCTGGGTCACGGGCGGCGGCGAGGACGTGGATGCCCCAGCCGGTCGAGTCGGGCAGCGGAGGAAGTGTCGGAGCTGCGGCAGGCTTGGAGTCGTCCTGTGCCGCGAGAGTCGCGGGCCCGGCGAGCAGCAGAGCGAAGAGCACCGCCCTCATGCGGCCGGCAGGATTCGCAGCCACTCGATGTGGACTCGAGCCGGCCTCGTCGCAATGAAAAGCACTGCCTCCGCCACATCAGCCGGCCGAAGCATGGCGTGCCGGGCCACCGTGCCGCGGCGATTTTCGGGGTCGACCGCGTCCCAGATCGGTGTGTCGGTAGGCCCGGGCGAAATCAGGGTGCAACGCACGCCGGTACCGCGGTACTCGACTGCAAGGGTTTCATGCAGACCCCGGAGCCCGAATTTGGAAGTCGAGTAGATGCTGTTTTCGGGGAATGCCCGGTGGTCCGCGACGCTACCCACGTTAACCAGCAGCCCTTCGCCCCGACGATGCATGGCCGGAAGAAACGCTCGGGCGATTGCAAAGGGGCCGAACAGGTTGATGGCGATGAAGCGCTGCAGCTCCGCGACCGAGGTCTGCTCGAAGGGCACCCGATCGAACACCCCGGCGTTGTTCACGACGATATCGGGAGTGCCGATGTCGGCGAGCACGTTGTCGGCGAGGCGCCCAACGGCCGCGGGATCGCTCACATCGCAGGGCAGATCGTCGAAGCCGTCGTGGGCGCCCGCTTTGAGGCTTCGGGCCACCCGTACGACTCGCGCGCCGCCATCACGCAGCGCAGCAGCGACCGCCGCGCCAATACCGCGCGACGCGCCGGTGACGAGGGCCACCTGCCCGTCGAGCGGGGTCACTCGATCGTACGGTTATGCGCGAGGCGGAGGAATTCGTCCCGCGTCTTGGAGTCGTCCCGGAAGATGCCGCGAACGGCGCTGGTCACAGCGCGGGAGTTCTGCTTCTCCACGCCCCGCATCATCATGCAGAAATGAGCCGCCTCGATAACGACACCAACACCGTGCGGGTGAATCGTATCCATCACGGCATCGGCGATCTGGTCGGTCATGCGCTCCTGCACCTGCAGCCGGCGGGCGAACACATCCACGATGCGGGCCATCTTGGACAGGCCGACGATCTTGCCGTTGGGGATGTAGGCCACATGCGCCCTGCCAAAGAAGGGAAGCATGTGATGCTCGCAGAGCGAATACAGCTCGATGTCTCGTACCATGATCATGCTCTGGTGCGTTTCCTCGAAGACCGCGTCGCCGACCACTTCCGCGACGGATTGGTTGTATCCCTGCGTGAGCCATCGCAAGGAATTCTCCACCCGCTCGGGGGTCTTCACGAGACCTTCCCGGTCCGGGTCTTCACCCAGCGCCGTGATCATCCGCTGGACCAAATCAGCGATCGAGTCTCCCGCTCGAATTGCATCGCTCCTGCTTGGCGCGCGATTAGGCGCCTTCATACTCGACATAGTTCCGTGGCGTCTCCCACAGGCGTAGTCGCAGTCGAAGTCCCGCGGGAATCGCCGGGCAGATCTGACGCCAGGCGACGATCGCGATGTTCTCTGCGGTTGGATTGAGATCCTTGAACCAGGGCACGTCTACGTTCAAGGTCTTGTGGTCGAGATGGCGTATCAGCCTCTCCTCGACCATTTTCTGCAGGATGGCGAGATCCATCACGTAGCCGGTCTCGGGCTCGACCTCACCTTCGACCGTGACCTCCAGCTCGTAGTTGTGGCCATGAAAGTTGGCGTTGGCGCACTTGCCGAACGTAGTCCGGTTCCATTCGTCGGAGTAGTTCGGGTTATAGAGGCGATGCGCGGCATTGAAGTGCACGCGCCGCGTCACACTGCAGCGGGGCATCGACGGCCTCGGCGGTAGCTCTCCGGAAGAGAGCCCTGGCCCCGGCGCGCGTCAAGCCGACGGGCCGAAATACGAAATCGCCGGCCTGTAGAGGACCGGCGACTCGCAACGACAACGGAGAGTGTTGATTGAAGCCCAATGTGAAAGCTTGGCGCCCTCACCGTAACGTCTGCCTTCCCCCGGGGGGCATGGCATCGGCCACAGCATGTGGGCCCATCATTGGACCTGTTGGCTCAATAACGTGGTCCCCGCTGCCGCAGGACCCAAGATAGAAACCGATCGCAGAACCGTCAACGGTTTTTTTGAACAAGACGAGACGCTCGTATGAAGCTCACCTTGATCATTGCGATCCTCTCACTGGCGCTGTGGGCGTGGCTGTTGGCCATTCAGCCGCCGTCAGGCTGGATCCATGTGCCGCTAGCCGTTGGAGTCATCCTACTGGTACGGTGGATCGCGCTAAGAGACCGCACGGAGGCTCGGAAAAGCGTAAACAGTAAACGGTGAACGGTGAACAGGCGCCTCCGTGCGCCAACGGGCCTCCCTGTTTACTGTTTACTGTTCACTGTTCACGCTTTTTCAGACCGTTCACGCAGTTAACACCAGTATCGCAACTCCCCACACCAACGTCACCAGCGTCACCGGAATTCCCGCTCTCGCATACTCCCAGTAGCCCAGCTTGACGCCGCGAGTCTCGGCGCGCTCGGCGACGATCAGGTTCGCCATCGACCCGATCAGGAGCAGATTGCCCGCGAAGGTGGCGCTCATGGCCATAACCTGCCAGACCAGGTGCGGGTCGGGAAGCGTCGGGACAAGGTTTCGCCACAGAAGAACTGCGGGAACGTTGCTGATCAGGTTCGAGAGCACGAGCATCACCCCGCTCACCGAAGCCGCGAGGGTCCAGCGGCCCCCTGCTGCGATCGCGCGGGCACCTTCGGCATTGATCGAGTCCACTGTCCCGGACGCCTCGAGGCCTCGCATGACGACGAACAGCGCGCCGAAAAAGAGCAGCAGCTCCCACTCCACCTTCTCGAGGGCGGGTCGAGGATCGCGTCGCGCGACGGCGAGCATGAGGGCTCCCGCCGCGATAGCAACCTTGGGCAAACTCCCCCCGGCAAGCCAGAACGCAAACGCGACCCCGAAAATTCCGAGCGCGGCGAGCACAAGCCGGCGGTCGATCAAGACCGGTCGAGGCGGGGATCCGCGCGGCGGAAAATTTCCGCTCAGCTCGTTCCGAAAGAGTCGGAGGAGAATGATGCAAGTCAGTGCCAGTCCTCCGGCAACTACCGGCAGCATGCGGATGGCGAAACCGGCGAACCCGATGCCGCTCCACAGCCCGATCAGCATGTTCTGAGGGTTACCAACCACCGTAAGCGCGGAGCCCACGTTCGATCCCAGCGCCAGCGCAATGAGGTAGGGCGTCGGCCGCATGTTCAGCGGCAACAGTGCCGCCAGCAGCACCGGCGTGAATACGAGGCAGACGGTGTCGTTCACGAAGAACGCCGACAGGATCCCGCTCCCGATTACCACGGCGACGAGCAGCCCTCTCGGCGTGGTCGATCGCGCAATGAGCCACTCGGCGGCCCACTCGAAGAACCCGCCCAGCTCGAGATGGCCTACCAGGAGCATGAGTCCCAGAAGGAACACCAGAACGTCGAGATCGATGGCGCGATAAGCGTCGGCCAGCGGCAGTCCCCCCAGGGTCACCATCCCCACGGCGCCGAGCAGCGCCGCAGCCGGCCGATTGAGATGAAGCCAGCGGACGCGCTGGACTGCAATGAAGAAGTAGGTGGCGAGAAAAATGAGCAGAGACGGATGCATAAACAGCGTGAACAGTAAACAGTGAACGGTGAACAGGGGACTCCGTGCGAACGAAGCCCCCCGTTCACTGTTTACCGTTCACGCTTTTCTTTCAAATCTCCCAGTTCGACAGGATGATCCCCTGCCTCGGCCCGGTCGCCGCGAAGCCCCGGAGAATCATCCGGAGATCGGTCCAGTGGACTCGGAAGCCCTGGTCCACAAGGCGCAGGTAGGGCTCCGCAAGTGCGCTCTGACACCGCACCGCGACTCTCCGCACCCGCTCGGCTGCCGCCGCGCGCTGGACCGATTCGACTGCCCGATCGAAGTCCTCGGCGGTGCGCGCCACCAGCTTGAGCACACGAAGCTCGTCCTTGGGCCGGCCCGCGGCAAGCGCGGCCGAATGCCAGAGCGCAAAGGCTGTCAGTGCCCCTCCCCGCCGAATCAGGCAGGTGTCGCCGATCCGAAGCTCGTGGGTGAGTGCAAGCTCGCGGGTGAAATCGATTCCGGGTGCAAGCTCCTCGGTCAGCGCGCGGCACTCGCCGATAGGCCCGCTCACCTCCGAGTAACCGGACAGCACCTCCCCCACCTCGCCTGGTCTGCGGTGAACGTCGCGAACCAGGGTGATGGTCAGATGACCCGGCATGAAGCCAAGTCGGCTGTAAAAGCCAATGTTGTCCACGGTTCGCGGCATGGTCTCGAGACCGATGGTTCGCGCCCCCTCAGCCTTGAGCCAGTCGATCCCCGAGAGGACCATGCTCGAGCCGAGCCCTTCGCCCTGACGTTCCGGACGGACCGCCAATGGGCCCATCCATCCTTCGATACCGGACCGATGCACCATGTTGAATCCGACCAGCTCTCCACCCGCGTCACGCCAGATCATGGCCCCGTCACCGGCATCGTCCAGCGCGTAACGCCAGATCGTGGGATTGAGCTGTGGCACCCGCACACCCACCAGGCCGTCCCGGCTGTACCGATCAGTAAACGCCTCGGCGAACACCCGATTGAGTGGCTCCACGTCTCGCAGAGTGGCCCGCTCGGGGCCGCGGACGCTCCGATCAGGCCGCCACATCGTGGCCTCCGGGCGCCTCGTCCTGCACCTGCGTCATCCCCTTCGTCGCGTCGTACGTCACTCGAATGACCCGATCGAAGCTCTCGGCGTCGAGCTCCACGTGCGTGGTCAGTATGACCTGCGGGAACCGATCGGCCAGGCTCCGCAGCAGGTCCATCACCGCGAGCCGCCGCTCTTCATCCAGCGACCCGAACACTTCGTCCATCAACAGCAGCGACAGGGGCTGGCCGGCCCGCTCGGCGATCATCTGACTGATCGCCAGACGAAGCGCGAGATTGGCCACGTCCTCCTCGCCGCCCGAGATGACCAGCTTGGCATCGCGCTCATCGAGCAATCGGGTCTGATAATCCTCGTCCAGCTCCAGCTCGGTGTAGCGGCCTCGCGTGAGATCCGACAGGAACGACGACGCGAGCGCCGACAGGTCCGGCCGAAGCTGTGAATTGAGCTCGCTTCGCAGATTGGTGAGCGCGCGATCCAGCTCCTGATCCAGCTTGAGCTCGGCAGCCGCCTGCCGAGCCTCCTCTTCGCGGGCAATGCGCTCGGCGCGCCGCCGAGCCACCACCTCGACTGCCTCGGCGGCAGCCTTGAGGTCTGCCTCCGCATGCGCGAGCTTGAGCTCGGCCTCGTGTGCCGCCGTCTCCGCCGCCTGGGCCGCGTCCCGGGCTTTGCGGAACGCCCGTTCATCATACTTCAGCGCCGACAGCTCCGCCTGGAGTGCAATCACCCGTCGGCCGGCACCCTCCTGAGTGGCCTTGATGGCGGTCAGTTCCGCCTTCACCGCAAGGCCCTGGTCGGCCATGGCCTTGAACCGGGTCGCCTCCAGCACGAGGGGCTCGAGCGCCTTGATCCGGCGCTGGACCTCCGCGTAGCGCTGCTCATCCTCGGCACTAGGCAGTTGCGCCAGCTCCGCCTGGAGCGTCGTCACTCGATTGGCGAGCCGCGCCTCTTCCCCGGCGACGACCGCGCGCTCCTGAGCCTGAGTCGCAAGCCGGCCCACTTCGGCCGAGCCGGACTGAAGCGATTGCTCCAGCTCTTCCCTGCGCTGATTCGCAGTGACCAGATCCGGTGGCTCGATCTTGAGTTGGTCCATCCGCTGGCGATAGAAGTTGCCGTTGGACACGACCTCCTCCACCTGGCGATCGAGCATGCCGAGCACTTTGGAGTATTCAGTGCCGAGGGGGCGGGCGCAGGTGGGACAATCGCCGTCCGGACCGGCATTCACGATTCGGTCACGCTGCTCCTTCAAATCTTTGAACTGTGCCAGCAAAGCCTCGCGCTTCGTGCTGGCATCCTGCGCATCGCGAACCCAGGCAGTGCGCTGAGTTTCTGCGTCGGCCGCAGCGACCGCCAGGGCGGCCTCTGTTTGCTCGAGCCTAGCTCGCGCCTCGTGCAGGGCTGCGGCATCCGGAAGCCGGGTGAGCCGCGCCGTCGCGGCCTCGAGAGTTTGTCTCACTTCGGTGAGCTGGGCCTGCACCCGATGCCGGGCCGCGAACTTCTGGGCCTTGCGGGCAAACTGCTCGGCTTCCTCCTGCAGGGCGATCAGCGGCTCGAGCTGCTCAAACAGCTCGTCGAGGCGCCGCTGCGCGGTCGCAACGTCGGCCGCCTGACGCTCCAGCCGCTCGGCGCGCTCCTTCGCCGTGCTCAGCTCATGCTCGGCAACCCGTAGCTCGCTCTCCCCGGCCAGCGCCCGATCGCGAAGCTGTTGAAGCCGCTCCCATTCCGGTCGCACTTTCTCGAGCTTCGCAGCAGCAGCGACGCGGTTCGCCGCGGCGTGTTTCTCGCCGGACCGCGCCGCCTTGAGGCGAGCTGCCGCCGCCGCCTCTTCCCGGTCGAGCTGCTCGGGGTCTGCCAGGCTTCCGCGCAGCGTATCCACTCGTGCCCGAAGCGCGGAGCGTCGCTCCCTCAGCCGGTCCTGCGCGATCCGAATGCGGTCGTATCCGATCACCCGGGACAGGAACTGAGCCCGGTCCGACGGCCCCATGGCCGCCATGACCGCGAGCTGCTTCTGACTGGTGAAGTAGGTATTGAAAAACTCGTCGCGAGACATGCCCAGCAGGCGGCTGATGCGGTCCGTCACCGTGCCCAGGCTGTTAGCGATCGGCGCCGGATCTCGGTCCTGATAGAGCGCGGCCTGGGTGAGTCCGCGGACGATGCGGTAGTGGTGTGCTCCCAGGGAAAACTCCAGCTCGACCTCGACCTGGGCCCGGGCCGGCGTCCCCCGCCGGCGAATCGAGTCCTTGCCGCCTCGGGCAGCCGGCATTCCATACATCGCCCACGCGACGGCCTCGAGCAGCGTCGTCTTCCCCGCTCCATTCGGGCCAATGACGCCGGTGAGCCCCGGGCCGAGCGTGAGATCGGTATGCTCGTGCTGGCGGAAGTTGTGGAGGCGAAGGCGATGAATCTGCATCAGCCGGTCGTCAGGTCACGCTCGACGGCGTCCATCAGATCGACGCCTCTCCGGACGAACGTGTCGCGGTCCACGTCGCCCGGGAGCGGCCAGCGGGCGAGATAGGTAGCCACCAGCTCGGGAAGCGTCTGACGCCGGCCCGGCGATCCCACGCCCAGAGTGCGCTCCGAGTCAGGCCGTCGAATGTCGAGATGAAAGTGCAGCGCCTCGGCTTTGAGGGCACGAATTGCGGCATGGTCCAGCTCCCGTGCCACATGGCGGGGAACATCCAGTATGCGAAGTCGCACGATCCGATCGCGCACGCCTCCGGAAACGCTCCCCACCCGTTCGGCGATCCGGCTGTCGATGTCGGCCGCACTCAGCCCGTCCGCCGCTATCGGCTCGAGGTCGAGCACGGCACGCGCCAGCGGTACGGGCCGGCGCTCCACCTTGCCCGAATCCAGGTCGGCAAGCAACCAGCCCTTTTCGCCCAGGCCGTGGGCAAGGTCGTCCGCCAGCTCGCCCCAGACGTTGGGGGTGACGTAGTCCAGCGATCCCGAGTACCACGCATTCGGTGCGACTTCGTGCTGAACGTGATAGTGCCCCAGTGCGACGTAGGTCCACTCGTCGAGATGCAGCTCACGGCGGTTGACGGTGGCGCCGCCGTACTCCACGCTGGTTCGATCGAAGGGGAACACTCCCTCGACCTCACCGTGGAGAACCATCACCTGTCGCTGCTCGTCACCTTCCGGGTGGAACACCGGCCGCTCGGGAGCGACTAGCGCCTGGTGCGGCACCGCAAGTATCGCAAGGTCGAGCTCGCGAAATACGAAGCGGCGCGCCTCGTCCGTCGCTACCGAAACGCCGAGCTCGGCATAGAGCCGGAGAATAGAGCCGGTCTCGGACGAGCGAGGTGTATCGTGGTTGCCGGCGACAAGAACCACCGGAGCCTCGGGCAGCGCGTCGCGGAGCCGCTGGAACTGGCGGAAGGCGAAGACGATGGCGGCGTTGGTAGGTCGCACTGTGTGAAAAAGGTCCCCCGCCACCACCACCACGTCAGGGCGCGCGGCGATGACACCGTCCACGGCCGCTCGGAAGGCCTGGGCAACATCGGCTTCACGCTGATTGATGCCGCTCGAAGTCAGGCGATGATATTGCCGTGCCCCGAGGTGGGGATCGGCGATGTGGGCGAGCTTCACGGGGTGGAGAATGCAGGAGCGTGCCGCTCGGGGCAAGTCGCACACCGACGACAAATCCGAGTGGTTCGTGCCTTGTCCGCCGCCGCTGCCCCGCGGTATCCTGCTCTTCTATGGGAACCCATGCAACCGGGGGGCGGCCGGCAGCCGCTCGGACGGCGCAGGTGCGGGCCGGGCTCGACGCGCTCCGCCGCATCGTGCAAGGTCTCCGCATGTTCAGCACCCGAGCCGAGCGGGCCACCGGCTTGAGCGGCGCACAGCTCTTCGTGCTCCAGCAGCTGGCCGAAGCTCCCGCCCGATCGCTGAATGAGCTCGCCGCCCGAACCCGGACCCATCAGAGCTCTGTGTCGACAGTGGTAACGCGGCTGGTCTCACGTGGCCTGGTATCCCGCCGTCGAGCGGCGGCGGACAACCGGCGCTTGCTGCTCCAGCTGACGCCGGCCGGGCGGGCCCTCCTGGCGAAAGCGCCCGAGACGGCGCAAAATCGTATCATCGCTGCCCTGGAGAAACTGCCCGAGCGGCGCCGGGTAGCCCAGGTCCACGCGCTCCAAAACCTGGTGGAAGCGTTGGGTATGGCGGGCGCGCCGCCAACCCTGTTGCTCGAGCCCCCCGACGACAATCGATGGAAGCGACAACGAAAATGATGACTCGGAGGAGCCTCCTCGCAGCGGGCGTAGCAGGCCTGGGCGGCCTGATCGCGTGCCGGGTGGGCCGCTCCGACGCCCCGGCGAGCTTGCCCGAACCGCCTGACGGCGGATTGGTAATCCGCAACGCTCGTCCACTGGATGCCGAGTCCCCACTCAGCCAACTGCGCTCGTTTCTCACGCCGAACGAGCACTTCTTCGTCCGCAGTCACTTCGGCCCGCCCCCATCGTTTCCAGCTGAATGGACGCTGACCATCGACGGATCCGTCGCCCGACCCGTGACCTTTACACTGGCAGACCTCCGAAAGCTGGCGAGCACGACTCAGGTCGTTACCACCGAGTGTGCGGGCAACGGCAGGGGCAGGTTCCGATTGCCCCGGACCGCCGGTGTCCAATGGACATACGGCGCTGTAAGTACGGCGGAATGGACCGGCGTACCGCTGGGTGGTCTGCTCGAGCGTGCCGGGATGACCGCCGAGGCGAAGCACCTCTGGATGGAGGGTCTGGACCAGGCTCCGCTCCCTGCGGTACCCAAGTTCCTGCGCAGTATCCCGGCCGATCTGGGGCTTAGCCACGGATTCCTCGCGTGGGAAATGAACGGTTCTCCCATCCCCCTGCTGCACGGTGGGCCGCTGCGCCTCGTCACGCCGGGCTGGTTCGGGATGGCGTCCACCAAATGGCTAACCCACGTGCATGTCCGGCCGGCGGTATCGGACAACTTCTTCATGGCGACCGGATATCGCTTTGCCGACGGAAGTCCCGTAGAGCGTCTTCGGGTCAAGTCGCTGATCACGGCACCGCTCGCGGACGAGCGGCTCAGCGTCGGCACGGTGCAGGTACGGGGACAGTCGTGGTCCGGGTTGGGGGCAGGCGGAATCAAGAGCGTGGAGCTGTCGCTCGACGACGGTCAAACGTGGCAACCCGCCCGGCTCACTGGTAAGGAGCAGCCGTACGCATGGCGCAGCTTCGAATCCGAGGTCCGCCTAACCTCTCCTGGCCCGCAGCGGCTGCTTGCACGGGCAACGGATCGATCCGGCGCCGTCCAACCGCGGAGCGCGGACCAGAATCCAGGCGGATTCGCCAACAACTCGATGCACGAGCTTCGATTCGATGCGGTTCGGGCCTGAAGCGCTTCTCGTTTGCTGGGTCTGTCTCGCCGGCAGCGTGAGCGGATGCAGACCGGCCTCAGGCCAGGCAGCCGACACTGCGCCCGCCCACACGGCGCCACCCGGTCCTTCGGCCGCTCTCTCGGAAGTTATTGCCCAGAGCGAAAAGGTATCGCGCGAAGCTTTGCCGCCAGGGAGCGGTCGAGCCTTGGTGGAGAGCAACTGTCTCATCTGCCACGGTGCAGCTCTGATTCAGCAGCAGCACAAGGACTCGACCGGATGGACCAAGACACTCAAGCAAATGCGTGGCTGGGGCTCGCCGCTGACCGATGCAGATGAGCCCGTGCTTATCGATTATCTGATCAAAAGCTACGGCCCGGAGGGGCGCTGAAGCTCAGGTTTTTGGCGACGCAGCCGAGTAGAGACCGAACTGCCGGCCCAACAGGACGGTTCCTGTCAGCATTATGAACGGGGGAATTGCCCCGGCCAGCAGCTCGCCCAATCCCCCGCCCCATTCCCAACCCGACAGAGGCGTCGACGCCGGCACGAAGGTGAGCGTTGCGCCGGCTATTGCCACCCCGAGCAAGATGCGTAGTGCCCGCCGCGCCATGGAGCCTTGATCCGACGGCAGCCGACCGCCGGCGGCGAGAAGCAGATATCCCAGATTGAGTCCCAGCAGCCGTCCCGCGTTCAATTCGGCGCCAGGCATAAACAACAGCAGCAACGGCGACCCGACCAGACTTCCCATGGCCAGCAAGCTGAGCCGTTGATCGGCACGACCAAGCAGTGGAATCGGCGCCCAGCGAGCGGCAAAGACCGAGAGACCGGCCGCGAGCACGGCCCCGCCAATGAGGCCGCCACCAATCACGTCCGCAAGGAAATGCCGGCCCAGGTACATCCGTGAGATGGGCATCAAAACGATCACGCCCAGGGCGAGGAAGACCAGCCAGCGCCGCCGAAACAACAGCGCCGCTCCGCCCCAGAAGGTAGTTGCGCTGCTCACGTGTCCGGATGGAAAGCCGAAAGAGTAGTCTTTCACCCCGCGATAGAACTCGATTGCCTGCTGGGCCGGCAGC
Source organism: Gemmatimonadota bacterium (assembly GCA_046733215.1). Classification (GTDB taxonomy): domain Bacteria; phylum Gemmatimonadota; class Gemmatimonadetes; order Gemmatimonadales; family GWC2-71-9; genus DASQPE01. The sequence continues at coordinate 12,953 of JBKPOS010000152.1, forward strand.
GCGAAGAAGCTGTGTGCGCCTGCTCTCACGAAGGTTGCGGTATTGGGTGCTCCAGTGTCGAGTTGCCGCAGAGACGAGTCGACATCCACCGGCCTGGGCAGGGCGACAACGGTTTTGAGGAGATCGGTGATCGCCAAAGTCCAGAGCACTAGCTGCGAGAGGAGCACCCCGCGCCGCAGGTCCACGCCGAACATGATCACGGCCAGCACGAACAGGTAGAACGGGAAGTAGCCAGTGAGCGTGACGGCCGACAGGAACAATGTCAGCGGCCCATTGGCGAACGACTGGAGAAGGTGATTGGGTGCGGTTTCGAACACTACGATTCGTAAGGATCCGCGCCGCCGCGCACCGCGGGAATCCCGCGGACCGGGACCCGCACTTCCGGCGCAATCCGGCGGCCGAGACAGGCCTTGAAGAATCCTTCCACGTCCGCCGGGCGTTCGCGTCGCGTTGCAGACAGTGCACGGCGGACGTCGTCTTCGCGCCTGCCCGCGACCAGATCCCGAATCACGTCGGGATCGATCCGCCGATCGAGCACGCGCAGCTGGCGCGCAACGGCGTCGGCAAAGGGCAGGTCGGCCGCAGGGGGGAAGCGCTCGATGCCATCTCGTCCGCTCATCACGGAAGGCCTGGGGAAGCGCACGAATACCGGTTGAGCAAAATGCGGATGCCGAAGCGAGAGCTCACCCTTCGGCAGGGTGGCGAGCTTGATCTTGGTGGCAGGTGAGACGGCGCTGTATCCCGGGGTGCCGAGCTCATCGGAGTCCATGCGTCCGAATATCGTCGTGCCGGCGTTACCGACCACGCGGCGGATCACCTGGGATCGAAACTGCTGGGCGGAGAACAGGACCAGTCCCAGGTAGCGGCCGCGTTCGGCCAGGTCCACCAGCATGCGGCGAACATATGTATCCGGTCCGTCGGCCGGTGCGTATTTGTTGAGCTCGTCCACGAAGACGACGACGTGGTCCACTCCCAGGTCGCGGCGCTCGAGATGCTCACGAAGCTGGGACACGACCCTGGCAAAGACGAGATCCTGCGCCAAGGGATCCAGGCCGGCCACATCGACGACGTACATCCCCCGGTCGCTGAACCTGCCCCAGGGAAGGTCGTTGACGGATCCGTCGTCGGTGACGAGCCCCTTCGAGCGGGTCGCGATATTGTTGAGCCGATTGCGAACCTTGCGAATGGTCGCAATGTGATGGGTGCGCCAGACCTCCCCGCCCCGACCACCCACGCCCTCGAGATAGTCGAAGATCGCCCGGAAGAACTCATCCAGGTCGGCAAAGCTCTGCACCTCGAATGGTTGGTTCCTCAGTCGCTCCTCGTGGAACTCCCGCCCGACGACTCGCTCGGCGAGGAAATCGATGAACGCGTCCGCCTTGGCGTCGACGTCATCACGATTGAGCACCACCTCGGCGTAGTCCACAACCTCCCTCAGACCCCAGATCAAAGGCTCGGTGTTGGCGGCGAGAGCCTCGTGCGTGCGAAGGGTATTCAGGTTGGCGCCGTCAGGCTTGAGCGGCGCGTAGTAGCGCGCGTCGGCGAACGGCTCGGCCCGGAGACCCAGCCGCGCGTAGATGTGCCGATCGTCGTCAGTAATCACGCCGGGCTGGTCGAGAAAGCAGAGATCGGGGCCCTTGACGTTGAGACAGAGCGCGGCGACCGATCCTTTGTGAGCTGGAAAGGTCTGGAACAGGCTGGTGAGGAAAAACTCGACGGCGCTGGTCTTCGTTGCGAGCCCCGAGACACCACTGATGTTGAGGTGAGCCGCTTCAGGCCCGACCAGGAAGTCGGCGTCGAGATACACCGGCGACTCGAGCCCGCCGGCGGCGTAGAGCCCGACCGGGATCCCGCTGGGCCGCTCGCGATCGGTGTAGGCATCCATCCGGAGGGCAAGCCGAACGTCGGCATCCGAGGCGAGATGCACGGAGCCGAGCGGAACCGGCTGGAGTGGCTCTTCGGGAATCTGACGCAGCACCGCGCCAAGGAAGAGCCGAACCTCGGCCCCGCTCGAATCAGCCTGGCCTTCGAGCGCGGTCACCTGGCCCGAATAAGCGCTCGCATCGGTGACGACCGCGTATACGGTTCGTCCCGAGCCCTCTACCCGGACCATGGCTCCAATACCGACCGCCGCGTCAGGCTCGGCGCGGAACCAGAACTGATGCGGAGTCGAGGGCTTGAGCTCGGTCGCCAGTACCCGACCGATCGGGAGATTAGCGGGCATCCCAAACGGTAAAGCGTGAACGGTGAACAGTAAACAGCAAACGGGGAGTTCCGTTGCGCAACGGCACACCCCTTCACCGTTCACTGTTTACTGTTCACGCTTTTTCGTGATCAGAGATCTTCTTCGACGGGGAATGGCGGTACATCGGTCAGCCAGAAGCCGGCCAAGGTTCCGGTTCGATCGACTTCGATGAGCAGGTGATCAGCCACCCGGATCGCATCCACTTCCCTTCGCGAGCCGATACAGAGATGGAAAACCGACTCTGCGCGATTAGTGGTGATCGCAAGCGGTGCGTTCACCTCGAGGGACGTCACGCCGCCTTTCGCGCTTTGGGCGGCGAGCAGTACGCGGCCGTCTGTCAGCTTGTCGGGGACCGGCAACTCGGCGACAGTCCCCACTTCCGGCCAGACGACGATGTCGAGTCCGCAAATGACGCCGTTGTGAACATCCACGACGGCGATCGATCCGACCTCATCGGTAAGCTCGACCGTACCGGTCAGGCCGTTGCCGGTGCGGTTGCCCTTGAACGCGCCCGAGAGAATGTCGGTTTCAGCGTCCCAGCGCCAGGCCAGCGCGGGCAGCGCGCCAACGAGGGGCTCGATGCGCGCTTCCATCGTTTGCGGTCTCTCAGGCCGCGCGGGCCGAGGCGAGGGCTTTTGTGAACCGGACGATGCGGTCGATGGCACGTTCGAGCTCCTGATCCGAGACAGCATAGCTGAGCCTCACCCAGCGATCGTCGCCGAAGGCGGCTCCGGGCACCAGGGCGACACCTTCCTGCTTCATCAATTGCTCGCAGAATTGAGATCCGGTCACCGGCTCGTTCTCCCGGATGCCGTCCACCCGGAAGAAGAAGTAGAAGGCACCATGCGGCTCGACGAACTCGAGCCCCGGCATCTCGGCACGGACGCGCGCCACCAGATAATCGCGCCGGCGCCGGAAGGCCGCTGTCATGCGCTGCACCTCCGCGTCCACGCGCTCGTCCGAGAACGCGGTCACCGCTGCCCATTGGGCCGGGTGATTGGCCCCGGTGGTCGTGTGCGACTGGAGCGCCGCCATGGCCTTGGCCACGTGCGCCGGGGCAAGCGCAGCGCCGATGCGCCAGCCGGTCATCGCGTACGCTTTGCTCGCGCCGTAAATCACGACGGTGCGGTCGAGGAGATCGTCAGGCAGATCCAGGAACGAGGCCGCCGGGCCGGTCCCATAGTTGATGCACCGGTAAATTTCGTCGGTAATGATCCAGACCTCGTGCTTCCGGGCCCACTCGGCGATCGACTTGATCTCGCCCGCGGTGTAGACCGAGCCCGTCGGATTGCAGGGTGAACAGATAATGAGGCCCTTGGTCCGCTTGGTGCTGGCCCGGTCGAGATCGCGCACGCTCACCTTGAGTCCCCAGTCCAGGGCGCCCGGAACCAACGTAGGCTCGGCCCGGCACAGATGGACGATCTGCGGATACGACACCCAGGCCGGTGCGGGAATGAGCACCTGATCTTTCGGACCGAACAGCGTAAAGCAGGCATTGAAGATCGACTGCTTCGACCCCGAGCTTACCACGATGTTGTCCGGATTCACCGAACGCCCGCCGGAAAGCAGCGAGAGGCGGCGTCCGATCGCTGCCCGCAGCTCTGCCACGCCGTTGTTGGGTGGGTATCGGGTCTGACCTCTCTGGATTGCCTGAGTTCCAGCCTGGGCGGCGGGTGCAGGTGTATCGAAATCCGGCTCGCCCACACTCAGATCTAGAACATCTTCGCCCGCTGCGCGCCGGCGCTTGGTCTCATTGCTGATGGCGACGGTTTCGGAGCCTTTGAGGTGCTGAATATTGGGCGAAAGTGACTCGGGCATGCCTGTGCATCCGGTCCAAAGGTGATCGTGGTGAGTTGGGGAAAGGTTCGTCGGCGATCGGGCGATGTCAACACTTGGCACCGCCAACGCCGGGCGCTTAGCTTGCCGCCCGGGACTACGAGCCGATACGAAGGCACGCGCACATGACCGAGCTTGAGCAACTACAGTTGGCGGATGCAGTCGCCCATGCGCTGACCGAGCTCGGCTGGGCGGCGGACGATGCACGGGTCCGCGAGGCCGCTCCCACTGCTGCACGAGGCCGTAACCTCGCCGTTGTCGCACCACCGTCTCCTGCCTTTGCGGGACCCGCACTTGCGGGTCTGGCCAGCCGGCTCGAGCGGCGCGAACTCCAGGGCCCCGCCCTCCTCTTGTGCCCCGAAGCCGAATTGGAAGAATGGGGACTGCTGGCCTCTACGCTGCTCGGCGGCAGTACTGTCCGAGTCGAGATCGCGCGCGGACTTAGCCGAGTCGGCAAGCGGCTCCAGAGCGGGACCATCGACTTGCTGATTGCGTCTCCGCTCGCCACGGCTGCTCTTATCGGGCGCGGCACGCTCAAGGGCGAGCGCCTCGGCGCCGTGGTGCTCGCGGGGCCGGAGCGCTGGCCCGATGCAGAATGGCTCGTCTCGCTCATGGCCGACATCCCTCAGGAATGCCAGCGGATCGTCGTGGCGAGCGCGCCGGAACGCGCGGCGGATCTCGTCGATCGTTATGCCCGGAAGGCGCTGGTTCTTGGCGCACCGGCCGACGTCCCAGCCAAGCCGCTGGGACCGGTGCGAACCGTGACCGTGGCCTGGAACCGGCGGATTGGAGCATTGGGCGAGTTGCTCGACCTGCTCGATCCAGGCTCGGTCGTTGTGTGGACCGCGGATCGGAGCTGGCACGCGGCGATCCAGGCAGCGCTTCCCCGCGATGGGTCGGTCCAGGTGATCACCGGCGACGCCCCGCGTGCAGAAATCGCAATCGCCTTCGACCCTCCCGATGCCCCCAGGCTGGGGCAGCTGTTGCAGGCAGGCGAAGTCGTGCTCTTGGTACCACCCGGAACCGAAGCGTACATCGCCCGTATCGCCTCCCCGTGCCGCCCGCTACGGCTTCCCGGGCCGCTCGATGCCGCAGCCGACTCGGCCGCGCAGCGTCGCAGCGCAATCTCCCGGGAGATCGAGGCGGGTCGGCTCGACCGGGGGCTCCTCACTCTGGCTCCGCTTTTCGAGCGATACGACGCGACGGCTGTGGCGGCAGCGGTTTATGATCTATGGGTTGGGGCTGGCAGCCCCTCAGCACCGGCAGTGGTCCAGGTAGCTGCCGCATCTATCCCCGCCACTTCCAAAGTGTTTGTGGGCGTGGGAAAGAGTGACGGGGCAACGCCTAACGACCTGGTTGCCGTGCTCACCAGGGAAGTGCGGGTGCCCCGCGAAAAGATCGGCCGGATCGAGCTGCGCGAGGCATATAGCCTGGTGGAGCTGCCGGCCCAGGAGGCGGAGCGAATTGCCAGTGCGTTGAACGGCGCAACGATCCGCAGAAAACGCGTCGTGGCGCGAATCGATCGGGGGCGGGCTCGGCCCGTAGCCCGGACGCCAGGACAGAGACGGTAGATCAGGAGACAGCGATGATGATTCGGATGCTTGCGGCGCTTGGCCTGTTGAGCGCGTTGCTCGCCACGAACGCCCGAGCGCAGGACGAAGCCAACATCAAGCAGGGTGGCAGCGGTCCGGTGCCTATGAGTACCTTGCTGGCGGACCTCAAGTCTGCGGCACCGCAGACGCGCAATGCTGCGGCCTACCAGCTTGCCGGCATGGGTCGGGCCGCTGCCCCCGCTGTGCCAGCGTTGATCGAGGCGCTGCAGGATCCGTCACCGGCAGTACGATACCCGGTAACAATTGCGCTGCGCGAGATCGGCCCCAAGGCGAAGGCCGCGATCCCGGCACTCAAGAAGGTGGCGGACGAAGACATCAGCGACGAAGTCGCCGCTTCAGCCCGTCAGGCCATCCGAGCCATCGATCCCGGGGCGCTGGACGACGAAAAGAAGGCCGACAAGGATTAGCGGCGGCGAGCTATCAGATCCTTGAGGGCCTTGCCGGCCCGGAAGGCCGGCACCATTGATGCCTTGATTGCGATTTCGGTACCGGTTCGCGGGTCCCGTCCGCGCCGCGCAGCCCGCTTGCGAATCTCGAAGTTGCCGAATCCGGCGATCTGAATCCGCCCGCCCTTCTTTAGTTCCCCGGCAATGATGCCGTCCCGTGCAAACAGCGCGTCGACGGCTGCTGCTGCCTGAGCGCGGGAGAGGCCCAGCCGTTGCGCGAGTGCCTGCACGATCTCCTGCTTGGTCACGCAAGGCTCCTTCAGTTGGCGCGCGGGGCGACAATATGCCGGAATGCGCGGAGCCATTGCAAGGTGGCCGGCGCCGCGCTGGAAGGCCGCAGCAGAAACGCTACATTTGGTCGCCTCGGGGATGGGAGAAGAAATGGATAGCGACCCACGGCCCGGATCGATCGAAGTCATCGCGGGTGTCATGTTTGCGGGGAAGAGTGAAGAACTGATCCGACGGGTGCGGCGCGCCGTGATCGCACGGCGCCGGGTCCAGGTCTTCAAGTCACACCTGGACAGCCGCTACGCCGGCCTCTACAGCGTCGCCAGTCATGACGGCAGGGAAGTCGATGCCAACCCGGTCGACTCGTCGTCCGAGATCTTTCGGCTGGTGCGCCCCGACACTCAACTGGTCGCGGTAGACGAAGCGCAGTTCCTCGACTCCGGCATTGTGAGGGTCGCATCCGAGCTTGCGGCCCGTGGTGTTCGGGTGATTCTCGCAGGCACCGACACTGACTTCCGCGGTGAGCCGTTCGGCGCCATGGGCGCTTTGATGGCGGTGGCGGAACGAGTGGACAAGCTCCAGGCCATTTGTGTCGTATGTGGCGACCTCGCCTGCCGCAACCAGCGTCTGGTCGACGGCCGCCCCGCACGCTACGACGCCCCGACCATCATGATCGGCGGGCAGGAGAGCTATGAGGCACGGTGCCGGCGGTGCCATCAGGTGCCGCAGGTGGATGAAGACCAGCTGCTTCTCGTAAACAGCGTGAACGTCGTAAACAGCGTGAACGTCGTAACCAGCGTGAACGGTGAACAGTGAACGGTGAACGGGGGTGCTCCGGCCAAGGCAATCTCCCGTTTACCGCTTACCGTTTACCGTTCATGCCTTTTTCGTTGTGCTTTCCGTCGCATTGACCGGCAACATTGCCTCCGGCAAATCCACCGTGACCGAGCTGTTTCGGCGCTGGGGGGCGACGATCATTGACGCCGATGCGCTCGTGCGCGAGGCGCAAATGCCCGGCACACCAGTTCTGGCAGCCATCGCGCAGCGTTTCGGACCGGGCGTTCTGCATGCTGATGGGACACTCGATCGGGCCGCGCTTCGCAGTATCGTCCTGAACGACCCTCCCAGGCTCGCTCAACTCAATGCAATCGTCCACCCTGAAGTGCAACGCCGCCGAGACGAGCTGATGCAGCGTGCCGCTGAGCGGGGTGACCGGATCGTGGTGAGCGACATTCCATTGCTGTTCGAGGCTGCGGATCCTACCACGTTTGACGCAGTGGTGCTGGTCGACGCGCCGCTCCCTATACGACGGCAGCGATTGCTGGCATCCAGAGATTTGACTCCAGAGGACGCGGACCGTCTGCTTGCGGCGCAGCTTCCGGCAGACGTCAAGCGACCTCGCAGTGATTATGTCATCGACAATGACGGCGATATGGGGGTGCTCGAGCGCGTGGCGCGAGACGTTTGGAAGAGGTTGGAGGCGAGGGTGGGGTAAGAGCTATCCGCTATCAGCTATCAGCTATGGCTTATGACTCGCCCCTATTACCTTCCTACGTCCTTTCTGATAGCTGATAGCTGATAGCCGATCGCTCTAAACATGTCGTCCATACCTCAAGATCTCCGCTACACCAAAGATCACGAATACGTCCGCGCTGCCTCCGACGGCGTGGTGACCGTGGGGATCACCGACTACGCGCAGGGTGAGCTGGGAGACATCGTGTTCCTGAGCCTTCCCAAGCCCGGCGACGCGGTGACGGCGCATCAACCGTTCGGCACGATCGAAGCTGTGAAAGCCGTGTCCGAGCTGTTCAGCCCGGTGAGCGGTGAAGTGATCGAGGTCAACGCTGCCCTGGACGGCGATCCTGCCGCCGTGAATCGCGATCCTTACGGCGAGGGCTGGATGGTTCGGCTTCGGCCCAGGAACGGCGCCGAGCTGAAGGATCTGCTCGATGCCGCGGGATACAAGGCCCACATCGGAGAATAAGACGCTTGAAGGTCACCCTACCTCAGCCTGAACGATTCACCTCCCGCCACATCGGCCCCCGCCCGCAAGACATCGAGGACATGCTAGAGACATTGGGCTACGACTCGCTCGACGCCTTCATCGACGCGGTCGTGCCCGAGGATATCCGGCTGCGTCGTCCGCTCGCGCTCCCGAAAGGGAAGAGTGAGCGCGAAGTGTTGCGGGCGCTCAGGGCACTCGGCGGCCAGAACCAGCTCTTCCGTTCGTATCTGGGGATGGGCTACTACGGCACGTTCACTCCTCAGGTGGTACAGCGGAACATTCTGGAGAACCCCGGCTGGTACACGGCCTACACGCCGTATCAGCCCGAGATCAGCCAGGGACGGCTCGAGGCGCTGCTCAACTATCAGACGCTGGTGTCCGATCTCACGGGCCTCGAGATCGCCAATGCCTCGCTCCTCGATGAAGCCACTGCGGCATCCGAGGCGGTGTGGTTGACCGAGTCGGTGACCGCAAAAAAGACCGGTGCGCCGGTGTACCTGGTGGACCAGGCCTGTCATCCGCAGACCATCGCGGTAGTCCGAACCCGTGCTCGCGCCCGCAATATCTCCATCCGCATTGGCCCGGCCGACCGGTTCGAGTTCGGCGCCGACGTGATCGGCGCGCTAGTACAGTATCCGGCTACGGACGGCCTGGTGGCCGACTATCGC
>JBKPOS010000153.1:0-28276 GCA_046733215.1 Gemmatimonadota bacterium
GGCTGTGGAGCAGCCGGCGGTGCCGGCGGCGATGGCGACGGCGCGACCTGCGAAGCGGGAGCAGGTGCAGTACGCTCCGGGATCGTCTCTGATGGAGGCTGCGGCGTCGCGACAGGTTGTGGCGGAGCTTCCGCCGGCTTGGCTGGAGGCGGCGTCGATTCTGCCTTGGCCGATTCCAGTGCGGTCGAGGTCCGTTGTTTCTCTGTGGCCGTTGCTCCCGCATGAGTCTTAGGCCGGCGCGGCTTTGGTGTGGGCCTGGGCGGATTCGTCGCAGCGCTGGAGTCGGCAGGCGCCGCTTCTGCTCGTCCCGGGGGAGCGGCGGTGGCGGTTGGAGGAGGGGCTGGCGTCGAATCGCGCGTAGCGGTCGCGCGCCCAGCTTCTAATGGAACGGGAGCAACCGCCGGCCTTTGCTCATTCGCCCGATTCCGCTGCCAGAGGTACCCGCCGCCCGCGAGCAGCAACACCGCCGCAGCCCCAGCGGCTAGGGTGACCCACCGCCTGCGCGATTTCGGTTCTCCGGCAGGCGTCATCACTACTGTCGTTGGCGTCGTGCCGCCAGTGGGAGTGCTGATCGTGTCGAGCACGTGGATCAGCTGCGCCGCAGACTGGGGCCGGTCGGCTGCGCGCTTCGCGAGGCACTGCATCACCAGGCTCGCGAGCAGGGGGGGAATGGCAGGACGAAGCTTTTCGATCGGCTCCGGCGTTTCGACCACGTGGGCGGCGAGCACAGCGGTCGTCACTCGGCCCCAGAACGGCGTTCGGCCGGCGAGCATCTCGTAGGTGACCACGCCGAGTGCGTAGATGTCGGCCCGGTGGTCGATGCTGGGATCGCCTGAGGCCTGCTCCGGAGCCATGTACGCCGGGGTTCCCAGCGCAACGCCCACCGATGTGAGCCGGGTCGCGCCCAACTCGGTCGACGCACTCACTGCCTTTGCCACCCCGAAGTCCGTCACCACCGCGACGCCTCCCGATATCAGCACGTTTCCGGGTTTAACGTCGCGGTGCATGACCCCTTTCTCATGCGCATATGCCAGCGCGGAGGCGACGTCTCGCAGAATCCGCACCGTCTCGCTCACCGGCAGCTCGCCAGTGCGGGCCAGCTTCACGCCAAGCGTCTCACCGTCGATGTACGGCATGGTGAAGTAAGGCAGGCCGTTGGACTCACCCGCCGAGAGGAGTGGCACGATGTGCGGGTGCTGTAGCTGGGCGGCCAATTGGATTTCGCGTCGGAAGCGATCGACGCTCACGCCAGCCGCAAGCTCGGGGAGGAGCACCTTGATCACCACGCGACGTCCCAGCGCGACTTCGTGTGCCAGGAAGACCCGGGACATCCCGCCACCGCCGAGCTCGCGCTCCAGACGGTAGGCGTCACCCAACGTGGTTTGAAGCTGTTCGAAAAGCTGGCTCACGAAATTCCGGGATTGGACCAGACCAAAAATCTAGGACCGAGCCAGGTGGAAGGCTACACCGGTGCTGCGGATGTCCCCGCTATTTGATGCCGAGCTTCTTACCCTCGGCCAGGAGCGAGATTGCCTCGGTGATGCGGCGCGTGCGGGTGACCTCCCGTTTGGCCGCGGCGATCCAGCCGAGGTAGAAGCGGCGGTACGAGGGGGCCAGGCTTTCGAAGGTGCGCCATGCCTTGGGCGAGGCACGCAAAGCCCGACGAAACTCGGGTAGGATTACCGGCTCGGCGTGGGGTTCCGGCGGCGTAGCGGGCTGGTCGATTTCCGAGGGCGGCGCCTTGGCCAGTCCAGCCTCGGTCAGCCGACCTTCCCGCAGCAATCTTGCGTACCGGCTGCGGTTGATTGCCGACCATCTGCTGCCGGCCCGTCTCGGTGTGAACCGCTGCGCGTAGTAGCGTTCATCGACGCTCCGCACCAACCCATCGATCCATCCGAAGCAGATCGCTTCCTCGACTGCCGCGTCATACTCCACCCGCGGCTCACCAGTGTGCCGCTTGGCGTATCGCAGCCATACCTCTGTGGTGGTTGCGTGATGTCGAGCCAGCCAGCCACGCCAGGCTTCACGAGTGCTCACCTTCAACGTCTTGAGCGCGCGCTCAGCGGTCTTCTGTTTGGGGGGCATGGGTGACTCGGTCTTGGCTATTCGGGATCGTCCGAGATCAGAGTTTCCTAGCGTACCCGAGGTACTGCACCGAAGTGTTGGCGCTTTCTCCAATGTCCATCCGGGCAAGCGCCTCGGTATAGCTCAGCCGGCCTCGTTTCCTGTCTCGCAATGCCCGGAGGGCGCGGAACGGTTTGGCTCGGGCAGTAAGGCCGCGCATATCCTCGGATCTCAAACCGTATCGCTCAAGAACTTCGCGCAGCTCGGCTGGACGAATGAACATCTTCCAGTCGTGAACACCAGGCGGCATTATGCTGGTCCAGCTCCACTCCTGCAACAGCCAGATGGCGATCGCTCGGCTGGCGAACGTCCGGTTGAAAGTGTCGTAGAGGTATATCCCTCCGGGCTTGAGTACGCGGGCAGTCTCCGCAATCACCAGCTCGAGGTCTCTCACGTGCTCGAGCACGTCGCAACAGTACGCGATGTCGAAGCTGCCGCGGTCGAAGGGAAGGGCCTCTCCCGTTGCAACCTGGTATTCGATTTGGAGCCGCTCTTGGCGGGCATGACGGTCTGCAGCAATGAGCGAGGCTGCCGATGGATCGACCCCCGTGACTGTGAAGCCGAGCCGGGCAAACTCCTCGGCGAGGAGACCGCCGCCGCAACCGACGTCGAGGACCCGAAGCCCGGTCGGTTCCAACTGAAGCTTGTTGAGCAGGACGTTCCGCATGTAACCGAAGCGAGCGGGCGTGAGCGCGGTGAGCATATGGAGCCAGCTCTGCTCGTCCCACCAGGTCTCGGCGAAGCGATCGTAGAGCGCGTTGTCGACCGTCATCGACTGCTCATCGAGTTCACCGCATTCTGCAGCCGGTCTTGGCGCTTGCGTCATGCCGCTCGGCAGCGAGCCCTTAGGCGGGTCGGGCGAGTGGCTTGAACAAGTGCTCGAAGGCTATGCTGCAACGCGTTATCGATTGGCACCTTACAGCACCAACCCTCATCCAGTATCCACTCTGCTTACGAGGACGCGCAGGTGCGGTCCGCTGAGTGCCGATAGCGATGCGAATTCCGCTACTGCGTCCCGCAACCAAAAGGATCTGCAGGATGTCTCAAGCCGGCTCGTCGCTTCGATTGTGCGCTGCGCTAATCACGCTCGCAGCGTGCTCGTCATTCGAGCCGTCGGGCGACCATCCCATGCAGCCGCCTGAGGAATATCGTGCGTGGTTCGACAAGACGCGCGCTTGCTCGGGTCTGGAGGGGAATTACGACCGGATTCGGTGGTTCATCGTGGACGGCGACGAGTTCGATTGCCCCAGCGGGAAATGCGTGGGCCGGTGGAACAGCGATCATTCCATCTTCATCTCGCGGGCGTACACCGATAACGAGATGGTGGTTCGGCATGAGATGCTGCACGACCTGATCGGCCACCCCGGCCATCCGGACCCGCCATTCGGGAATCCCTGCCCGCTGACCTGGGCCACCTGGCACGGCGATGATACTTCAGCCGCGGGACTCTCTGGGAGGGTGGCGGCAGTCAGGCGGCCCAATATTGACTAAGCCTGAGATTGAGACTGCGTGAACGGTGAACGGTGACCGGTTTGCCCTTCCCTTTCACCGCTTCTCCCCTTCTCCCATTTCCCGCTTTCAGGGTCTCTTCCTCATCTCCTTCTGTACTGCCTTCGCCACTGAGTCCGCGTGCAACGCTGCGGTGGTGTCGCCTTTTTGGCGTAGCGCATCCGCGGTCCCCGCGTAGACGATGGCATACAAGGACAGAATGGATGACGACGGCCCGTCGACCCAGCCAAAGGGCCGGTCGCGCGCGGCTGCCTGCCAGTGATAGACCTCCGAGAGCAGGCGTCGCGTCCTGGGCAGATCGAGATAGCCGAGGCCGCTGCTCAGGATGATCGAGTCGCTGGCCACTACCGGTTTGGGCATGAGCTTTCGGACCATGCCCTGACCGACGAGATAGGCGGACAACCCGAGGGTCTGATCGGGATAGCCTCCATCGCTCAGACTGAAATAGATCGGCCGCTTGCCAAGGTTCTGCTTGATCAGGAAGATCGTCGCGAGGTCCTGGAGCAGCAGATAGTCCTGCCCGAATGCAACAGTGACGCTGTCGATCTGAATTCCGCCCTTTTGCGGTACTCGCATCGCTTCGGGCAGACTGTCGAGCTCGTTGAGACTCAAACTGAACACGGGGTCCGTCGGCTTGGGCCAGGTGGTGCTATTGGGCGGGGTCCGCCACAACGCCGCGGCGTGAGTCGGGTCGAACGTGGGGGTGACCCGCCGACGCAGCTGGCGAAGGTGCCAGCGTGTGTTCATGAGTGAGAGGTTGGCCAGCGTTACATCGCGGCGGACTCCCTCGACTTCCTGGGCGTACCAGAGCGGGAACGTATCGTTGTCGCCGGCGGTGATCAGAATTCCGTAGGGCTCGACCGATTCCAGGAGATCGACGGCGAAATCCCGCGCCAGCGTCTCATGTGCCCGGCTGGCGGTGAGTCGGTTGGCGAACATAGGGATCAGCGCGACCGCGAGCACCGGTGTTCCCATGAGCCAGCGCGGCTCGCGGTTGCGCCCGGCCATCTCGGCCAACGACTGAACTACGGCGCCGAGTCCCAAAGCGACGAACACACCGTACGCCGAGAAGGACCCTAGGAAGAAGTAGTCCCGCTCGCGAACCTCCCGATTCAGTTCCGGCTTGTTTGGGTACTGCGAGTATCCGTACTTGAAGTTCATGTAAAACACGAGCGCCACGGTAAGGGTGCCCAGCAGCAGAATCGCGGCCCAGCCCGCGCGGCGGTCGTTTTTCCAGAGCGTGTAGAGGCCCATCAGACCCAGCCCGGCAAAGAGCGCCGTCGCCACGCCGGCCCAGCGGCCCCAGTCGCGAGCAAACTGCCAGTTGAAGTACTGCCAGAAGTTGCCGAGCTGCGCCAAGAAATCAGCCTGACGCTCCATCACCGAGGGCTTTCCGTACTGCACCCGGTTCAGCACATCGCTCAATGCCTGGCACTGCTTCGCATCGAACACCGACGCGATCGCCTTCAGCAGGTTCTGGCAGATCGGCTCTCCCTCGTTGATCGCAGGTAACTGAGCGGCTCGCAGCGGCAGGTACAGATAGTTGAGCGAAACGCCCACGCAGACGGCCACCACGATCGCGACGATTACCCACGGCCGAGTGAGCACTCGCCAGTCGGTGAAGAAGACGTAGACCGCGAGCGCCGGGATCGCGAGCAGCGCCATGAGATGGTTGGTGGAGCTCAAGGCCATCACGTAGGCGATCAGAACCAGCCAACGATCCCGGTGCGGACCTGGCTGGTCATCGCCCCAGTGCACCACCAACCACATGCAAAGCGCCATGGACATGAGCGAGACGGTGTACACCTTCTCGTTCACCGTGGACTGATTCCACACGGTCCAGGACGTAGCTCCAACCAGCACGCCCGCAAAGGCCGCGGCCCAGCGGGCCCAGCGCTCGGTCACCGTCGGCTGGAGCCACCGGTCGGCCACGAGGAACCAGAGGCCGGCGGCGACGGCGCTTGTGACAGCCGCGAACAGATTGATCCGGACTGCGTAGGAGGCGCCCAGGGAAAGCAGCCCGAAGGTATGTGCCAGCAGGGTGAAGAGCGGGTTTCCCGGGGGATGAGGAATGCCGAGCACCCGAGCGGCGGCGATATACTCGGAGGTATCCCAGAACGCGGTCGTAGGCGCCAGCGTCGCGAGATAGATCCCGAAGATCACAAGGGTCGTGACAGCGGCTGCCAGATAGGGCGGGCGCTCTTTGGTCGCTGCGAGTGGTTCGGTCACTGTTGACGTTGTTAGTGTCTGAATTGGCGTTTGCCGGTAAACACCATTGCGATGTTGTGCTGGTCCGCCGCGGCGACCACCTCCGCGTCGCGGACCGATCCGCCTGGCTGGATGATCGCGGTCACGCCGGCTTTTCCGGCCTCGTCTACTCCATCAGCGAAGGGAAAGAACGCATCCGAGGCGAGAACCGAGCCGGCCGGGTCGTGTTCCTGCTGCCTGGCCTTGTACACCGCCACGAAGGCGGCATCCACCCGGCTCATCTGGCCGGCGCCGATCCCGATGGCCTTTTCGCCTTTGGCCAACAGGATCGCGTTCGACTTGACGGAGGCCACGGCCGCCCAGGCAAAGTGGAGGTCCACCCACTCCAGCTCTGTGGGGCGTCGCTGTGTCGGCACCGTCCAGCTCTGGTCGTTGGCCTCGAAGATGAACCGGTCCTGTACCAGGAAGCCGCCCCGCACCCGCTTGAAGTCGAGCGCGGCCACGCCCCGACTCACAGGCAGCTCGATGACCCGCAGTGATTTCTTGGCGGCGAAGACAGCCAGCGCTTCCTGGTGGAAGGAAGGGGCAACGACGACTTCCACGAAGAGGTCGCCCATTGTGCGCGCCGTCTGCTCGTCAACCACAGTGTTGAATGCGACGACCGAGCCGAACGCGGACTGCGGATCGGTGGAACGGGCGCGCTCGAAGGCTTCGGCGGCGGTGCCTGCGACTGCGACGCCGCAAGGGGTCGTGTGCTTGATGATGCAGCAGGCTGGGCGATTGGCCCAACAAGAAACCGCCCACGCTCCCGCATCGATGTCCAGGAGGTTGTTGAACGACAGTTCCTTTCCCTGGCGCTGCCGAAGGTCCCGCATACCACGGAGCTCGTCGGTTACGTATAGAGCGCCCCGTTGGTCCGGGTTCTCACCATACCGCAAGAGCTGGAGGCGTTCCATCCCAAGATTGATGCGGCCCGGGAGGGCATCGTCCTTGGGCGTGAAGTAGCCGGCAATGGCGGCGTCGTAGTCGGCGGTATGGGCGAACACTTTGGCGGCGAGTTTCCGGCGTACTTCGTCCGGCACGCCGCCGTGCCGGATCATCTCGAGCACCCGGGCGTAGTCGGTGGGGTCGACCACGGGGATGACGAACTGATGATTCTTCGCGGCGGACCGCAGCATGGAGGGGCCGCCTACGTCGATGTTTTCGATCGCGTCCTCGAACGGCACATCTGCCTTGGCGATCGTCATCTGGAAGGGGTACAGGTTGACCGCGACGAGGTCGATCGGCACGATGCCATGCTGATTGAGCGCGGCGATGTGCTGCGGCTGATCGCGCCGAGCCAGAAGTCCGCCGTGAATGAGCGGATGGAGCGTCTTGACCCGGCCATCGAGCAACTCGGGAAAGCCGGTCACGATGTCTACGGTGATGACGGGAAGCTGGGCATTGCGGAGCGCGGTGGCGGTGCCGCCGGTGGACACGATTTCCCAACCCAGCTCGATCAGCCCTTGAGCGAACGGGATGATGCCCCGCTTATCGCTGACTGAGATCAGCGCCCGGGACATTCGCGTCGTCTCACGATGAGAGCCCTACCGGCTCCGGAAGGGGTACGGGTTTGCCCGCTGCGGCCGCGGCCAGCACCACCGCCGGCAGCAGCCGGTGCTCCAGCTCCAAGACCCGCCGGGCCAGTGTCTCCGCGGTATCGCCGGCGAGAACGGGCACACGAGCCTGCGCCAGGATCGGTCCCCGATCGTATACCTCATCTACCAGATGCACCGTGGCACCGCTCACGGTTGCGCCAATGGCAAGCACAGCCTCATGAACTCGGTGCCCGTACATGCCGGGGCCACCGAACGCGGGGAGCAGGGCAGGGTGGATGTTGATCATACGCCCCTGGTACCTGTGCACCACGGCTGCAGGCACCAGTTTGAGGTATCCGGCCAGTACGACCAGATCGATCCGATACCGGGTCAATGCATCGAGCCAGGCGGCCGCGTCGGCGGAATCGGTGAGAACCAGAGTCGGGATGTTGTGCTGACGGGCTATCTCGAGGCCTCCCGCGTCGGCACGGTTGCTCAGGACGAGAACCACCTGGGCGGGCGCACCGGTCGGAAGGGCGGCCAGCAACGCTGCGAGGTTGCTGCCTCGACCGGAAATCGCAACGGCGATGCGCATGGACATGGCGGGGGGAAACTAATCGGACGCCCTTACAACGCCATCGCTTGGCGCAGCGCGGCCCCGATCTCGGGATACGCACTGAGCGGTAACGTGCGGGGATCGAGCAGAAGCCGCCCCTCGCCCACCCGCGCCACAATGGGCGGCTCACCCAGACGGACGCGAAGCGCCAGCCCGTCGGCGCCGAGGGCTCCGGGGTCGAGGGCAACCAGCGTGGTGGGAAGCACGGCTCCCGGTAATGACCCTCCACCGACGGCAGACTCGCCCGGGCGAAGCTCCGGTTTGAGCTCTGCCGGACACATCGCCGCGAGTTGACCTGCGCGATGAGCCAGCTCGGCGGCGGATGCGGTGAGCATGGCCAGCACGGGAATCTCCTCCACGGCCGTGGCTGGGTCGCGGTAGAGGGCCAGCGTTGCCTCCAACGCCGCGAGCGTCAGCTTGTCGGCTCTGAGGGCGCGCGCCAGCGGGTTTGACCGACAGCGCGAAATCAGGTCCCGCTTTCCGACCAGACATCCCGCCTGGGGTCCGCCGAGTAGTTTGTCGCCGCTGAAGAGCACCAGGTCGGCTCCGGCCGCGATCGCTTCCGGCACTCTTGGCTCGCCGGTCAGTCCCCATTGGGCGAGGTCGAGTAGAAGGCCGCTTCCGACGTCATACAGCCAGGGAAGTCCGGCTTCTTTTGCAACCGCAGCGATCTCGCGAGGTGGAGGAGTCGCGACAAAGCCGCGCTGCTCGAAATTGGACCGATGGACCGTCAGTATGGCGCCGGTCTCGGCGCTGAGGGCAGCCCGGTAATCAGCGACGTGAGTTCGATTGGTAGTCCCGACCTCGTGCAGCCGTGCTCCGCTCTTTTCCAGAATGTCCGGGATGCGAAACGAGCCACCGATCTCGATCAGCTCGCCCCGCGAAATCAGCACGTCTCGACCCGTAGCGACGGCATTGAGCGCGAGCACCAGGGCCCCAGCGGCATTGTTGACGGCCAGCCCATCCTCCGCACCGGTCAGCTCCGCGAGCAGAGCCCTGCAATGGTCCGCTCGGCTCCCGCGCACCCCGGCATGGAGATCGAACTCGAGGGTACTGTAGCCTGAGCCGATCGACGTCAATGCGTCCAGGGCCGCTCGTGCCAGGGGCGCTCTTCCCAGATTGGTATGCAGCACCACACCGGTCGCATTGAGAACCCCTCGAAGCGAGCGACCCGTGCGCAGGGCCAGACGCTCCCGGATCTCCTCGGCCCAGTCGTCCGGGGGCCCAGCGCGACGACGGCGCGCTGCGTCCACCGTGTCGCGCACTGCCGCCACCACCGCGTCGCGCGGCGCAACGTCGAGCAGCGAGGCGACGGCGGGATCTCGCAGCAGGCGATCGACTGAGGGCAGCTCGCGACGGGGGTCGGTCACTGCGGCTTCTTCCGTCGCAGCGAGTCCGGCCGGGAAATCGAGTCCAAACGTTCACGCCGAAACTTGAGCGAGTCGGTCCTGAGAGAATCGGCGCGTCCCGGGGCCGTCTGCACCGGGATCACAAGTGGTGCGTGTACGTCGCCGGTCACACCGCTGACGGTGCGCACGCCGGTTATAAAGACCTCGAAGTGATCACCGGGATGCCAGGGCTGGCCGACTCGCAACGTAATGCGATCGGTCAGTGGCGGACGATTCATCACTGCCGCAGGTGGTCCGGTCAGGCCGAGTCGCTCGGCCAGCGAATCCGTCGGTGCTCGCTTAGTCGTGTCTGTGGGGGCGCGGCGCAGTGCGCCGGTGTCGGGGCGGGCCCGACGCACTCCCGCTGAATCCAGTCGCCGACGAAGCGCCGCCGTATCGCGTGGTGGAACGACGCCTGGAGCCCGCTCGCCGCCCATTTGCGTCGTGTCGCGCACGATCAACGCTATCACCGGCACGAGGGTGGAGTCCGGGAGCTTTCGCACCGTGGCTTTGCTCGAGTCGAGCTTCAGATAAGGATCCAGCGACTGAGCGAAGGTAACGGTAGCGGTCACCGAGTCGGCGGGCGTGATCTGCTGGATTCGCGGCGGCAGTGTATCGTGCACGAACGCGTACAGCTCCGGAACCACCGCCTTAGCGGATTCGGGATGGATGCGCACCGTGTCGAACGCCTCTCGTGGGTCAAACCGCAAATTGTGATTCTGATCGAGCACGCCGTAGACCAGATATTCTCCCCGCGGCAGCGGACCGAACGAAAAGCGGCCGGCGGAGTCGGTGACGGTACGATAGGGCAAGCTATCGGGCTCGAGCAGCGCCTCGATCAGCGCTGCCTGTGCTGCCATCCCGGCCTTCCAATCGAATACCCGGCCGGACAGGGTGTCGTGCGGCAACTCGGCCCCGGTGGTGAACGTGACCACCGTCTCGACCTTGGACCGATTTTGCCGCACGTCGGTGATTCCTGGCAAGAGCTCAACGCGGTACACCCGATTGGGCTTCCAGCCTTCCGCCGGTTTCACGGTGATCCGGCTCCGATGCCAGCCGACGTTGGGAAAGCGGGTGGTGGGTGACAGAATGATCAGTTTCTCCAGATCTCCGGTTCCGCGGCCTTCGCTCGGGGTGGAGCCTTCCGAGACGACCTCGTTGAAGCGGAACTCGACGTTGCCTTTGAACCCCGGCAGCACGGCCGCCGATTCGGGATAGACACTCGCCAGCGTCGGGGGGGTGGTATCGGGGGGGCCACCCGGTGGAGGCTGGATGTTGGCGCACCCGAGGGCGAGGACAGCAAGGGGCGGGAGCAACCTGCTCCCGCCCGCTCCGGCTCGCCGGCGGCCGATCGCCATCAACAGCCCAGCAGCTCGCGCTTCTTCGTCAGCACCCCCTCCTGTTCTTCCCACGTCGCCAGCTTTTGTCGTTCCCGCTCGACCACGGTAGGCGGCGCCTTGGTCACGAACTGCTGATTGGCCAGCTTGGCCCGCTGGCCGGCAACCAGCTTGCCGAGTCGTGCGACCTCTTCACCGAGACGCGAGCATTCCTTCCGGACATCGATGGCGTCACCCAAGGGGACGAACACGGCGGTGCCATCGCTCAAAACGGCATGGCCGCCGACCCGCTCGCTGCTTTCCCCGATGACCAGCTCGGCGATCTTCCCCAATCGGAGAATCGTCCCGCGCTCCGACTCGATGGCGGACTCGATCTCCGGTCCCAGGTTGGTCAAGGCCACCCGAACCGTCTGCACCGGCGCAATGTCGTATTCGGCGCGGACCTGTCGCACCGCCGTCACCAACTCCTGCACCAGACCGAAGCCGCGCACGGCCGCAGGGTTTTCCGCTCTCTGATCGGGCAGGGGCCAGGGCGCGCGGACGATGGACTCGTGCGGCGTGCGGCCGGGCAGCCGCCGCCAGAGCGCCTCGGTGATGAAGGGCATCACCGGATGGAGCAAGCGAAGTCCGACATCGAATGTCTGCGCCACGACCGCGCGAGCGACGTCGCCGCCGGGCTGGTCTCCGTAGAGACGAGGCTTGATCTGTTCGATATACCAATCGGCCAGGTCGCTCCAGATGAACCGATAGGCTGCTGCCGCGGCGTCATTGAGCCGGAAACGCTGCAGCGCGTCGGTGACCTCGACGACAGCAGTGTCGCACCGGGCCAGAATCCACCGGTCGGCCAGCTGCAGCTCCCGCCGAAGTACGACATCCGGGCTCGGACCGGCGAGGGGACGGCTCGGGCCGTCGAGGTTCGATAGAATGAATCTGCCGGCGTTCCAGAGCTTGTTCGCGAAGTTGCGGCCCGATGCGAACGAGGTCTCGATGTCGTCGGGATCGAGAATCACGTCGGTCCCGACCGCGCTTCCCGCGACGATGGTGTAGCGCAGGGCATCGGCGCCGAACAGTCTGGTCACGTCGAGGGGGTCGATTCCATTGCCCAGCGACTTGGACATCTTGCGATGCTGGGTATCGCGCACCGTGCCGGTCAGATACACGGTGTCGAAGGGGATTTCGCCCATGAATTCGCAGCCCGACATCACCATGCGCGCGACCCAGAAGAAGAGGATCTCCGGCGCTGTAACGAGGGTGTTGCCGGGATAGAATCGGCGAAGGTCGGCCGTCTGCTCGGGCCAGCCCAGACCGGAGAATGGTACGAGCCAGGAGGAGAACCAGGTGTCGAGCACATCGTCATCCTGGCGAAGCGGCCCGGTGCAGTCGGGACACCGGGTCAGGTCGTTGCGACTGGCGAGCACCTTACCACAGCGCTCGTCGACGCAGTACCAGACCGGGATCCGGTGTCCCCACCAGAGCTGTCGGGAGATACACCAGTCGCGGATGTTTTCCATCCACTGGGCGTACTCGTCACCGCGCCGCTCAGGGACGAAGCGAAGGTCCCCGCTTCGATAAGCCGCGAGAGCGGGCTTCGCGAGCGGCGCCATTTGCACGAACCACTGCTCCGAGAGCCTGGGCTCGATCACCGTATCGCAGCGGTAGCAATGGCCCACCGCGTGCCGATGGTCCTCGACCTTTTCCAGGAGCCCGCCTGCTTCGAACTCCGCGACGACCCGTCTGCGTGCCTCGAATCGGTCCAGCCCCTGGAAACGGTCCGGAGCCGCCAGGCTCATTCGCGCCTCGGGTGTCATCACGTCGACACTGGGAAGGTTGTGGCGCTTCCCGATCTCGAAATCGGTCGGATCGTGGGCCGGGGTGACTTTCACGGCGCCAGTCCCGAAGGCGGCATCGATCGCTACGTCTCCCACGATGGGAATCCTCCGATCCACGACGGGCAGGCGCACCTGGCGGCCAATGAGCGCCCGATACCGCTCGTCGGCGGGATTGACGGCTACGGCGGTATCACCCAGCATGGTTTCCGGCCGGGTGGTGGCCACGATCACGTGGCCCGAGCCGTCGGCCAGGGGATAGCGCAGATACCACAGCTTGCCCTCGACCTCCTCCTTTTCCGCCTCCTCGTTGGACAAGGCAGTCAGGCAGCGGGGACACCAATTGATGATGTAGTGCCCGCGGTAGATCAGCCCTTCCTCGTACAGCTTCACGAACACCTCGCGCACGGCTCGCGAGAGGTCTTCGTCCAGAGTGAAATAGGTGCGGGACCAATCGGCCGAACAGCCGATGGCCTTGAGCTGATCGATGATGGTGGCGCCGGTCTCGCGGACGTGCGCCCAGACTCGCTCGACGAACGCCTCCCGTCCGATGTCGAAACGGGTCAGGCCTTCTTTGGCGAGCAGCCGTTCGACCACGTTTTGGGTGGCGATGCCGGCGTGATCAGTTCCCGGGAGCCAGAGAACGTCGTTCCCCCGCATCCGCTCGAACCGGATCAGTACGTCCTGAATGGTATTGTTGAGCCCGTGGCCCATGTGCAGCACCGCGGTCACATTGGGCGGCGGCATGACGATGACGTACGGGCGCGCACGCTCCCGTCCGGCGGCGTCCGCCCGGAACAAGCCGAGACCTTCCCACCACCGATACAGCTCGGATTCGATAGCGGTCGGATTGTATTGTGGGGAGAGCGGCTCGGTCATGCGCTCTGGTTGGTCGGCCGATCCTTGCTGGGGGTGCCCCTATCGTCTTCGCCGTGCACGAGCAGGCTGTTGACCACGCGGTCGACGCCGCCAACCGCATGCGCCACCCGGCCGGCGTGCGCCCGCACCGCGCGTGACGGAACCCAGCCGTGCAGCTCGATTACACCCAGCATGACCGGCGTTACGACGAGACTGAGCTGGCAGAGCGTGGGATCGGCATCGAACGCGGCGGTCGCCGCGCGGGCAGTGGCGGCGGCGCTCAGAGCCGGCGCAGGGCGCGGCAGCGGACGCGGCGTCATCAATCGGGCGAGGCGGCGCGGATCGGTGGCTCCCACCCACTCGCTCAGGCCGAAGCCCGCGACGAGTCCGGTGAAGACCCCCATTGCTGTCCAGCCGGCGATTTCGAAGCCGCTCAGCTCCCTGCGTCGCGCCATGCCAACCTCGTTCAAAATCCGCATGTGACGAATTAAGTTAACACGCTGTCTCACTCCGGCGAACCCACTTCCATCGATCAAACGCGGGACGCAGCGATGGCGGACGAACGTGAGGAGGTCACTCTGCGCGGCCTGAGTCGCTGGCTGCTCATGGCCGTCTTGGTCCTGGCCGGTCTGGGTCTTTACTTCGCGTTCGGTCGGACCGCTCAGCCGGTGGTACAGGCGCCATCGCTGGAGGCCCATTGAGCGCGATTCGTCTGACACTGCCGGACCGGTCGGTTCGCGAGGTTCCCTCGGGAATCACCGGTCGCCAACTGGCCGAAAGCATCGGGCCTGGGCTTGCCAAGGCTGCGCTCGCCATCCGGGTAAACGGGAAGATCTGGGACCTCTCGCGTCCCATCGAGGAAGACAGCACTGTCGCCATCCTCACCGACAAGGACCCGGACGCCCTCGAGGTCCTGCGCCATTCATCCGCCCACATCCTGGCCACCGCGGTCCGGGAAATTTTCCCCGGCGCGGGGATCGGATTCGGACCGCCGATCGAGGATGGCTTCTACTACGACTTCGAGGTACCGCGGCCCTTCACTCCGGAAGATCTGGCGCAGATCGAGCGCCGCATGGGAGACGTCACCCAGCAGGACTTTCCCTTCATTCGTGAGGTGGTGAGCCGCGATGAGGCCCAGCGACGCTTTGCCGATGATCCGCTGAAGCTGGAACGGATCAGCGAACTCGGTCCGGACGAGACCATCACCGTCTACACCGATGGGCCTTTCACCGATCTCTGTCGGGGGCCTCACATCCCGAGCACGGGCCGTTTGAAGCATTTCAAGCTGCTGCACGGCGCCGGCGCCTACTGGCGAGGCGACGAGAAGCGGCAAATGCTGCAGCGGATCTATGGGACTGCGTGGTTCAAGAAGGAAGATCTCGAAGCATACCTGCATCGGCTCGAGGAGGCGCGCAAGCGGGATCACCGGGTCATCGGCAAGCAGTTGGATCTCTTCTCGATCTCGGACGTCGTCGGGCCGGGGCTCATTCTGTGGCACCCCAAGGGCGCGATGATCAAGTGGCTGTTGAGCCGCGCGGTGGAAGAGGACAACCTCGCCAGCGGCTACGACCTGGTGTATACGCCCAACGTCACCCGCGAGGAGCTGTTCTACGTCTCCGGTCACCTGCCGCTGTATGGAGCGAACCAGTATCCCCCGATGGCGGCCGGCGCCGGCGAGAGCGAGGACACTCGCTATCGGGTGAAACCGATGAACTGCCCGATGCACTGCCTCATCTACAAGGGGCAGCAGCGGAGCTATCGGGATCTGCCGATCCGCCTGTCTGAAGTCGCCAACGTGTACCGCAACGAAAAGTCGGGCACCCTGCACGGAATGCTCCGGGTTCGCGGTCTTTGCATGGACGACGCGCACATCTTCTGTACCATGGATCAGGTCGAGGACGAGATCTTCCTGTGTCTCGACCAGGTGGACCGATTGGTCCGCCAGACGTTCGGCTTCGAGCTCGACTTCGAGATCTCCACCCGGCCGGAAGAGCGACTCGGTAGCGATGACGTCTGGGATCGCGCCGAGGCGACACTGGAGCGCGCGCTCCAACGGAAGGAAATTCCCTATCGGATCGACGCGGGGGGCGGGGCGTTCTACGGGCCCAAGATCGATATCAAGTTCCGCGACGCCATTGGGCGACTGTGGCAGGGACCGACGATTCAGCTCGACTTCACTCTTCCCGATCGTTTCGAGCTGGAGTACACCGGTCCCGACAACAAGCCGCACCGGCCGGCGATGATTCACCGCGCCATCTACGGAACTCTGGAGCGGTTTACCGGCAACCTGATCGAACATTTCGCTGGCGCCTTTCCGGTCTGGATTGCGCCCGAGCAGGTCAGGGTGATCCCCATTTCGGATGCTCAGAACGAGGCTGCGTGCGGCGTGGCTCACCGGCTCAAGGCCGTCGGGCTTCGGGTACACGTCGATCAGCGCAATGAGACCCTGAATTACCGGATCCGTGAAGGCGAGCTCGCTAAGGTGCCCTACATGGCCGTGATCGGTCAGCGCGAAGCCGAAAGCGATTCGCTGGCGCTTCGGGTGCGGGGGGCAGGGAAGAAGCAGGAGGTCATGCCGGTCGAAGCCTTTCTGGCCCGAGTGCGCGAGGAGGTGCGCGCCAAAGCTCTCACGCCGTGAATCCGTTATCTTCCCCCCGGACTTTGCATAGGACCCAGTTGTGAGCGACGCCACCACCCCCGTCATTCTGTCCGCCGTCCGCACCCCGATCGGCAGATATCTCGGCGGCCTTTCCTCTTTAACGGCTCCTCAGCTTGGCGCCCTGGTGATTCGCGAGGCGGTGCGCCGGGCCGGCGTCGATCCCAACACCATCGACGACGTCATCATGGGCCAGGTGGTGCAGGGAGGATCGGGTCAGGCGCCTGCGCGCCAGGCCATGATCCAGGCCGGCCTGCCAGGAACCGTTCCCGCACTCACCATCAACAAGGTTTGCGGCTCAGGGCTCAAGGCCGTCATGCTCGCGTCCCAGGCGATCCGCGCCGGCGATGCCGAATGCGTCGTCGCTGGAGGCCAGGAGGCGATGTCGAGCGCGCCGCATTACGTGTATGGCATGCGAACCGGCATCAAGGCCGGGAATCAGACCATGGTGGATGGAATGATCCACGATGGCCTCTGGGACTCGTTCGGCTGCTGCCACATGGGTGAGTACGCGGAGTACACTGCAGAGAAGGCCGGCGTGTCCCGCGCCGATCAGGACGCGTTCGCGTACGAGAGCCATCGCAAGGCGGTGGCTGCCCAGGAAGCCGGTGAGTTCAAAAATGAGATTCTGCCGGTTCAGGTGCCGGGTAAGGGTGGTCCGACAACCGTGTCGGCTGACGAAGGGCCGCGGAAGGATACGAGCCCTGAGATGCTTGCCAAGCTCAAGCCTGCGTTCAAGAAGGATGGATCTGTCACGGCGGGGAACGCGCCTGGACTCAACGACGGCTCGAGTGCGCTCGTCGTGGCGTCACTTGCGTTCGCCAAGGCGCACGGGATCACGCCTATGGCACGCGTGACTGCGTATGCCACGGGTGGGGGCGAGCCGCGGGACCTGTTCTTCGCGCCCGTGGTCGCGGTCAACAACTTGATGGCAAAGGCCGGCACGCGGATAGGTGACTACGATCTCATTGAGGCCAATGAGGCGTTCGCGGTGCAGGCCATAGCCGATGGCCGCGCGCTTGGGTGGGACTGGGATCGGGTGAACGTCAAGGGTGGAGCAGTTGCCCTGGGCCATCCGATCGGTGCGAGTGGGGCCAGAGTGCTCACAACATTGCTCTACGCGCTCCGCGATCGCGACCGGCGGACCGGCTTCGCGACGCTCTGTCTTGGCGGTGGCAACGCAGTAGCCCTTTCGGTTGAGAGACTCTCATGAATCCGGGTGAGGTTCGCTCGACAAGGCGATCCGACGCGCTCGACTCCGCGAGCGCGCGCCTCGCGCCGCGGGTACTGGGCATCGTGATTGGTGCGGCGGTCGTCGCGCTGGCAGCCCAGGTGGTGGTTCCGCTCCCGGTTACTCGAGTGCCACTCACGCTGCAACCGCTCGCGGTGCTCGTCGTCGGCGGGCTCCTGGGAAGTGTCGGCGGCGCAGCTGCACTGGTACTCTATCTCGCGGCCGGGGCAGCCGGACTGCCGGTCTTTGCCGGGGGCGCCGGCGGGGCATTGCATCTCATCGGGCCGACCGGTGGGTACCTGCTCGCGTATCCGGTCGCTGCCGGCCTGGTGGGCTGGCTCTGCCAGCGTGCCGCGGGATTTGCTGGCAGCCGCGCCGTGGTGCTTACGCTGTTTGCCTGTGCCGTCGGCATGGCGGTCATTCACGTCGGCGGCGTGTCACAGTTGACGCTGATCACCGGCAACGCTGCGGCGGCCTATCGGCTTGGCTTTGTGCCGTTCTTCGCCAACGACCTGGTCAAGGTCGGGTTGGCCGCGCTGCTCATCCTCGCCCTGCGGCCGAGACTCCGCGCAATCCGTTGACCAACCGGCTTTCGGTCGGCTGGAAAGGTGTGCTGCTGGCGATCGTGCTCACGATCGCCTTCGCCTTGATTGGGTTCACGGTATCGATGCTGCTGGTTGTCGGATATGCCGCCATCGTGTCGCCCGACGTGCGCACCGGGCTCCAGGCGCTGCAAACTCCTACCCCAATTCAGACTCTGGTGCAGGGTACGGCCCAGTTGATCGGCTTTCTGCTGGCCACGGTAATGATCGGGCGGTGGATGCTTCAATGGCGCTTCAGTGATCTCCGGTGGACCCGCGGGCGCATTGCTCTCAGAGGCGCGGGTCGAGGACTCGTTTTGGGGGCCGGCGCTGCAGCGCTCGCCGTCGGCGGTGCGGTCGTTCTCCGAACTGCGTTCTGGTCACCCGATCAGGGCGGGCTCGGCGATTACCTGGCCCAGGTCACCAAGACGACCGCGATCCTTGCGCCGGCAGCGCTGAGCGAGGAAGTAATCTTCCGGGGATTGCCGTTGGTGCTGCTTGCGTCGATGATCGGCCGGACGCCCGCGCTGCTGCTGATCTCCGGGGGCGTTTTTTCTTTGCTACACGGACTCAATCCGAACATCACGCCGCTGGGGTTCGTGAATATTGCGTTGGCCGGTCTCTTCCTGGGCGTGACGTTCTACGCTCCGGGTGGGATCTGGACCGCGTTCGGCGCGCATCTCGGCTGGAATGCGGCATTGGCCGCGCTCGACGCCCCCGTCAGCGGAATGCCGTTCCGTATTCCGTTGTTGGACTACCACGCCGGTCAGCCTTTCTGGGTATCCGGTGGTCCCTTCGGACCGGAAGGCGGGGTGCTGGCGACCGTCGCGCTGGTAGCCGCATTGCTCATCGCCAGGCGATGGACCAGAGAGGAATCATCGTTGTGACTGAGCAGCGCGCCGCCGTGATTGGTGCGGGCACCATGGGGAACGGGATCGCGCACGTATTCGCACAGCATGGATGGGACGTGGCGCTCATCGACACGGTGCCGAGCGCGCTCGAGCGCGCGATGAGCACGGTCAAATCCAATCTCGAGCGTCAGGTCAAGAAGGGGAGCTTGCCTTCTGAGGCGGTAGGCCAGGTGCTCGGCCGCATCACGCCCGCCTCCGGCCTGGATGCGGTCGGATCCGCGAGCCTGGTCGTAGAGGCCGCGAGCGAAGGCCCGGCCACGAAGTTTGCGGTATTTGAGCAGCTCGATCGAGTCTCACCATCGGACGCCATTCTGGCCAGCAATACGAGCTCCATCTCGATCACCGAGATCGCCGCCCGGACCCGGCGTCCGGCACAGGTGATTGGGATGCATTTTATGAATCCGGTGCCGGTCATGCAGCTGGTGGAGGTAATCCGGGGCCAGGCTACGAGCGATGAGACTACGGCCATGGTCATGGAGACCGCCCGGGCGCTGGGCAAGACGCCGGTCGAGGTCAACGATTACCCGGGTTTCGTCTCGAATCGGGTCCTGATGCCGATGATCAACGAAGCCATCTTCTGCGTGATGGAAGGGGTGGCCGAGCCCGAGGCGATCGATACCGTCATGAAGCTGGGGATGGCGCATCCGATGGGACCGCTCGCCCTGGCCGACTTCATCGGACTGGACGTCTGCCTCGCGATCATGGAAGTACTGCACCGGGGTCTGGGTGACGATAAGTACCGGCCCTGCCCCTTGCTGCGGAAAATGGTGGCAGCCGGGCAGTTGGGCCGCAAGTCGGGAAAGGGATTCTATGTGTATGAACAGCGTGAACGGTGAAGAGTGAACGTGAACAGGGGGCCTCCCGGCGCAAGGAGCCTCCCGTTTACCGTTTACCGTTCACGCTGTTCTCCCCCTGCGCTCCCCGGGTCTACCATATACATTTGCCCGATGTCACGCAGGACTTGGCTCGTGACCGAATTCGCCGGCGGCCGCCGCGCATGCCGGGTGTGATAATCGAAGAGGAGAGCGACGGATGACGCTCGCCCACAATGCTTCTTTGCGCGACGCCGACCCCGTCGTGGCCCGCCTGATTGACCGGGAGCTGAATCGTCAGCGGCACGGGCTCGAATTGATCGCGAGCGAGAATTTCGCCAGCCGCGCGGTCATCGATGCCATGGGCACGCCCCTGACCAACAAGTATGCCGAGGGGTACCCGGGCAAGCGTTACTACGGCGGCTGCGAGGTAATCGACGAAATCGAGCAGCTCGCGATCGACCGGTTGAAGCAGCTCTTCGCAGCTGAGCACGCAAACGTACAGCCCCACTCCGGCGCGCAGGCGAACTTCGCGGCCTTCATGGCACTGATCAAACCGGGCGAGAGGCTGATGGGAATGGCGCTGCCGCACGGCGGTCACCTGTCGCACGGGGCCCCGGTAAACCACAGCGGCGTGGTGTGGCAGGCGGTGCACTATGGCGTCGATCCGGCAACCGGCAGGATCGACTACGACCGTGTGAGGGAACAGGCATTGCGGGAGCGGCCGCGGCTGATCATCGCCGGCGGCAGTGCCTACGCTCGGATCATCGATTTCCCGGCGTTTCGAGCCATCGCAGACGAGGTGGGCGCATTCTTCCTGGTGGACATGGCGCACTTCGCCGGCCTGGTTGCCGGGGGTGTCTACCCGTCGCCCGTTCCACACGCGCAGGTCGTCACCAGCACCACGCACAAGACACTGCGCGGTCCCCGCGCAGGTCTCATCCTCTGCACCGCCGAGCATGCCCGGGCGATCGACAAGTCGGTCTTTCCGGGAACGCAGGGCGGCCCGCTGGAGCACATGATCGCCGCCAAGGCGGTCGCCTTCGGCGAAGCGTTGACCGACGACTTCAAGCGGTACGCAGCGCAGGTGGTGGAGAACGCCAAGGCGCTGGCGCAGGCGCTGGTGGATCGCGGGCTTGCAATCGTGTCGGGCGGCACCGACAGCCACCTGATGTTGGTCGATCTTCGGCCTAAGGGGCTCACCGGCAAGGCGGCCGAGGCAATTCTGGGCAAGGCCGGCATCACGGTCAACAAGAACACCATTCCGGACGATCCCCAGTCGCCCTTCGTGACCAGCGGCATCCGCATCGGTACGCCGGCTGTCACCACCCGCGGGATGGGGCGCGCGGAGATGCTGCGCATCGGCGAGATGATCGACCGGGCGCTGTCGCAACAGGACGACGCCACACTGGCGCGGGTCAAGGCTGAGGTGGAGGAGATGACCGGCGCGTTTCCGCTCTATCAGTCGGCGTCGGCCGCCCGGCATCGTGTCCGACGCACAGCTTGAGTGGAGTCTCTTCGGAGAGATAGCGTGAACGAGCTGCAGTTCGCCGACGACGTACTGGCGCGGATCCGGGCGCGGGGAGGCCGCTTCGACGAACGGGCTTACCTCTTCGTGCTGGCTACGGTCGAGTATCTGCAGGCGCGCCTTCCCGTGCGGCGTCATGTGACTGGCCAGGAGCTGGCCCAGGCATGCCGCAGTCTCGCGCTGGAGCAGTTCGGCCTTCTCGCGCGCTCAGTGCTGGAGCACTGGGGCGTTACCCGGACCGAGGATCTCGGCCGCATCGTGTTTACTTTGGTCGAGGTGGGACTGCTGGTGACCCAGCCGGGCGATCGGGAGGAAGATTTCGCAGGGGTGTTCGACTTTCACGAGGCGTTCACCGAGACCTATGCTTGGCAGGGGGTGCGCCGCGGCTGACGCGACGGCTCATCGGGGGGTGGAGGAAGGCGCATGGAGACCAGGGACTGGCCCAAGTGCCTCAAGTGCTCGCAGGGAATGTTGATCCCGCTGTCCGACTACGGCCGCGAAGGCGCGCCGATCATGTACAAGGCCTGGGTCTGTAGCAACCCGGAGTGCGGATTCAACATCCGGATCGACAACGGCGAGATTTCTTTTGGCAAGTCGATAGGGCAGAGCTACAAGTAACATCAAAAGCGTGAACGGTGAACAGTAAACAGTAAACGGGGGGCTCCGGTGGCCGGGAGCCTCCCGTTTACCGTTCACCGTCCCCCGTTTACGCTTTTGCATGCCGCCGATTCCGGTTCTCTCCCCCGAACAGTCCTCCTCCTGGGACCGAGCCGCCGAGACCGCGGGAACGTCGCTGGCTGCGCTCATGGAGACGGCCGGCCGCGCCTGCGCTACGGTCATCGCGCAGCGATTCGGCCCATTGTTGAGCCAGGGGCTTCTGATCGCGGCGGGGCCGGGAAATAACGGCGGCGACGGATGGGTGATTGCGCGCGCACTTCACCGGCTCGATGTCCCCGTCTGGGTGGCGCCGTCGGCGGGAGAAGGGTCCGAGCTTCGGCGCCGCATGGCCGACCTCGCGCGCGGGGCCGGAGTGCGGGAAGTCGCGCCGGACGGCCCCTGGCCAAAGGTTGGTCTGGCCGTTGATGCGTTGCTCGGGACCGGCGCTTCGGGGCCACCACGACCCAACATCGCCGCGCTGCTGGCTCGACTGATCGACTTGGCCGTGCCGATCGTCGCGGTTGATGGGCCCACTGGACTCGATCTCCTGAGCGGCACCGGTTACGATGCGGTGGCGGCGGCGGTGTCGATCACATTCGGTGGGTTGCGCCGCGGTCACCTCCTGGCCCGCGACGATGTAGGCGATGTGATCGTGGTCGACATTGGTCATCCGGCTGCGTCGCCCGAATGGCCCACGATTGTCACCGATGCCATCGCGTCGGATTGGCTGCCGCGACTCCACGCAAACGACCACAAGGGGGGACGCGGCCGCGTCGTGGTCGTTGGTGGTGCTGCGGGGATGACCGGCGCGGTGCGCCTGGCAGGCCGATCCGCCTTCGGTGTCGGCGCAGGGCTGGTCCACGCCGTTGCGCCGGCGGCAACGGTTGCGGCATTGGTGCAAGCCGAGCCCGACCTGCAAACATTCGCGCACGAGCTGGAGCAGCAGCCGACCACTCAGCTGCTCGACCTGATCCGCCGCGCCGATGCGGTCGCGATCGGACCAGGCTTGGGCCGCGCGTCAGGACGCCGCGAGTTGGTGACCGCGTTGATCGAGGCAGCGGCCAGGGTGGTCCTCGATGCCGACGGGCTGATCGCATTTCAAGGATGCACCGCTGAGCTCCGGCGCCTGGGAGAAGGTCGCCCTCTGGTGCTCACGCCGCACCCGGGTGAATTCCGCACGCTCTTTCCCGCACTCGAGGGCCGTCGCGAGGTGGATCCCTGGGGTGCCGCGGCAGCCGCCGCGGACGAAGTAGGCTGCACGGTTCTGCTAAAAGGCGTACCTACGGTGATCGCCCGAGCGGGTCAGCCTTTGTTTACGGTCGCAGCGGGCAACCCGGGTCTCGGCACTGGAGGGAGCGGCGATCTTCTTTCCGGCATCATCGTCGCCGGGCTCGCACGCGACCTCTCTCCCGAGATCGCAGCGGCACTCGGCGCGCAGATCCTCGGGCGCTCCGCGGACCTCGCAGCCCGGCGGGTATCTGCGCGCAGCCTCCGGCCAATGGATGTGATCGGCGCGCTGCCCGATCTCTGGCGCGAATGGCAGTTGCTGCGTGTGGCGGGCCTACCGGTGAATCCGCCAGTCATGCTCGAGCTCTTCAAGCCTCAGACCGTGTAGAGCGAATGCTCCTCCTCCATCTCCGATAGCGATGTTGCCCCTGGGCCCGGGTCCCGAGTTTGACCGGGTCCGCGCCATTGCGCGGGCGCTGGGTCCGCTCGCGGCAAGCCTGGGCGACGATTGCGCCATCCTGCCGGAGGTCTCCGGCTCGAATCTCGTTCTCAGTACCGACGTTTCCGTCGAAGAAGTTCACTTCCGTGCGGAGTGGCTCCGCCCAGCTGAAATTGGCTGGCGCGCTGCCGCGGCTGCCCTGTCCGATCTCGCTGCAGCCGGGGCCGAGGCAATCGGCCTGCTGGCGGCAGTGACGGTGCCGCGAGATACCAGGGAGAAGGCGCTGACTGAGTTGATGCAAGGTGTGGGCGAGGCGGTCGCGTCCGTGGGTGGTGTGGTTCTCGGTGGTGATCTGTCTGGCGGGTCAGCGTGGAGCCTTGCGATCACCGCAGTCGGCCGCGCAACTCGGCCGCTCTCCCGGCGCGGAGTGAAAGCAGGCGACGGTGTCTGGGTGACCGGGACGCTCGGCGCTGCTCGCGCCGCGCTGGAGGCCTGGCGCCAGGGAAGAGATCCCGACCCGGAAGCGCGCCGGGCCTTTGCGAGGCCCGAGCCAAGAATTGCGGCGGGGCGTGCTCTGGCTGCTCGAGGCGCGACGGCACTGATCGATCTCAGCGACGGGCTCGCCTCCGATGCCGGGCACCTTGCCGCCGCCTCGGCGGTGGAGTTGCGGATCGAGCTGGACCGGCTGCCGGTCGCAGCGTCAGCCTCAGAGTCCGCACAGGCAGCGGGAGTTTCCCCGGGGGAATTTGCTGCTCGAGGCGGCGAAGATTACGAGCTGCTCGCCACTTTGCCGGCGTCGTTCGATGATGCCGAAGCGCAGGCTTTTCTCAGGGAAACCGGCTTGCTGCTGACCCGTATCGGCCAGGTGCTCACGGGAACCGGGACGCGGCTCCTGCTGAACGGCGCCGAGGTGACCCTGACCGGCTTCGATCATTTTCGCTGAATGCGTCCGCTGTGGTCGCTGGCCTGTATCGTGGGCTTCACGCTCTGGCATGCGCTGCGCGCGAGTGTGGCAGCATTGGTCGGCGTCCCGGACCGCCCGGGTGGTGTCTACGACCGTGAGCCTCGCGACTGGGCTCGGCGTCTCATCTCCGCTACGGGACTGCCGGTCTCGGTGGAGGGCCTCGAGAATCTCGAGCCCGAGCGACCCTATGTGTTCGCCGCCAATCATGCGTCGTTCGTGGATATCTGGATTCTTCTGGCGAGTCTGCCGGGCTCGCTCCGCTTCATCGCCAAGCGTGAGCTGTACGCCATTCCGCTCTTCGGCCGCGGGCTCCACGCCACCGGGCAGATCCCGATGGATCGGCGGGATCTCGATGCGGCGACCCATAGCTACGAGAATGCGGCGCAGATTATCCGGGGCGGCCGTTCGGTAATCGTCTTCGTCGAGGGAACCCGAAGCCGCGATGGCCGACTGGGGGAATTCAAAAAGGGAGCGTTCGTGCTCGCGATTGTGGCCGGCGTACCTCTGGTTCCGGTGTACTTGCGCGATACCCATTGGGTGCTGCCGCCCGGCAGCCTATGGCTGCGGGTCCGCCCGGTTGCGTTGATCGTGGGTGGTCCGATGCCGACTGAAGGGCTGGATTACGACGATCGCGATGATTTGCTGGCTCGCGCTCGCGTCTGGTTCGAGCGCCAGCAAGCCGACGTTGACGCTGCTCGGAGCACGTCATAGCTTGCCGTCTTTCCGCCCCCTCCAGGAGCTGCATGTCCACCATCATCGAAGTGCATGCCCGCGAGATCATCGACAGCCGCGGGAACCCTACCGTCGAAGCTGATGTCGTCCTCTCGAGCGGAGCACAGGGTCGCGCGGCCGTGCCGAGCGGAGCATCCACCGGAGAACACGAAGCCGTCGAGCTGCGAGACGGAGATACCAAGCGCTACGGCGGCAAGGGTGTCAGTGAGGCGGTTCGCAATGTGAACGAGGTGATCGGACCACGGCTCGAAGGGATGAGTGCGAGCGACCAGATCGCAGTCGATGCCGAGATGATGGACCTGGACGGCACGCCCAACAAGGGCAAGCTCGGCGCGAATGCGATCCTTGCCGTGTCCCTCGCGGTCGCGCGCGCCGCAGCGGCCGACACGGGGCTTCCACTGTATCGCTATCTGGGTGGGCCGATGGCACGGGTTCTCCCGGTGCCGATGATGAACATCCTGAACGGAGGCGCCCACGCTTCGAACAACGTAGATGTGCAGGAGTTCATGATCGTGCCCATCGGGGCCGAGGCATTCAGCGAGGCACTGCGCATGGGGGTCGAAACCTTTCATGCGCTCAAGAAGGTCCTG
The DNA here is from genome assembly GCA_046733215.1 of Gemmatimonadota bacterium. Classification (GTDB taxonomy): domain Bacteria; phylum Gemmatimonadota; class Gemmatimonadetes; order Gemmatimonadales; family GWC2-71-9; genus DASQPE01. The sequence goes on from JBKPOS010000153.1 coordinate 25,772, forward strand.
AGCAAGAAGGGGCTGTCTACCGCGGTAGGCGACGAGGGCGGTTTCGCACCGATGCTGCCATCCAACGAGGCGGCGCTCGACGCGGTCATGCAAGCCATCGAGGCAGCAGGATACCAGCCCGGGCGGGATCTCGCGATCGCTCTGGACCCGGCTGCGTCAGAGTTTCATCAGGACGGGGAGTACGTCTTCAAGAAGGGAGACGGGAGTCGCCGGAGTGCCGCCGACATGGTGGAGTTGTATACACAGTGGGTCGACCGCTATCCCATCGTATCGATCGAGGATGGACTCGCCGAAGACGATTGGGAGGGCTGGACGCTTCTCACGGAGCGACTGCACGACCGGGTTCAGCTGGTAGGAGACGATCTGTTCGTCACCAATGTCGACCGACTGGGCCGCGGGATCGAGGAGGGCGTTGCCAACGCCATTCTCATCAAGGTGAATCAGATCGGCACGCTCACCGAGACGCTGCAATGCATCGAGCTGGCCAAGGGCAGCGCCTATGGAGTCGTGATCTCGCATCGGTCGGGTGAGACCGAAGACACGTTTATTGCGGATCTCGCGGTGGCCAGCGGGGCCGGCCAGATCAAGACCGGCAGCGCCAGCCGCACGGACCGGATCGCGAAGTACAACCAGCTGCTTCGTATCGGCGAGGAGCTGGGCGAGTTGGCCCACTATCCGGGAAGAGACCTCTACCCGCTGTGACGCCGGGACGCTGGGCCGCACTCGCCATCCTGCTGGCGGCGGTGGGGTTTGCGCTGCAAGGCGGCGAGTACAGCACCCGCGACCTGTTCAAGCTGGAGAGTCAGGTCGCGAGGGAGGAGGCGGAGGTGGCCCGGCTCCAGGGGCTCGTCGACTCGCTCACCCGGGCGGCTGTCGCGATCGAGCGGGATCCGCGGGTGCAGGAGCGGGTCGCACGGGAGTCGTTCGGCATGATTCGGAAGGGCGAGTTCCTCTACAAGATCGTGCGGCCCGACTCCGCTGCCGGCCACTGATGCTTGACGCTTTGCGGTCGGCCGGGGTAGGATTGCCGTCCGTTCGGCAGGGTAGCTCAGGTGGTTAGAGCACGGCACTCATAATGCCGGGGTCGAGGGTTCGAGTCCCTCCCCTGCTATCGTCCTCCCAGGCACTTGGGCTCTCCGGCTCAAGTGCTTTCTCGGTCTCGGTACACTCGTTGGTACACTCGCCAGCCAATTCCTCGTCCATTTTCGCTGCGATTGCCTCCCATCGGTCACGCTCGATCCGCTGAGGTGCAAACCGTCCGTACACCTTGAGCACCATCGTTGCGTCGCGGTGGCCGAGCTGACGCGCCACCAACTCGGCAGGCACGCCGGCGCGCACCCAGCGGACGGCGAAATGGTGCCGAGCATCGTGGAGCCGGAGCAGGGGCAGGCCAAGGGCGCGGAGCCGTTCCCGATGCACGTTGCTGGCCTTCCATCGGTCGATACCGCGGAACAGTCGCTCTCCTGGCAGCACGGTTTTCAGATGCGCCTCGACGTAGGGCCAGGCCCAATCGGCGACTCGCGCAATGCGATCTCGCGTCCACCACTTAGTCCCGCGGGCTCGCACCTCACGGGCTTGGGGGCTCACGTCAGCATCCACCAGGGCGAGAATGGCCGACACCTCGAGGCCTGCGCCGTATGCGAGCGCGAAAATGGCGCGGTAAGGGGCCTGGGCGCCCTCCACAACGCGCGTCGCGTCCTGGAGGTCCAAGAACTCGCAGCGGGGCGGCGCCGCACGTGGTGCGGACACGTCGCGTGCAGGATTCACCGTCAGGATGCCCAGCTCCCGGAGGTAAGCAGCGAAGCTTCGCACCGCGGCCAGATACTTCCGCTTGGATGAACCCGATACGGGGCGGGGAGGGGGATTCTCGCGCCGGCGTGACTGTTTAGATGATGGCCGCCGCTTCTGCACCAGTGCCGTGCGGCTCGCCAGCCACTTGGTGACAGCCGGGCCAGTAAAATCGGATCGGAGGAAAGCCCTTCCCTCGGGCATGAGGGTGCGGAGATGCGCCACGTACCGGTCCGCGCTCTGCGGCCGCACCTGGTCGGTGAGCCAAGCCCGCCATACTGGAATGTGAACCGTCAGGTCCTCATCGGCGAGCCGAGCGCGAAGGTTCTCCACGTTGTTCATGCGCCATGCATCGAACAGCGCCCCCAGCGTGAGCCGGTTGGCGACCACAGCCTCGAGCATCTCCCAATCCCGGCGGCCGCTCGGTCCAATCTCCTCGAGCATTCGGGCCATCATGCGGGCTATCGTCTTGTTAGCGGTTCCCGTGGAGCGCCGCACGGAGCCCGTTCGTGTGGGGACGGCCAGATACAGGTTAGGACGACCAGGGCGGTTAAATACCATCAGGTTCTCCGGGCCATGGCCCATGCAAGAACATCGGAACGCAAGTAACGTACAAGTGGCTTCCCGCGTGGCCCGCTTCCCGGCAGCAAGAGCTTCGGGCAGCTCGAGGTCCGCAGGTAGGCCACTGATACTTTCAACACGCCGGCCGCCTCCTTC
>JBKPOS010000154.1:0-11286 GCA_046733215.1 Gemmatimonadota bacterium
AGCAAGCGTCCCCGACCGAGCTGCAGTCGGTCGAGTTCGACGGCGAAGGCAGAGCGGAGAGATTCGGTTCGAGTCACAGCCGGAAAGGTAACAATTCGGCCCTTGGTAATGACTCAGCCGGCTCCCAGCTCCGCCACTAGCAGCGCAAAACGCGGGATCTCCGCCTCGAATGCGCTCCCGTCAGCGCGGATGAACCGGTACGACCCCTCCATGTAGCCGCTGGGAGCTTTGAGCACGATGAAGCTCTGATACTCGTGGACCTCACCCGGACCGATGACCGGCTGCTCACCCACGACCCCTTCCCCCTCGACCTCCACATCTTCACCGATCTCGTCGTGAATCAGCCATTTCCGGCTGATCAGCCGGGCGCTTCGATTGTCGACGTTCTCGATCCGAACGTGATAGGCGAACACGAACCGATGCTGCGCCGGATCGGACCGGGCGGCGAGATACTCCGGCCGGACCGTAATCCGGATACCGTTCGTCAGGCGATAGAAGAATCGCGGCGTGGGCCGAAGTTGGCTCATGTGCTCCTCAGCCGGTCACCGTGCGGCGCGGCGGAGAAAGCGCTCTGCCAGCTGTTCCAGCCGCTCATCCCCCGACTCCCGCGCCTCCTCGAGAATACGCTCGACATGAGGGCGCAGTCGGGGCTCACCGAAGACATAGCCGGTTGCTGCTTCCGCGCTCGCGGAATCGCCCTCATCTGCCCCCCGTAGCAGAGCTCGCGCCGCCGCGGCATCGTAGGCCGGATCGTCAGGGTGCGGAAGGAGGTAACGCGGGGCCTCTCCCCCGGCGTCTTCATTGACGAATGCGCGAGACATAGTTCACCGTTCTTCCGGCTCCGGTTCGCCGGGCTCGTCCAACCCGAAACTCGCGGCGAGCTGGCGCAGAGTCGCGTCGTCCAGTCGCAGCAGGCGATCGCTCAGGGTGCGCACGCCCGCCTCGCGACCTTCAGCGGCAGAGAAGGTCCGGCCCATCACGGCAACGAGACGTGCGATAAGCTCGACCTTTTCGGCATCGGCTCCGTGCATCGACACTCCGGCAGCGAGGGGGAACTCAACGAGCGGCTTCGAGGCATTCTACTACCTCGGCGTCGCTCGTGGGGGAAAAATCCTCGTAGGAAAGGCTCACGGCTCGAAAATCCGGCGGCATCTCGAGGCACACCACATCGTCGGCCACCGCACGAAGGCGAGCCACGCTCTCGGGTGCTCCGACCGGGACCGCTACGACAATGCTTGACGGCTGTTCACTTCGTACCGCAACAAGCGCGGCGCGGAGCGTGGCGCCGGTAGCCAGGCCGTCGTCTACCACGATTACGGTCCTGCCTTTTACGGGCACTGCCGGCCGGCCGCCTCGATAAGCCCGCTCCCGTCGTTCGAGTTCCTCCTTCTCAGCGCCAATCACCTGGTCGAGATAGGCCTGGGTCACGGCTAACTGGCGCACGATCGGCCAGTCGACGTAGACGGCGCCCCGCGCGATTGCGCCGACGGCCAGCTCCTCGTGCCCGGGCGCTCCCAGCTTTCGGACGACTATCACGTCCAGCGGCGCACCAAGCGCCCGCGCGACGTGATAGCCTATTGGAACCCCGCCCCGAGGCAATGCGAGGACTACGGGATCGCGTTGCCGAAGCGGAGTCAACGCCGCCGCAAGGCGACGGCCGGCATCCGCCCGATCCGTAAAGCTCATGGAGGGATCCCCGCACGACCTCGGCAGACAGACCGCGATCAATTGCTGCGCGTGGGGGCGACGTTACGCTCTTCGGCCAGCAGGACAGGATAGGGGATGGCATCCGGCCAGAGATGCAGCCCCACGCGGTCACCATCGACCCAGACAACCCGAGCGCGGATTGCCAGCGGTCCGGCCGTCGGCAGCTCCAGTGTTCCTTCCACCCGGCTACCCAACGTCGGCTTGGCGGCGCTTTCAGGCACGGTGACCAGCAGCCCTTCGGCAGAAAGGTCCAGCACCTCGTGCGCGCCGGCAGGCAACACGAGACGCGGCCGTCGGGTGGACGGATAGTGAATGCGGACGTGTGAGCGTGTGTTGTCGGTTCCCATGCGATGCGGCCTTTGGCTCAGAGTGCGACGCAGAGCCGCCGTTGGCAAGGGCGGCTCTACCTTTAGGACTGGAGCCCGCTCCGAGCGGCAGTCTCGAACGTTGCCGAGCGGACACTGCGTCCGCCCTGGATCGCGCGCGACTGCCGGAGCCGAGCAGTGGCCTCGAGCAGAATATCGTCCGTCTTGCAAAAGACGAATCGGACCTGGCTGCGTCCGTCGGCAGCGTTGTGGTAGAAGCTGGAGCCCGGTACGGGTGTTACGCCCACCTCGCGCGAAAGCCACACGGCGAACTCGGTGTCGGGCAGGTCACTCAGCTCGGAGAAGTCGGCCAGGATGTAGTAGGCGCCTTCGGGCGGAACGCAGCGAAACCCGGCCTCGACCAGTGAATCCGAAAGCAGATTGCGCCGAGCCAGATACGACGCCGTCAGCTCGTGATAGAACCGCTCATCCAGACGATCGAGCGCCACCGCGACCGCCTCCTGGAGTGGTGCCGGGGCTCCGACGGTGAGAAAGTCGTGCACTTTCCGGATCGCATCGGTGAGCGATTCGGGCGCCAAGGCCCAGCCGATCCGCCAGCCGGTCACGCCGAAGGTCTTCGAGGCTCCGCTGATCGTCACCGTTCGCTCCGCCATTCCCGGGAGCGCTGCCAGCGGAACGTGTCTCCCCTGGTAGACCATGTGCTCGTAGATCTCGTCGGTGACCGCCAGGCAATCGTGCCGAACGCAAAGGTCGCGAATCGCCTCCAACTCCTCCCTGGTGAGTACGCGCCCAGAGGGATTGCTCGGTGTGTTCACCACGATCGCGCGCGTGCGAGGAGAGAAGGCGGCGCTCAGGCGCTCGAGATCGAGCGAGCGACCGGGCTCGAGCGGAACAAAGATCGGCCGCGCGTCGGACAGGATGGTGTCGGGTCCGTAATTCTCGTAGAACGGCTCGAAGATGATCACCTCATCGCCGGGATCGACCACGGCCAGGAGCGTCGAGATCATTGCTTCGGTGGCGCCGCACGTAACCGTGATCTCGCGCTCGGGATCGATGGTCATGCCGTACCACCCGTGGTACTTGCGGGCCAGAGCTTCGCGCAGTCGCTGTGCGCCCCAGGTAATGGCGTACTGATTGATGTCGCCCGCGATGGCCTCAGCCGCCGCCGACTTGAGCAGCTCAGGCGCGGCGAAGTTGGGGAATCCCTGGGCGAGATTGATGGCTCGATGTTCCCGGGCGAGGCGAGTCATGCCGCGAATCACGGATTCGCGGAAACCGTGGGTCCGACGGGCAGTGGGCATGGCTGGAAGATACCACGCGATCGGGTGGAGCACCGTCAGCGTGAGGACGCCGAATCCCGGGGCCCGCTCCACGGATAGACCTCACAGTGCGCGCCCTCGGCGCTGTATAGCACGCAGAACGCTCCAGGACGACCCCACCGGCGAACCCACGCCGACATCTGCGCCCGATCGCCCGGCGAAAAGCGGGGAGCCGGATCCGGATCGTCGGTCGAACGGATGTGGGTGTGGACGGTTCCGATCCAGCGCGGCGGGCCGCACTGCACCAGGGAAGGCTCTCCCTCCGCAGTGAGAGAGTCAGCTCCCGACATCACTACCGGGGCCCCACCGGAGATCCATACCGTGTCACGTCCGATGCGACCACTGACGCAAGCAACGCGCTCTGCCCGGGCCGAGATGCTCGCCTGCCAAAGCGCGGTGAGCACGGGGCGCGCCGGTGCTTCCACCACCCAGGTGGGAAGTTGGGCCGATCCGATATCTGGGAAGCTCGCGTCGATCATCCCGATCAGGAGACATGAGGCAAGCAATCTTTCGAGCATTCTGAACCATAGCCTTGCCGCGACGGTCTCGGATGAATGTGGATCACGAGTGCTCGGTGATGCAGCGCGCCTCCGCATTATGCCCTAGGGGTTATCACAAAATCGACCTTTAAGGGTCTCTTGCCGAGCCCGCGCGTAATCACTACCCTGACACCGCGGTTCGCGGTCGATTCACGCCTTTCTTTTTGGAGGCACGCATGGCTTGGGACTACATCGAAGGGAAGTGGAAGGAGATGCGGGGCAAGGTTCGAGAGCGGTGGGGCAAACTCACCGATGATGACTTGGACGTGATCGCGGGCAAGCGGGATCAGCTCGTGGGCCTGCTGCAGCAGCGTTATGGGCTGGCGCGGGACGAGATCGATCGCCAGATCGACGACTTCGAGCGCAGCAACATGGCGACCAGTGGTCGCTCGGCCCGGTAGGGCAGACGGCCGTTCACCCACTCCTTCAGGAGCGCATCCATGCTCTGGACCATTTTCGTCATCCTGCTCGTTCTGTGGGCGCTCGGTATGGTGAGCTCCTACACGCTGGGCGGGTTCATCCACATTCTGCTGGTGATCGCGCTGGTCATTCTGCTGATCAACCTGCTGTCGGGACGGTCTCGACCAGTTGTGTAGCTGGGCAGGTGTCGGATTGGACAAAGCAGGACAGCACCTACGAACGCCGGTTTTACACCGGCGTTCGTGTCTTTGGCCGGTGACCTAAGAGACTCCGGAAAACGCGCCTCGGTCACGCCGTTTGACAGCGAAATCGCCACGTGAGTGTAGTCACGGCGGCGAAACGTCCGGAGCGGCAATCTGCTATAGCAAGACGCTCGTACTGAGAGCGGCGGGTTTGATACAAGTCGAGGTGTGAGATGACGAGCTCGATAACGCCGATTCGGATCGCTCCAATCTCCGAGCGCATGATTCGCCGGAAGCGGCGGCGGCGGCCTCGTGTCGGCCTTCTCGCCTGCGAGGTGCTCTCGCTCGCCGCCTTGTTCACCATTCTGGTGCCACTGGCCGCTCAGTTGCGCCTGCCGAGTATGGGTCGCTTTCTCGTGAGTTGGCCGGACCTGAGCGATGCTCACGCGACATGCCGCCAGTTCGTGAAGCGAGCCGAAGCCGGCCAAGATCAAGGGATGAACCGGGAGGCAGGCAACTGGAGTTGGCGCCGGCTCGACGATGGCCGGTTCCGCATCCTGGGTGCTCTCGATCACCCCACCCCCGCCGGCGGGATTCGCCGGACGCGTTATCAGTGCGATCTGGTGCCGCTTAACTCGGAGGGGCGGTGGCGGGTGGACAGCGTTGCTCTTTCGCGCGAGAGTATCGGCGGCGCGGCTGCCCTCGCACCGGTTGTAGCAGTCAAGGCAGGCTCAGGGGATCAGTAACCGGCGGACGATCTGCTCGGGCTTCAGGCTTGAGCAATCGACCCCATAGCTCGTTGTAGGGATGTACCTGCAGGACGGGGCGGCCGTCTGCTTCCATTGGACGGCCCTGGTTGGCCCAGCCGAAGAGGCCGCCGGCTAGATCGTACACCGAGTGAAAACCCTGCCGCCGAAGCCACTGCCCAACCCGGGCACTTCTATATCCCACCGTGCAGTAGACAACCACCGGCGTATCGCGCGCAAAGGCGGCAACCGTTCGCAAGTTTGGGGCACGAGGATCGATGCGGAGGGCGCCCTTGAGATGGCTGACCACGTACTCGGGTGATGTTCTCGCATCCAACACGACCGGTTGCGGTCGCGACGAGTCGCTGCGCCAGTGTTCCAGCTCTTGAGGCTCCACCCATTCGAGCGTGGGGAATTTTCGCGCCGCCAGGTGCTGAACCGCGCCCAGGGCGAGGGAGCGGCCGGCGCCGAAAAGAATGCCCGCGATCACCAGGATCGGGAGCAGCAGGACCACGGTCGCGATTAACAGCCATCGACCGATTGCGGGCCGCTGGATCCGCTGCCAGCGACCAACGACGTCTTCGTCGTCCGTCACGAGCGATGTCCTGAAGGAGTCCTCTCAACATCACTCGACAGGGGCCAGGGACGCAACGCACCGGTCCTGATGACGAGGACTTGAAGGGAGTAGCTCGATCAGCCGAGCGGTCCGATGCCGGCGACCTCCACGAGCCGGGGCCCCTTCTTTGCCAGGGCCCGATGGATGTGATCGACATGAGCCTGTCCCTCACGCCCGTCGGCAAAGGCAAAGTTGAGCTTGGCGCCTCGCGCGAGCTTGCTGCCTGGCGGGATGAAAAAGCGGGCTCTCCAATCCCCCTCGCTCAGGATTTCTACTGTGACGTCGGCTCGCTCGAGCAGAACTTCACCGTCGCGATCGACCCGGGCAACGTAGGTAGGCATGACGTCAAGGTGGGCCATTCCCGCCGCCGGATCAAGCTGACCCACCGCCTGACAAGTCGCAAACAGACTGAGTGACTCCCATTCGATGCTGCCCTGGATTGGGGCCAATGGCAGCGTCACTTGCTGCTCCGGCTGGAGGATTGTATCGAACGCCTGGGTGGGCTCGTGGTACGTGTTGAAGAGGTCCTGATAGGCCGCATGAACGACGATCCGGCCAACGGCATAGGTCGCCGTATTGCGGACGACGACCTGAGGTGCCTTGTGGGAGAGATAGTACTGTCGGATCTGGAGCGGACAATCAGAACCAGGCCGGTTGCTACAGTGCGCTGCCGCAATAAGAGCCGCGAGCAGGGCAATCGTTAACCATCTGCTTAGGAGTCCCACAGTGAGCAACTAGTGGAGACCTGAGGCGGTGGCAGCGAACCGAGTACTGCTGAAGGACTCTTATGGAACTGTGAGTCCCCGGGGGTCGAAGAACAGCGTAACAAACCCGCCGTTGGCATTCAGCCCGAGCACCGTTCCGCTGAGCCCCGAGGGAATGCTTTGGGTCCCGGAGGGCGGGGACCAGTTGCCGTCATTGTGGAAGGTCACATCGATACTGCCCTGCCCCGGGATGGCAGTGTGCAGCTCCCAATTCCTCTGCCATCTGCCGACCTTAAAGTCCCTATCCGGAATCGAGCCACGGAAAACGACGGTAACCTCGCTCGGGTCCGTCACCTCACAATCTTGTGGGCAGTGATCGACGATAAGAATCGTTGAATCCGGTCGCATTCCGTTGGTCGCATATCGCGCCACGAACAGTTCCCAGTTGACCGTACCCGACGGAATGAAGGTGGCGAACGCTTGCGCCTGTATGAAGCTGGCGGTGGGCTTCGCGACCGGCGTACCGGCCTTCGCGTCGGAGAGCGTCGGCTCGGTGCCGGTGGCACCGCAACTGGCCAAGGCAACGGCAAAGAAGACCGCTATAGAGCGGGGGAGCATCGGTGATGTCCTCGATTCCAGGAAGCACCGCTGGCAATCAGTAGCACTCGGTTGACCGCGAGCGCGGGTCGCATGCTGGAAACTGCAAGAAGCAGCAGCGTGTCTTATGCCAGCGAGGTCGGAAGCAACCCTCGAATAGCTTTCGCTTGCGGCATCGGGGCTTAGATGCTGCTACTCGCACGCTCACATCACGCCGGCGTAGGTGTTGAGGCCACAGTTACGGAAAGCGCCTGTGGTGATGTCGCAACGACAACTGAATAAGAATCTTGCACCCGCGGGCTCTCGTGCAGAGCGTTCTTCGAGTTATCGAATCCACCTTGTACGCCATGGTCGCCGAGTGGGGACGAGCCGATCCAGCACGTCCAGTAGCTCGGTGATCACAAACGGCTTGGTCACGAGAGTCATGGTCGAGGGATCCTCACCATAGACAGGCATTGCGTCCGCTGCGGAGCCAACTAGCCGAACGACGGGAACTCCAGGCCAAGCTCCAGTCGCCTCTTGAACCACCTCCCAGCCCGGAAGTCGAAGTCCAGTGTCGGTCACGATGACATCGACTCGCGTGGCTTCGCGCAGTTGGCCTTGGAGAGCGCGCCGCGACCCTGCTTCAAGCACGCGATAGCCCGCTTCTGTGAGCAACTCGTCCAGCAGCTGGCGCAGCGAGTCATGCTTTTCGACCAGGAGCACGACGGGTGCGTCGACGGCGGCCTGCGGTCCTGCGGCTTGCTCGAACCACATCGGGTGAATCTCAGGGGGTTAGCTCACGTTGAGTTACGGCGCGATTGGACGGCCGTCAAGCCCGGAAGGCGGAGGCGGTGCAGTACGGGGTGCCGAGAATCAGAAACCACTCGAGCCAAGCGGCTCAAGTGGTTTCGAGAACAGTAGCAGGGGAGGGACTCGAACCCTCGACCCCGGCATTATGAGTGTGAATCCCTCAGAGGAGAAACCGGGTCCTCAGAGTGAAAACGCGCCATGAATCGCCAGGCTGCGCTAAGAAAGCGCGGCATTACAGGTGCATTCGACGGTGCAGTCCCAGCGTAGCGACCGCTCCGCTAGCAATGGGCCCCACGTCAGGCCAGATTCGAAAGGTCCCTCGATCAGGACGCGGACCGTGCCCGACGTGACGGCCTCTCCCCTGGCTGACGCCCTCCGTGGCCAATACGAGCTCGATCGCGAGCTCGGGCGGGGTGGCATGGCCACGGTCTATCTCGCGCGTGACGTTAAGCACGATCGTCTCATCGCTCTAAAGGTCATTCGGCCCGAGCTGGCGTCGGTCCTCGGGACCGAGCGATTCCAGCGCGAGATCCGCGTCACAGCTCGCCTCCAGCATCCGCACATCCTCCCCGTCCACGACTCCGGCGAAGCCGCCGGCCAGCTCTGGTATGCCATGCCCTATGTCGAGGGCGAGAGCCTGCGCGGCCGGCTGCGCCGGGAGGGCCAATTGCCCGTGGAGGACGCCCTCCAGATCACTCGCCACGTCCTCGCCGCGGTCGGATACGCCCAGGAGCGTGGGATCGTTCACCGTGACATCAAGCCGGAGAACATCCTGCTGGCACGCGAGGAGGCCCTGGTGGCCGACTTCGGAATCGCCCACGTCTTCAGCGCGGCCACCACCGAGCGATTGACCGAAACCGGACTCGCGATCGGTACCGCAGCATACATGAGTCCAGAGCAGGCAGCGGCCGATCGGCGGCTCGACGGGCGCAGCGATATCTATTCGACAGCCTGCGTCCTCTACGAGATGCTCGCGGGCGAGCCGCCTTATACTGGCCCCACCGCCCAGGCCATCATGGCCAAGCGGTTCAGTGACCCGATCCCGTCGGTCCGCCGCGTGCGCCCGAGTGTCCCGGAGCACGTGGACCGGGCAGTTATCCGGGCCCTCGCCACTGTCGCCGCCGATCGGTTCGCGACTGCTGCGGACTTCGCTCGGACGCTCGCCGCCTCTACCGCAAGCCCCTCGACCACCGCTGTGTCGCCCGCCATCCCGGCGCGGGCGACCGCCGCTCGACCCAGCTGGCGGACGCTGACGGCTACCCTGGCTGCGATGATCGGGGTGGTCGTGATCGCCATCGGGGCCATACTCGTGAAGCAACGGGCTCCCAGCAGGCCGGTTGACCCCGATATCGTCGCCGTCGCCCCGTTCCGAGTCCGGAGTGCCGACCCGGCCCTCGGCTACCTCCGTGAAGGAATGGTAGATCTCCTCGCGGCCGAGCTCACCGGGGAAGGTGGCCCGCGCGCGGCGGACCCCCGTTCAGTCCTGAGCGGCTGGCGACGCGCGTCCGGGTCCGATGGCGGCGAGCTCCCCCAGGATGCCGCACTCAAGGTGGCCGAGCGACTTGGCGCTGGTCAGCTTCTGGTCGGCACTGTGGTGGGCGCGCCGGGACGGGTGGTCCTTAATGCGTCAGTGCTCACCGTACCCGGCGGTCAGACCCGGGCACAAACGAGCGTCGATGGTCCCACGGATAGTCTCCCCACTCTGGTGGATCAGCTTGTCGCGAAGCTCCTCTCGCTGCGCGCCGGAGAAGGAGAACAACGCCTCACCTCACTCACCAGCACGTCGTTTCCGGCGCTGCGAGCATACCTGGACGGCCAGGTTAGGTACCGTCGCGGACGGTACGCGGAAGCGGTGACTCAGTTCCGAAAGGCACTCGAGCTCGACTCGACATTTGCACTCGCCGCCCTCGGACTGCTCGCTGCAGGGAACCGGACTGGTGAATATGAAGCTGTCTATCGGGGCGAAGCGCTGGCCTGGACGGCCCGCGCCCGCCTCAATCCACGGGACCTCGCCTACTTGGTCGCGCTGATCGGACAAGGGTATTCCGATACGACTACCTACGCTCACCTCCTCGGCTCCACTGAACGATTCGTAGCGCTGGCACCGGACCGGGCGGAGGCCTGGACCTCCCTCGGTGACGCTCTGTTCTATTACGGGGAGATGCTCGGCATCCCCACGGCACACGGTCGTGCGGCTTCCGCCTACCGGCGAGCGATCGAGCTTGATCCGACCTTCGCGCCGGCAATCGATCAGCTGGCAATCCTAGCGGCCCGCGCGGGCGACACCGCGACCATCCGGCGCCTAGCCGGATTCTACGGGAGAAACAACCCCGCCGGTCAATCCGCGGCTGTGGTGCGATGGCGGATCGCCGTCGCGCTGAACGATAGCTCCGCGCTCCGGCGTATACGGGCGAAGTTTGGGGAGATGCTCCCGGACGAGCTGGTGACCATCGGGCAGTTGAGCCAGTACGACGGAGTAGGCTTGGAAGATGCCCAACGAGTGCAGGCGGCGATGCAGGCAAGCGAGAGTCGCCTCCCCTACCGCGGCGCTATTCTCGCGGAAATCGGGGCCCTCGCACTCAACCGTGGCCGACCAGCAGAAGCCCTCAGATCCAGGGAGGCGTGGCAGGAGCTCAGCCCGGATCATCTGTACCCAACCTTGTCGGAGATCGTGGACGCCCTCTACTGGGACGGAGATAGCGCCGCGGGAGCCGCGGCCGCGCGTGTGCTTGAACGTCGACTCGCGCGACCCGGAGTTCCCTCGCCCGGCCCGGAAGATCGGGATTGCTACTTGGAGCAGTGGCGGCTCGCACACGGTGAGCTTGCTGGCGCTCAGGCCGCGATCGCGCGGTTGCGAGGGAAGGCACCAGGACCAGGCGTGAGCCCGGCTCTGGCTCTCTTTTCGAAGGGCTGCGCGATACTGCTGGACGCGCTCCTCGCTAGCGCGGAAAAGCGGGTCGACTTGGACGATCGGATCGCCCGCTTGGACTCTCTCATGCTCACGGGGCCGCCATATCGCGGCTACGACCAATGGTGGAATCTGGTCATCGCCCGGCTGAAGGAAGACCGGGGTGATCGTGCGGGCGCCTTGGCCGCGACCCGGCGTCGGCTGTACTTCCAAGCCGAGCCGCTCTTCCTTTCCACGTACCTGCGGGAGGAGGGCAGGTTGGCCGCGCTGACCGGGGACCGGGCGGGCGCCATCCGCGCGTACCAACACTACCTCGCGCTTCGAGCCAACCCCGAGCCCGCGATGCGGCCTCAAGTGGAGCGGGTACGGACGGAACTCGGCCAGCTGTTGAGCGAGCCGAGCCGGTAGGGCTGTTCCTCTCGACTCTACG
>JBKPOS010000155.1:0-8892 GCA_046733215.1 Gemmatimonadota bacterium
CGATCAAGTCAATACGGCTGATATGGCTATCGAGGTTGACGCGAACGCACGGCCAATTGAGCCGCGCCGCGACCTGCTCGATATGCGTCGACTTGCCGGTGCCGTGATACCCGGTGACCATGACGCGCCGATTCTTCGAGAAGCCCGCGAGGATTGCTAGCGTGGTCGGGCGGTCGAAGCGGTAGTCGCTGTCAATGTCGGGTACGTGCTCATCAGCCTTGGAGTAGGCGGGCACTTCCAAATCACTGTCGATTCCGAAAACCTGCCGAACCGACACTTTCATGTCGGGCAGGCCGGCACTCTCTTGCATTGCGGCGGTCATTGATCCTCCGTGGCTTCGGAACGCCGAAGCCCGTGATGCGGTCCGATTCGTACGGCCGGCTGATGGCGGGCGGCAACTTAGCAGACGCCACGGCGGCAAAAAACCCGGCCGTTTCGAATGGCACCATCAATTATTTCAATAAGATAGGTGCTGTCAGCTCTGCCTGAAAGGCGGGGCTGGGTTGCTCACGGCAATCGCCGCCCGGTCAGCCGAATCCCACCGATTTTAGGTAGTTGTACGATTGAATGATCTCGACCAGGCGGTCTTCGGTGGAACGGTCGCCCCCATTGGCGTCTGGATGGTGGCGCTTTACCAGTTCCTTGAAACGCGTCTTTACCTGCTGCGAGGTCGCGTCGATATCGAGACCGAGCGTCTCGAGCGCCTTGCGTTCAGCATTGCGGATCGGACGCGTTTCAGCCCGCGCCTTCTGTTCGGCGCGAACGCCTTCACCGAACAACCCAAACGGATCCGAATGCGAACCGAACGCGCGCACGTCTGGACGCACGGTTCCTTTGCCGGTTCCCATCTTCCAGGTGGGGCGGTGACCGGTGAGCGCGTCCTTCTGGTACGCCATCACGGCTGCGTCGCTCATGCCTGCGAAGAAATTGTAAGACTGGTTGTATTCGCGCACGTGATCGAGACAGAAGCGCCAATAATCCTTTTCGCGGCCGCGGCCCTTGGGCGCACGGTGTGTGGCCTTTTCCTTGCAGCCGTGCCACTCGCAGCCGGGTCCGCCGGTCTTTGGACGGCGGTCCTTCTCCGGCTTGACGCGAATGCGATCAAAAAGAGGTGAGTCGAATTTCATGACCGAACATTATGCGCTTTCGCAGGTGACGCGTTCAAGACTTGTTTGTGGCCATTGACCGGCAGGCCGCGCTCTCCTAAGCGGTCAATATGCGAACCGCCGATCTCATCACACAAAAGTTGACCGAGGCTTTCGTGCCGCAAAGCCTCAAAGTGGTTGATGAATCGCACCAGCACGAGGGTCATGCCGGGCACCGGCCGGGCGGGCAAACTCACTACAGGGTCTATATTGTGTCGGACGCGTTCAAAGGAAAGACCCGCATCGAGCGTCATCGCATGATCAATAAATCGCTGGCAGCCGAGCTCGCCGGCGGCGTGCACGCGCTCGCGATTCACGCATCCGCACCCGGTGAAGGTGGCGGAAATTAGCTGGCCTTCGCCGACTGTGTCCGCGGCAAAGGCTGAATGCGCAGTGCAGTAATGCGGTTGCGCGCGCGGCGCAGGACCCTGAAGCGGAGTCCGTGGAACGTGAAGCTCTGGCCCACTTCGGGGATCGAGCGCGCCTCGTGAATGACCAGTCCGGCCACGGTCGTCGCCTCTTCGTCGGGCAGATTCCAATCCATCACGCGATTTAGATCGCGGATCGGCACCGCGCCGTCCACATTGACGGAGCCGTCCGACTGTCGGCGCACGCCCGGCATAGCGACATCGTGCTCGTCGGTGATGTCGCCGACGATCTCCTCAAGAATGTCCTCGAGTGTGACAAGGCCCTGGACTTCCCCGTATTCGTCAACCACCAGAGCGAAGGGCGTCTTACGGCGACGGAAGGCCTTGAGCTGCTCAGATACGGGCCGGGTTTCGGGCACAAACCAGGCCGGCGCCATAAGTGGCGCAACGTCAACCTTCGAGGCCTCGCCATCGACCGCATGCAGTGCGCGCAGCAGATCCTTCACATGCAAAATGCCGACAATATTCTCCGGGTTCCCGCGCCAGAGCGGAATCCGCGTCACCGGCGACGCGATAACCGCATTAACAATGTCCTCAGGCTTATCGTCGGCATTCAATGTAATCATGTTCGTTCGGTGAATCATCACATCGGAGACCTCGAGTTCGCCGAAGCGAAAGACGTTCTGAATGTACTCCGCCTGCCCTTCCTCCAACTTGCCGTGCTCGGCCGACGCCTCGACCAGCCCTTCAATCTCGACGTCGCTCAGAATGTCCTGGTGCGGAGGTTCCCTCACGCCAAGCAAACGCAGGATAGAACGCGACGCCGTATTGAGCAGCCAATTCAATGGATAGAAGAGAAGAAAGGATACGTGGAGCGGGTAGGCGATCCATTGCGACACCGGCACTGGCTCCCTAATCGCCAGCGTCTTCGGCACCTGCTCGCCGACAACGATGTGCAGCGAGGAGAACACAAGAAAGCCGAGCAAGAACGACGTCAAATGCAAGGCCGATTCGGGCATCCCGAGAGGAACGAGAATTGGCTTCAGCAATCCCGAAACGGTCGGTTCGCCGATCCAGCCAAGACCAAGCGAGGCCATTGTGATGCCAAGCTGGCAACACGCGAGATAGGCTTCGATGTTACCCATCATTTTTTGCAGCAGGCGCGCACCGAAACGATTCTGCGCCGCCATGGCATCGATGCGGAAGCCCCTGCTTTTCACAAGAGCGAACTCCGCAGCAACGAAAAACGCGTTGGCGGCAAGCAGGAATATGGCGAGCAGCAGATTAAAGATCGTGTCGACCATCGCCGCACTCATTGCGACAACTTGTCCGTGAGGAAAGCACGCACCTCGGCGGCCTCGACATCGTTCTCGATAAAGGCCTGGCCGATGCCGCGCACCAATATAAAAGTGAGCGAGCCGCGCCTTACTTTTTTGTCTTGAGCGATCAGGTCCATCAATACATCGACGGTCGGAATGCCGCCGGACACATCCGCTAAATGGGTGGGCAGCCCGACTGCTGCAAGATGGGCGCTCGCACGTGCGGCATCGGAGGCCGCGATCAGGCCCTTTTTGGCCGAAAACTCGAACGCCAGGGCAATCCCCAGTGCCACCGCTTCGCCGTGCAGCAACCGGTCGGAAAAGCCGCAGCCGGCTTCGAGCGCGTGGCCGAAGGTGTGGCCAAGATTGAGCAGTGCGCGCTCTCCAGTCTCACGCTCATCCCGGGCGACGATGGCAGCCTTGGCGCGGCAGCAGACCGCAATAGCGTGTTCGCGTGCGGGACCGCCGGCAAAGACATCCTGCCAGTTCTTCTCGAGCCAGGTGAAGAACGCGGCGTCGCCGAGCAGCCCGTATTTGGCGACTTCGGCATAGCCGGCGCGGAATTCGCGTTTCGGCAGCGTGTCGAGCAGCGCCGTGTCGGCGATCACCAGCGCCGGCTGATGAAACGCACCGATCAGGTTCTTGCCCTGGCGCGAATTGATGCCGGTCTTGCCGCCGACCGAGGAGTCGACCTGCGCAAGAAGTGTCGTCGGCACCTGCACAAAATCGAGCCCGCGCCTGGCGCAGGACGCCGCAAAGCCTGCGAGATCTCCGATCACGCCGCCGCCAAGTGCAACTATCAGGTCATTGCGCTCGACACGTGCGGCGATGATTGCTTCGCAAACCTTTTCGAAGGTCGCGTAGCTTTTGGAGCCCTCGCCTGCCGGCACGAGAATACGCGCGCTGTCGATGCCCGCCGCTTTGAGCGCGGCCTCGGTTGCCGCGAGGTGATGTGCAGCAACCGTTTCATCCGTCACGATTGCTACGCGCGCCCCCGGCCGCAGAGTCTTGATATGCTCGCCAAGGCTTGCAAGCAGGCCGCGGCCGATAACGATGTCATAGGTCCGCGCACCGAGCGCGACCGGCACCATGATGGGCTTACTTTGACCCAGCGGCGCCGTCATGACGGTTTCTCCGCGCGGAGGCCGAGACGCTTCGGAAGCTCGCCCATTATCTCGTCGATAATCGTGTCGTGCGGTTCGTCGCGGGACTGAATGATAATGTCGGCCTGGGCGTAGATTGGTTCGCGCACGGGCAGCAGATCCTTGATCTTTTCCACCAACGGTCGGTCGTTGCGGCGCTTTGTGCGCTTGAGCAAGACATCGATGTCTGCCTTGAGCCAGATCGAAATGCCTTTTTGACCAATCAGAACGCGGGTCTGCGGATCCATGACCGAGCCTCCGCCGGTCGCAAGCACCTGCGGGCCGTTGTCGAGCAAACGCGCAATGACGCGCGCCTCGCCCGCGCGAAAGTAAGGCTCGCCGTGCTTCTCGAAGATTTCGGGAATGGTCATGCCCGCCGCACTTTCGATCTCCGTGTCGGCGTCAATGAATGGAATTCCCAGCCGGCTAGCAAGCCTGCGGCCGATCGACGATTTGCCCGCGCCCATCATGCCGACGAGCACAATTGAGCGGCCGCCGAGTGCGCGGACCACTGTAGATTCCGGCCCGCTTTCCGCGGGTTTTTGGATGGCACCGTTAACCATGCTAGGCTTTCAAAACGAATCCTCGGTTCCATATATCAGCTACCGCGCGGCCGGTCTTGCCAGCGGTTCGGGAACGTGGTCGCAACTCGCCGCAAAACGCCGCGGTCGATCCTCGACGGAAAGGTCATGCCGAGTCTTTTCAGATTTCTGGTGATTTTTGGCCTGCTCGGCGGCCTCGCTTACGGTGCCGTGTTCTCGCTCGCCACTTTCGTCAAATACAAGCCACGCGAGATCATCGTGACTATTCCCCCCGACAAGTTTCTCAAGAATCACTGACGCCGGAAACGGGGCAAGGCGATGGGCCGCCGGCCAGGGGCATCAGACGAAGCGCTGATCGAACTGTTTCTCGACATGCTGGCCGCCGAACGCGGCGCCGGCGAGAACACGCTCGCCGCGTATCGCAACGATCTCGAGGACCTGTCCGCCCACCTGCGTTCATCGCGCAGCACGATCGCGAACGCGACCACCGATAGTTTGCGCAAGTTTCTGGCAAGTCTCGCCGAGCGAGGCTTCAAATCGTCATCGCTGGCGCGCCGGCTTTCGGCGGTGCGTCAGCTTTATCGGTTTCTTTATGCGGAAGGAAAGCGCGGCGATGATCCCGCTGCTGTGCTTGAAGGACCGAAGCGTGCGCGTTCGCTTCCGAAGGTACTTTCGATCGCCGACGTCGACAAGTTGCTCAAGACAGCGCGCGCCAACAGCGATAACGCCGAACAGCCGCTCCCTCAGCGCCTGCGCGCCACGCGCCTGCTTTGCCTTCTCGAAGTGGTCTATGCAACGGGCTTGCGCGTCTCGGAACTGGTGGCGCTTCCCGCTGCCGCTGCACGCCACGATCAGCGAATGCTGGTGGTGCGTGGCAAAGGCGGAAAGGAACGTCTGGTGCCGCTCAACAAGCAGGCCAAGAGGGCAATGGCTGAATACCTTGAATTGCGCCGCAAGGCTGAACGCGGCACGGAGTCAAAGTGGCTGTTCCCGTCTTTTGGCGAGCACGGGCACCTGACGCGCCAGCACTTCGCACGTGAGCTCAAGACGCTGGGAGCCGCCTGCGCAATTCACTCGTCACGGCTTAGCCCCCATGTCCTGCGCCACGCCTTTGCCAGCCACCTTCTCCATAACGGTGCCGACCTTCGGGTGGTGCAGACACTCCTTGGGCACGCCGATATCTCGACGACGCAGATTTATACGCATGTGCTGGAAGAGCGCCTGAAAACGCTGGTGCGCGATCTCCATCCCTTGGCGGACGGCTAGCCAAGAACGGACTTAAAAGCGAAATTAACCCGCTTGCTTGACTAAGAGGCTTTCACCGCGTCAGTTCGCCCAGAAAACACTTGCCCGGACCCAATGCGCAGCTATCTCGATTTCGAAAAACCGGTGGCCGAGCTGGAGGCCAAAGTCGAGGAACTCCGCGCGATGGGCGAGAGCGGCGATGCCGTCGCCATCAGCGAAGAGATTGGCCGGCTTGAGGCAAAAGCCGCGCTCGCCTTGAAGGACTTATACGCCGAGCTCACACCCTGGCAGAAAACGCAAGTCGCCCGCCATCCTCAGCGCCCGCATTGCATCGACTACATCAACGGACTCATCACCAGCTTCATCCCTTTCGCTGGTGACCGGAAGTTCGGCGAGGACTCCGCCATTGTTGCCGGGTTCGGACGTTTCCGAGGCGAAAGCGTTTGCGTCATCGGCCATGAAAAAGGTGCCGACACCGAAAGCCGGATCAAGCACAATTTCGGCATGGCGCGGCCGGAGGGCTATCGAAAGGCCGCACGTCTGATGGAGATGGCTGACCGCTTCGGCCTCCCGGTCATCACGCTGGTCGACACCGCTGGCGCTTATCCCGGCATTGGCGCGGAAGAACGTGGCCAGGCGGAAGCGATCGCGCGCTCGACCGATGCATGTCTGTCGCTCGGTGTCCCCAACGTTGCGGTGATCGTGGGCGAAGGGGGATCGGGCGGTGCTATTGCCATCGCCACCGCCAATCGCGTGCTGATGCTCGAGCACGCTATCTACAGCGTGATCTCGCCCGAGGGCGCCGCGTCAATCCTGTGGCGCGACACAACGAAGGCTCAGGAGGCGGCGACCAGCATGAAGATCACCGCTCAGGACATGGTGCGGTTCGGGATTATCGACAGCATCGTTCCGGAGCCCACGGGCGGTGCCCACCGCGAGCCACAGGCCGCCGTCGCAGTCACCGGCGAAGCGATCGCCAATGCCCTGGCGGAACTGAAGGGACTCGACCGTGAGGCGGTGCGAAAACAGCGCCGCGACAAGTTTCTCACAATGGGCCGCGCGGCGCTGTAGGCTAGCGGGCGTTTACTTTTGCTTTACCATAGGGTTAGCGGTAGCCCGGGAAGGCACAGATCGCCTTGCAGATGCCACATCTTATGGATAACGATTAGCCAATGAGGGGCCCGCCTCCTCGGGGAGTGGCACTTTTGAAACGACCTTTCGCTCGCGCGCTGCTGGCGTCTGCGGCTGTTTTTGCCGCTATTGCCCTTGCCGGCTGTGATGCCGACAGCATTTCCCCGACCGGCCGCGCGCAGGCACCATTGTCCGAAAAGACGCTCGCCGACATGGCGTCGAAGAACATGGACAAGGATTCACCGATCCTCGCCCGCATCTTCAAGGAAGAGGCGGAGATGGAGATCTGGAAGAAGAATCGCGACGGCGACTACGCGCTGCTCAAGACCTACCCGATCTGCAAATGGTCGGGCGATCTCGGTCCGAAGAAGAAGGTAGGCGACCGTCAAGCGCCCGAGGGCTTCTACACCATCACGCCCGGGCAGATGAATCCGAATTCCAATTACTATCTCGCGTTCAATACCGGTTTTCCGAATGCCTATGATCGCGCCTGGGGCTACACCGGCTCTGATCTGATGGTGCATGGCGACTGCTCCTCGCGCGGCTGCTACGCGATGACCGACGAGCAGATCCAGGAAATCTACGCGCTCGCGCGGGAGTCTTTTTTCGGCGGACAAAAGGCATTCCAACTCCAGGCCTACCCATTCCGCATGACTGCGATGAACATGGCCAAGCATCGCAACAATCCGAACTTCGCATTCTGGAAAATGTTGAAGGAGGGCTACGACCACTTCAACGCATCGCACCAGGAGCCGAAGGTTGCGGTTTGCGAGAAGCGCTACGTTTTTGACCCGGCCGCCCCGGATGATTCAACCAAACCGCTCTCTTTCAACGCAAAGGGCGCCTGCCCCGTTTATCAGCTCGACAAGACGATTGCTGACGCGGTGCACGAGGAGCGCCGGCAAGAACAGCTCAAGATGGCGCAATACATCGCCAGCGGTGTGTCGACGGTCCCGTTCCGCGTCGGCGACGGCGGAATGAATCCGGTGTTCATGGCGAAACTGCCGTCCAGCAGCGGTGACAATAACGGCCGTCTCTTTGAGCTCGCGAGCGCGCCGTCCGTCGATGCGGCAGCAGTCCCGGGCGCATTGCCGAGGACGCCCAATCGCGGCGCGGTGACGCTGGCCAAATTGCAATCGCCGCCGCGGGCAAGCGAGCCTGCTGTTGTGGCAAGCGTTCCAATGCCGCATTCGGCACCACAGCCCAAGCAGGGCGAAGCGCCGGCCCAGCAGGAAAAGCCGACCTCGATCGCAGGTCTGATCGGCAATCTGTTCGGCGGGTCGAAATCAGAACCTACGGCCGCTCCGCCGCCACCGCAAAAGGAACAGGTCGCGGTACGTAGCACCGATCTCGCTGCTAAACCGAAGCAGGCTGCTCCAGCCCACACCGCGTCCACCCCCGTGCGCACGGCATCGGCCGGGTCGACGCCGTGGCCGAGCGAACCCGCACCATCGCCCGCGCCGAAACCAACCCCAGAGGCCGCGCCCGCACCGAAGCCTGCTCCGGTTCAACAACCGGCCAAAGCCGAGCCGCCTCGTCCAGAACTACGGACCGCCTATACGACCCCGCCCGCGAGCAACAACGGCCTTCTCGCCGGTGCCCAGCCGGTGGTCCCCACCGGGTCGTTCGAGACCCGCTGGTCGGGAATGCGCTGATCGTCGCAGCGAGTACTATGGACTGCTACGTCTACGTGCTCGGCACCACCGCAAAAAATCGCCATCTCACTTACGTCGGCTGGACCAACGACGTCGCACGGCGGCTGGTCACGCACAATGCCGGCAAGGGCGCGCGTTCGACGCGCGGCCGCAACTGGGTGCTGCTCTATTCCGAGCGCTGCGCGAGCAAACGGCACGCCATGAGCCGCGAATGGCACCTCAAGCGCGACCGGGCATTCCGCCGGCAGCTGGCGATGAAGCAGTTCGGCGGCTGAAGCGTTTCTCTAAGCGAATTTGCCGTGGCAGTGCTTGAACTTCTTGCCCGACCCGCATGGGCAAAGCTCG
>JBKPOS010000156.1:0-5641 GCA_046733215.1 Gemmatimonadota bacterium
GCTGGTAGTGATGGCCGAGAATGACGACGCGGTCGCCCAGCTTCTTCTTCGCTTCGGCGATTCGCGCATCCATCTCATCATCTGACAGACGGAGATATCGCTCGGGGAGCGGTTGCCGCTCGCCAATGCTCGCTTTCTCCACGTCTGTAAGGATCTTAATGTCCATCTTCACTCCCGAGGGCTTCGCCCCTCGGACTCCCCTACGCGCTCGCTACGCTCGCTCGCCTCTTACTTCATTGTACCAAGGCTGGCGCGTCGTCGGGTGATTCAGGCCCGCTTACAACGTTGTAAAGGGTGTCGCGCTCGATCGGATCGCGGCCAGCTGCGCGGATCAGGCGGCGGATGGAGGTGGTCGTCATCGCCTCGGGGGTTCGGGCGCCTGCCATGTGGTAAATCTTCTCTTCCTGAACAGTTCCGTCCAGGTCATCCACGCCGAACCACAACGCTATCTGTGCCACCTCAACACCGGTCGCGATCCAAAAGGCTTTCACGTGCGCAATGTTGTCGAGCATCAACCTCGACACCGCATGCACACGCAGCGTTTCGGTGGCGCTCGGCGGCGGCAATTTACGCATTTGGTTATTGTCGGGATGGAACGCGAGCGGGATGAACGCCTGAAATCCGCCGCTCTCATCCTGCAGGGTGCGCGCGCGAAGCATGTGATCGACCCGTTCCTCCTTCGTCTCGATATGCCCATAGAGCATCGTGACGTTGGTGCGCATCCCGAGTGCATGCGCCATCCTGTGAATTTCGAGATATCGATCGGCGCCGCACTTGTCGTGGCAGATCTTCCGGCGAACGCGCTCGGCAAAGATTTCAGCGCCTCCGCCTGGTAACGAGTCGAGGCCTGCCGACTGAAGCTCACGCAGTACCTGCTCGTCGGTCATCTTGTAGAGATCGGCGAAGAACGCGATTTCGACCGCGGTGAAACACTTCAAGTGAATACCTGGTCGGATCCGCTTGAAGCCGCGCAGCATCTCCAGGTAGTAGTCAAACGGCAGATCCGGGTGCAGGCCGTTGACGACGTGAATTTCGGTCAGCGGCTGATGCGCGCGATGGCGAAGTTTGTCCCACGTCTGCTCGAGCGACATCGTGTACGACCCGGAATCTCCGGGCCTGAGACGCGCGAACGAGCAGAACAGGCAGCTCGCAACGCAGACGTTGGTCGCTTCGAGCCGGATGTTGAAGTTGTAGTAGGTGCGGCCGTCGTGACGCTTCTCGCGCTCGCGGTTGGCGAGCCAGCCAAGTGCAAGAAGATCAGGGCAGTCGAACAAACGCACGCCATCCTCGAACGTGAGGCGTTCACCTGCGTCGAGCTTATGGGCAATGGCGCTGAGCCCAGCCGCCTTAAGACGTTCGATCTCCAATTCCCATTACCTGAAGGCGCAGCGTGCGCGATCGCGGACCATCGAGCTCGGCGGTAAGGACGCGCTGCCACTGGCCGAGCACGAGCTCGCCGGCGCTGATCTGCAGCGTCAAACTATGGCCGAGGAGCATCGCCCTGAGATGAGCATCAGCGTTCAGCCGATCGCAATCGGAGTGAACGGGATCGTTGTGCATCCAGTCGGCATCGCGGTCGACCATCGTTTCGAGAAGACGCCTGATATCGGCGTGCAATGCTTTTTGCGATTCGTTCATGAACACCGCAAACGTCGTGTGCATCGACCAAAGACTGACGATTCCTTCGCGCACGGCGGAATCACGAACGATCGCGACGACCTGATCGGTGATGTCTGTGAGCTCGATCCGCTCGTGCGTCTGGACCGTGACCGTGTCACCTCGCACGACGATGCCGCCGGCGGCTGATGTCGCGGCCAGAGTGGCATCGGTGGCATTCGCGGCTGAAGTCTTGCTCATATGCGCCGGCCGCAGGGCTAAAGCCCTGCGCTACGAGTTACACAACAGTCCAACACTTGATCTTACCGTAATCCGCACGCCCGAACTCTCCGAGACCGGCATGTTATACTCGCCGAACAACTGACGTCGAGCTGGCGAGATCGCATCGCCGGCTCTGCCCGGCGGTCACGAGAAGTGGGTGAAAAGCCCACGCGGTGCCGCCACTGTAAGCGGGAAGTTGCATCCCTCAGCCGGGTCAAAACCGGCAGCCACTGTGCCAGCGCATGGGAAGGCCTGGGATGCGGCGCGTCCTCCACGGAACATCGAGGATACATTCCGCGAGCCAGGATACTTGACGCCGGGCCGTCCTTTCCGCCTCCGCCAGGAGGTGCCGGCGCGCGAACACGCCGAGAAGGAGTCCCATGCGAATTCGTTTTCTTGCTTTCTTTGCGTTCATTTTCTCGTCGTTTACCGCCGTCTCTGGCTACGCTCAGACCGTAAGCGGGCGCGTGATCGATCCGTCAGGGCGACCGCTCCCACGTGCCTACGTCCACGCGGTGGCTTCGGATCATTCGTCTGCCGGCGGCGTGTTCACCGACAGCGATGGACGTTTCAGTCTCACGACCGCAGGGAACTGCACCATCGAAGTGACACTCACTGGCTTTGAAACCACGACGACTCCGTGCAGCGATCGGCCGCTCGATCTCAAACTCGAGCTGGCGCCGGTCAGCGAACACGTCATCGTCTCGGCGACACGCACGGACATGCCGGCGGGGGAAGTCGGAAACAGCGTCTCGGTTTTCGACGCCGCCGATCTCGAGCGTCGTCAGTTTCCGCTTGTCGCGGACGTCCTGCTTGCATCCCCCGGGGTTGCGATTGAAAGGACTGGCGCATACGGCGGGGTCACGAGCGCATACGTTCGCGGCGGCGAAAGCAACTACAACAAGGTGCTGCTCGACGGAATTCCGCTGAACGAACCAGGAGGCACTTTCAACTTCAACAACGTGACCAGCGAGAATCTCGAGCGGATCGAGATTGTTCGCGGCGCACAGTCTGCCTTGTTTGGATCTGACGCGATGTCGAGTGTGATCCACCTCGTCACGGCACGTGCACGTCCGGGAACTCCGGTCCAAGGGTCTGTCCGCGCCGAAGGCGGATCGTTTGGAACCGCCCGATTCAGCGGAGCGATCCTGGGTGCGAGTGAGCGAAACGACTACTCAATTGGCGTGACCCACTACACGACCAACAATGAAGTGCCCAACAATGAATTTCGCAATACCACGATTTCCGGATCCGGAGGCTCGCAGCTGACGACGACCGCCTCGCTACGCGCCGTCTTTCGCGGTGAATTCGGCAAATCTGGTGTGCCGGGACAGACGGCGTTCGGACGTCCAGACATGGACGCGTTCTTCGATCGCCGCGACATCGTTGGTGGCGTGACCTTTTCTCAGGAACTCGCGTCGAAGCTTCGACACCAGGCGACGTATGGACTGGCCTCGACGCGACAGCAGTCGACGAACCTGCTCCTCGACGAGCCATACACGCCACAGTTCGACGACCATGTGTCGCCGTTTGAGTTCTTCGACTTTGCGTACGACAGCCGCTCATATCTGCATCGCCACTATGCGAGCTATCAGGCCGACTGGGTCCCGATTCAGGGAAACAGCGATGCCGGCACGCAGCACATCACACTGGCCGCGGATTGGGACGGCGAACGCGGCACTCTGCGGGACGCACTGGCAGCCGATGAAACAACAGCCAGTCGCGACAATCTCGGATTGACGATTCAACATCAAGCGCTATGGCGAAACGTATCCGCCAGCGCCGGTGTTCGCTTCGAACACAACGACAGCTTCGGCGGCGCCGCCGTTCCGCGTGCGTCTGTGGCCATCGTCGCTCACCGTTCGAGCGGTGCGATCGGACAGACGAGGCTCAAAGCCAGTGCGGGGACAGGCATCAAGGAACCCACGCTTCTGCAGTCGTTCAGCCGCAACGACTTCTTCCTCGGCAATCCCGATCTCGAACCTGAGCGCTCGCGCACCGTCGATGCCGGTGTCGAGCAGCGGTTTGCTGACGATCGGGTGAAACTCGACCTGACGTGGTTCGACAATCACTATCGAAACATCATCTCGACGCGAACGCTGAGCTTCAATCCGTTCCGATCGCAATACTTCAACATCGGCGAATCGAAAGCGCGGGGTGTCGAGCTCACGGGCGAAGTGGCACCCGCGACACAACTGCACGCCCGTTTCGGCTACACACTGACCGCCTCGAAAGTGACGGACAGCGAAGCCGCGGACAACACGGTCTTTGCCGTCGGCAACTGGTTGTTTCGACGGCCGCGACACGCGGGATTCGCCGAATTGTCATGGACCGACCGCCGCGTCTCGCTGGATCTATTCGGATCCATCGTTGGAGAGCGCGTCGATAGTGACTTCTCGGCGCTCGTACCGCCGATCAACGTCAATGACGGGCATTCAAGGTGGGACGTCCGCGCGAGTTGCGACATCACCCGCGGTCTCGCAGTGACCGTCGCGATCGATAATCTTACCGACGCCGAGTACATGGAACCGCTTGGCTACCCGGCGCTCGGTCGCGCCGTCCGTGTCGGCATCCGAGCAGGGTTCTAAACGGCATGCCGGATCTGCTTCGGGCCGACGGCGTCGTCTTTGGTTATCAGCACACGCCCGTCCTGCGGGACGTGACGATCACACTTCCCGCAGGTGGATTCGTCGGCATCCTCGGGCCTAACGGATCGGGAAAAACAACACTGCTTCGCGTATTGGCCGGGACGGTTCGACCGGCGCGCGGGCGCGTTCTCCTCGATGATCGCGACATCAGTTCATTCCCGCGGCAAAGCCTCGCTCGGCGAATGGCTGTCGTTCCGCAGGAAACACACCTCGCGTTCGATTACACCGCACTCGAGGTCGTGATGATGGGTCGTTATCCCCATCTCGCGATGTTCGAGATCGAAGGGCCGAGGGACTTTTTAGTCGCGCGAGAGGCGATGGCAGCGACGGGAACATTGTCGTTGCAAGATCGTCAGTTCGACACGCTGAGCGGCGGCGAAAAACAGCGGGTGATCCTGGCAGCGGCGCTCGCGCAGATCGGCGGTGCCGGGCGCGATGGCATTCTCCTTCTCGACGAGCCGACGGTCGCGCTGGATCTTGCCTATCAGCTGGAACTCGGCGAGCTGCTTCGGGAACGACAACGGCGCATTCCCTTGGCGATCGCGGTGTCGACCCATGATCTCAATTTCGCCGCAAGTCTGTGTCGCATCGTCGTGCTGCTGAAGGAGGGGCGTGTACTCGCGGCGGGTGCGACCGACGACGTGCTGACGTCGGAGCACATACGGGAACTCTATGACGTCGAAGCCGATGTCACGCGTCACCCGCCGACGGGACGCGTGGTCATCGTTCCAATCCGGCGAGCTCCGCCGCGGAGCGAGGGGTGACGATCGGTCTTCGGCGTCGTCTTGCGGTGACAGTAGGAGGCTTCGGTCTCGTCGCCGCCGCGGTGATTCTGGCTGCACCGCTCGTCGGATCCACTCACATCAGCCTGCGCCGGGCATTCGATCGAACGATTCCGTTCGGCGATAACGTCGACGCCCAAATTTTTTTCATCGCACGCCTTCCCCGCACGCTTGCGGGCGCACTCGTTGGATCCATGCTGGCGTCAGCTGGCGTCGTCTTTCAGGGGCTGCTGCGGAACCCGCTTGCGACACCCTTTACTCTCGGCGTCTCAGCCGGCGCCGCGCTTGGCGCCATGCTCGCGATCACGTTCAGCTGGTCTTTCGCCTGGGCGG
>JBKPOS010000157.1:0-9966 GCA_046733215.1 Gemmatimonadota bacterium
TCCGTTACCACCTGCTCCGTGTGTTTCCCCGCGCAAAAGCAGCCAGGACACCCTTGGGGCCCAATGTTCCCAAGGCCGACGGAGCCACGCTGGCGATGCGACGCACGGTTCCCGCGAGATGGCTCGACGACGCGAAGTGGAGCAGCCTCACGATTGTGGCGATCCGGTAGGCGGGATTGCGAAGCAGCTGCGCCGCGCAGGCCACCCTGGTGAGATCGATGACCCGCTTCAGGTTCGGGGCTCCTCCCGCGCCGAACTGGCGGGAGAGGTGCTCCCGGCTCACTGCGAGTTCCCGCGCGAGCGTGAGGGTGCGAACGGGGCGCTCCACCTCGGTTACCAGATAGTTCCAGGCTTGCTGCTGTAGGGAATCGGACAGCCGCAGCATCCGCGGTCCGTCCGCCAGTGCCCACCGTCGCGCCGTGGTCAGCGAGCATCTCACCACCAGGTCCCCGATCACCGAGTCGTCCACACCTTCGATCGCGAACTCGGCAATCTCGTGCCGCTCGCAGTCGACCAGGAGCTCGCCGTCGTCCGGCCGGAAGGGTGCATAGGCTACCACCGGAATAGCGGGAAAGCCCTGGCGCAGGCCGGCAACCTCGGGCATGAGAGCGGGATTAGGGGCAACTACGATCGCATCCACCAGCCGGAGCTCGAGGGTCCGGTGGAGGCGAGCCATGGTTCGACAGCTGACTATTCCGGGGCCGCCCCTGGGCAGGCTTCGGCGGAGGGCGAGCGCAGCTGCTCGACTCTCGAGCAACGTCGCGACCACCGGCATGGGTCAGGTGCCGTCAGGAGAGGGGCGCGATCGGCCCACACCGGTGGCGACCAGAGTGCGGACCATTTCGCCGGCCCGCTTGAGCACGCCGCGGGCGTTGTCATAGGAAAGCGCTTCAAGGGCCTGATCCAGCGTTTCCCAACGGCAGGCGGTGATGCCTTCCTCGACCTGGGGAGCCGGTTCGCCGGTAACGGACTCGAACAGAAAGAAGTGGCAATACTTGTGGATGTGGCGGCCGCGAAAGCGGAAGTGCCAATCAATCACTCGAATGGGGCCCTGAAGCAGCAGGTGATCCAGGCCGGTTTCTTCCGCGGTCTCGCGCAACGCCGCTTCTGCCGGCGTCTCTCCGTCTTCCAGATGTCCCTTGGGAAAACCCCAGTTGTCGTACGAGTCTTTGATCAGCAGAAACTGGGTACCGGCATCGGACTGTCGGCGGTAGACGATCCCCCCGGCGCTCACCTCCAGCTCGGCGCGTCGTTTCCCCATCAGAAAACCGAAACCTTGAAGTAGCGCTTCGGATTTGCTTTGACGTCGGCCAGCAGCTCGCGCAATTCGACCACAGCCCGTCGCGTTTCGGCGTAGAGGGCTGTGTCCGTCGTGAGCCGTCCGAGCGACCCTTCGCCACTCTGAAGCCGACTGATCAAGGAATCGGCCGACTGGATCACGTGAACCAGACTGGCCTGATTGTCCCGGGCCGCTGTCATCACCGAGCGAAAATCGGAGGCCGCCTGACGCAAATCGGTGCTCGATGCGCGCGCGTTGTTCATGATCTCCTGGAACTGATTCGCGTTGGTGGCGCTATCCACCCGGGCGATGGTCCGCTCGAATCCTCTGGCCACCCCGGCGAAGGCGTCGGCAGAGGTCGCGACGCTCGCGCTGACCCGATCGAGACGGTCGGCTTGCTGATTGGTGAACTTGGCGAGACGGTCGGCGATGGCGGTGAGATCCGCGACGCTGCGACGAACGTCGCGAACGGCCGCCGTATCGAAGACCCCCTTGATGCGTTGGGTTACGTCGGCCACGTCACCGGCGATGCGGCTGGCCTGTGCGGTCAGCTGACCGATGTCGGGCAACGTCGCGCCGGGCCAGGCATCGCCGGGGGTGGCATCGGATTCGAGCAGCGCGGAGCGAATATTGGGATCGTCCGGCAGCGGCTCGAAGGGAATGATCTCCGCCGCCCATTCGCCGAACAGGCTGCTGGAGGCAGAAATGACAGCCGGCCGACGAGGCAATGCGACGTCGTTGTCAATGGTGAGGTCGGCATCCACCCAGCCATCCTCGCTGAGCCTCACGGCCTGGACCTGTCCGACTTTGACGCCACGAAGCGTGACCGGCGCCCCGACACCCAGTGCCCCGACCGTCCGGAAGCGAGCCACGTGCGTCATCGGTTTCCTTCCGATATGAGCATTGCCCAGCCAGAGCGCGCCGCCGATCACCAGCGCAATCGAGGCGAGCACCGCCAACCCGACCGCGAACTCGTTTCCTCGTTTCACTGGGCGGCCCTCCGAAGGGGCGGCCCCTCGGTATCGGGCCGACCCTCGATGAACTGTCGGATGATCGGATCGCTGGTCGCCTTGATTTCCGCCACCGTGCCGATCTGGCGGATGACTCCATCGTGGAGCATGGCGATGCGATCGCCGACCGTAAACGCGCTGCGCATGTCGTGGGTCACGACTACCCCGGTGACCCCGAGATCGCGGGTCCGTTGCATGAGGCGGTCCATGACCGCGGATGTTACGGGATCGAGCCCGGTGGTAGGCTCGTCGTACAGAATGTAGCGGGGCCGGAGAGCCACGGCGCGTGCGATGCCGGCGCGCTTGCGCATTCCGCCCGACAGCTCCGCCGGATAGCGATCTTCCTGGCCGCTCAACTCCACGGTCTCGAGGCTCTCCCGAATCCGGTCGCGAATGGAGGTCTCGTCGAGCCCGCGCCTGACCAGGCCGAGACGAATGTTTTCCGCCACCGTCATCGAGTCGAACAACGCGGCGAACTGGAAGACGTATCCGATCTGACCCCGGAGCTGGGCCAACTCGTCACGATCGAGGTCGGGGACGTTTCTGCCATCGACTTCGATGCGGCCGGCATCCGGCTCCAGCAATCCGACGATCAGCTTGAGCGTGACGCTCTTGCCGCTGCCCGACCCCCCGATGATCACGGTGTTCATGCCGGCGGGAACCTGGAGCGAGAGGCCGGCCAGCACGACCTTGGGTCCGAACGACTTGTGAACGCCTTCCAGCCGGATCAAAGCAGAACCAGCGCCCAGAACGCGTCGAGCACCAGAATCGATTGACAGCCGAGCACGACGGCCCGGGTGGTGGAGCGCCCGACACCCTCGGCCCCACCGCTGGTATTCAGTCCTTCGATGCAGCCCATCAGCGCGACGGCAGTGCCAAAGCTGGCGCTCTTCACCAAGCCGAACCAGATGTCCTTGAAGAGGTAGAAGAGTTTGAGCCCCTTCAGAAACTCGGGAGTGGATAGGTCCAACACGTGGGTGGACGTGATCCATCCGGAGGTAACGCCCACAGCCATCGCGAACGAGGTGACGATGGGAAACATGAGCGTGGCTGCAATGACGCGAGGCACCACAAGGTAGGCGTACTTGTCGTAGGCCAGCGTCTCGAGCGCATCGACCTGCTCGGTCACGCGCATGGTGCCGAGCTCCGCGGCGATGTTCGCTCCGACGCGTCCTGCCAGCGCCATTCCCGTCAGCACCGGTCCCAGCTCCATCATTACGGTCTTCCCTACCAGGGCGCCAACAAAGTAGAGCGGCACCGCACCGGTGAAGATGTAAGAGGAAAGGAGGGCGAGGACGATGCCTGTGAAAATGGCGATGAAGATGGCGATGGGCACCGAGTCGACGCCGAGGCGCCGCATCTGCGCAAAGACGAGAGGGCGCCAGGTGGCGACGTCGGCCAGGGCGCGGCCCGCCTCGGTGCTCCAGCGACCCACCCGTGCCACCGGCCCCGCGGGGTCGGAGAGCCGGGACGCAAGCGAGATTGGCACGTGGGGAAGGTACAGCGGTGAACGGTGAACGGTAAACGGTGAACGAGCTCGCGGCGGGGCCCGTTCACCATTCACCGTTTACTGCGGTTAGGCGGCAAAGCTGGCCAATGCACGACCCACATCGCCTTCCCGCAGCCGCTTGAGGGCACGGTCCCGGAGCTGGCGAACCCGCTCCCGCGTCACACCCAGCATTCCGCCGATCTCTTCCAGTGTGTGCTCGCGGCCGCCATCGAGGCCGAAGTAGAGACGGAGCACCTTGGCATCCCGGGGCGGGAGCGTGCGCAGGGCACGCTCGATCTCTTCGGAGAGGAACTGGTCCATCGCCTGCTCTTCGGCGTTGGCCTGCTCGTCCACGATGAAGCGATCGATGAGGGAGCGGTCGCCTTCGGGATCGAGTGGCGCATCCAGCCGAACGTCTACAGTGTTGAGCGCGGCAAGCGACTGGACCACGTCCAGCGAGAGGCCGACGGCGTGGGCGATCTCCTCCGGAGTCGGCTCGCGCCCAAACTCCTGTCGCAGGGTTTCGGCAGTCCGGATGATTCGCGAGAGATCAGCGGTGCGGTTGAGCGGAACTCGAACCGTGCGACCGTGACGGGCGAGGGCCGCGAGGATTGCCTGGCGGATCCACCAGACGGCATACGAGATGAACTTGACGCCCTGATCGGGGTCGAATTTCCTGGCCGCGGTGAGCAGACCGACGTTGCCTTCGCCGATGAGATCGGTGAGCGCCAGGCCACGATTTTGATACTTCTTGGCCACCGAGATCACGAAGCGCAAATTCCGCTTCACCAGCTCCTGCATGGCTTCTTCGTCGCCGGTTCGCACCTTTCGCGCGATGGCGATTTCCTGCGGCTGGGTGAGCAACGGCGTCTTGCTTACTTCAAAGAGGTACTGGTCGAGGATGTCGCGGTCGGCATCGTAGACGCCCAGGCTCTTCGCAGTGTCTCGTTTTTTTGCGCGCCGCGGCTTGGCCGGGGTCGCAGCGAGAATTTCGGCAGTGGTCAGGTCGTCGCGGAGGGGATCGAGCGGCGGAGGCGCATTCGTGGAACGCTTCGAGGCGTGTGGCTGCGCGGGTTCGCGGCGGGACCCGGATCGCTCGGATTTCTTTTTTGCCATGGCTCCTCGTGCCGGCCGCGCGGGGGCAGCGCGCCACTGCAAATCTGCTTGACACCCCCCCGAGCGCGGACTAGCTTGCCGTGCTGCCGCCGCCCCGGGTCGAGGGCGAGCCAATATAACGGGGGCGTAGCTCAGTTGGGAGAGCGCGTGAATGGCATTCACGAGGTCAGGGGTTCGATCCCCCTCGCCTCCATGTCCGCCGGTTTCCACTGAAATCCGGCGGAGCGGATCCCGAGGGCGTTGCGGCGACTTTGCCGCGGCACTAGAATCCTGACCGCTCATGCGGGAATAGCTCAGTTGGTAGAGCACAACCTTGCCAAGGTTGGGGTCGCGGGTTCGAGTCCCGTTTCCCGCTCTGCATGAGTCGGCTGAACATCGTCGCGGGGTGGAGCAGTCTGGTAGCTCGCCGGGCTCATAACCCGGAGGTCGTGGGTTCAAATCCCACCCCCGCTATCGAAGCTGGTAACATGGGAGCGGGCGGGAGCAGGCGGGAACGATCCGCCGCTTCCCGCCCGCTCCCGCCTAAGCCTGGGGCGGTTAGCTCAGTTGGTTAGAGCGCCACGTTGACATCGTGGAGGTCACAAGTTCGAGCCTTGTACCGCCCATGCCGGTGGGAACAGAGCAGTCAAGAGTTAATGGTGCGAAGCTCGATGAGCTCGCACCATTCGTGTTTCCAGGGTGGCTAGCTCGGGAGAGCGAGTACCTGCAGCCAGGCCGCAAGCTTTCGCACCCAGGCATCGAGTGAAGGTCTCGATCGCTTCGAGCCATTGCCAGCCTCGAACGGCATGTCTGTGTGGAGACGCGGGTACTCCTGTGGAATCAGAACCAGCGGAGTCTCGGGAGAATGGCGGGGTGAGTCGAGAGTCGAGGCCTGGTCCCTCCAACGACGTCGCAACTCCCTGGCACCGATGCATCGTTCCTGCCTTGCGCAGGTAATTCCACACTGGCAGCGGTGAGACCCGTCATGTCCCAGACGCCGCCCGCAACGGTGCTCCCCTTTCTGGCAGCCGTTCCACGTTGTCGAGCACGCAGCCTCCGCCATGAAGTACACCCGGGCGATTTCTTCTCGTATCTCCTTGTCCGGGTCCCAATCCGCCGGCAGCAAAAAGCCGTTCGCGAATAGCCCGCGCAGTTTCATCATTCGATCTCTCGGCACCTATGTATGAAACGGCTTCGACTACAAGAGTCTAAGGCTTTCGTGGCGGTGTCCCCAGTGATGGAAAACACGCCCTCGGCGGGCGAGCCTGAAAACCGGGGTTTTGGGGGCCCCAAACTTCCATCATTTTCCCGCCGCGCGCTAGGAGCACCCCCTCTCGCCCTCGGCTTGCGCTGTCGGCAGCACGGTCGCTACCTTGTTGTCCCTCTTCCACTTTGCGCTCATAGCTCAATTGGATAGAGCATCTGACTACGGATCAGAAGGCTGGGGGTTCGAGTCCCTCTGAGCGCATGTGGTATCGGGGCGTGGCGCAGCCCGGTTAGCGCGCCTGCTTCGGGAGCAGGAGGTCCCCGGTTCAAATCCGGGCGCCCCGACTGAAACATCAAGGCCCACGGTGTTTCCGCCGTGGGCTCTTTCGTGCCAGATTTTCGCGCGGGCTTCGCCCGGCCGCCGGGCTCCGACGCTCATTCAGGAGCGCCGTAAGGCCAGGAGCACCTTTGACTCGAGAAGCCAGTTCAGCCGGGCGGTTGAGCCTCATCCTCTTCGGGCTCGCTGCTGCATTTTCGCTCACCCCCTGGGCGACACCGGCGATCGGGCTCGCACTGGGAGCCGCGCTGGCGTTGACCGTCGGGAATCCGGTGCCCCGGTTAACCGGGCGAGCCGCCCGCTGGCTGCTCCAGACTGCGGTAGTGGGACTGGGCTTCGGCATGCCCTTCGGCGCCGTGCTCGCGGCCGGGCAAACGGGGATCGGCTATACCGTCGCAGGCATCGCCACCGCGCTCGTGCTTGGCCTTCTGATCGGCTCCTGGCTGCGGATCGAACAGAAGACGTCTTTCCTTATTACTGCGGGCACCAGCATCTGCGGCGGCAGTGCGATCGCGGCGGTCGGTCCGGCCATCGGCGCGCGACCGGAGGCAATGAGCGTTTCACTGGCGACGATCTTTCTCTTGAACGCTGTGGCCCTCTATCTCTTTCCCCCGGTCGGTCGGATGCTGCACCTGAGCCAGCACCAGTTCGCCATTTGGGCCGCCGTCGCCATCCACGATACCAGCTCCGTGGTCGGGGCGGCGTCCAGCTACGGACCGTTGGCGCTGGAGCAGGCGACGGTGCTGAAGCTGGCGCGTGCGCTCTGGATCGTGCCGCTCACGGTGGCCGCTGCCATGGTCGTTCGCCGGAGCGGGAGTGCGACCACCACTCGGGTGCCCCTACCCTGGTTCATCGGATTGTTCGCGCTCGCCGCCTTTTCCCGCTCAGTGTTGCCCGCCAGCACGGCTCCGGCGCTGGATGATATCGCCGGGGCGGCGCGCATTGCCCTCGTGCTGACGCTCTTTCTGATCGGCGCGACACTGACTCGGAGTACGCTGAAGCGGCTCGGTCCGCGGCCGTTCCTGCAGGGAGTGCTGCTGTGGGGCGCAGTCGGTGGATTGTCTC
This sequence comes from Gemmatimonadota bacterium, assembly GCA_046733215.1. GTDB lineage: Bacteria > Gemmatimonadota > Gemmatimonadetes > Gemmatimonadales > GWC2-71-9 > DASQPE01. The sequence continues at coordinate 7,482 of JBKPOS010000157.1, forward strand.
TCTTGGTCGCCGCGCGATGGGTCACACCGTGAGCGTGTGCCAAAGCGATACATAATGACGCGGGCCCAGGAACGCGATATACATTCGAGGTGACATGACCCGTTGCTTTCTCCTGCTCGTTGATGGCCTGCGCCGCGACCTGGCCGAGACCGAGCTTGCCGCCGGAAACCTCCCCAACCTCGCCGCCATGGTGGAAGACGGCGGGCGTTGCTGCGCGATCACGGCCTTTCCCTCGACGACAAGCGTCGCATACCTGCCGTTCCTCACCGGATGCATGCCCGGGCGCTGCGACATACCCTCGATCCGGTGGCTCGACCGCCGGCAGTATGCCGGCCGCTGGTGGCGTGACCGCAATGCTGTGCGAAGCTACTGCGGCTATCAGGCGGGAATGCTCGATGCCGACCTCGCTCCCAATGTTCGCACTGTGTTCGAGTTGGTGCCGCAAAGTCTCGGGCTCTTCACACCAGTGGCTCGGGGCCTTTCACCCGATCGCGACCCTACCCGCGCATCGCGCAAATTCTGGGGATTGATCGCGCATTACGCCGAGTGGCATCAGCCGTCGGACGACACCGTCTCCCGGTATCTGATTGAGGCGGCCGAGGGCCTGGCGCGTTTCGTGTTTGCGCAGTTCCCCGCGGTCGACGGATATGCCCATCAGAACGGCCCGATGGGCCCGGCTGTGCGACGGTCCCTGCGCAAGGTAGACGGCTTCGTGGGCCGCTTGGTCCAGGCGCTGCGAGCACGTGGCGAGCTCGAGCGTTCGCTGATCCTGCTGGTGAGCGACCACGGCTCGGCAGCTGTGCACACCCACCTCGACCTGGCCGATTGGTTCCGGGATCGGAGTGTACCGGTGCTGGCGCATCCTGTGATCTGGCGCCGAAACCCTCGCGCCGCGGTCATGGTGGCCGGCAACGGATCCGCAATGGTGTACCCGCGGCCGACCGAGCCGCGCGAGCGGCGCCTGCCGCTGGACCAGTTGCGCCGTCCCGAGGCGTTTGGAGCTCGTGAGGACATCGTTGCAGCCCTTCTGGCCGAGGAAGCCGTTGGGCTGGTGGCGGCAGAAGAGGAAAACGGCGGCGTACGCGTTGCCTCCGCCGACGGCGAGGCCCTGCTGCAGAGACTCGGCCCCGGCATCTCGTATCGCCCCATCACCGGGGATCCGCTCTCGATCGGCGGCCCCTGGCTGGCGACCGAACGGGCGTGGCTAGAGGCAACCTGGGACGCGGAATACCCCGACGCGGCGTATCAACTGATGGATCAGTTTCGCTCAGCCCGCACCGGCGATCTGGTCATCGCCGCCCGCGCCGGGTTCGATTTCCGCGATCGCTGGGAGATTCCGGAGCACCGCGCGGGTCACGGCAGTCTGACCCGCGATCACATGCAGACGCCGGTATGGTCCAACGTGCCGCTTCCCGAGGGACCGATCCGGACCGTGGATGTTTTCCCGGCCATGTTGAGGTGGCTGGGCGTCGAACTTCCGCCCGCGGTGGATGGGGCGGCCCCCTGGCTGCCTAGCCCAGGGCCGGCAACCGGAAGGCGCCCCGTAGTGGTGGGCTAGCTACGGCCGTTGTCGCGGCCGGCTTCGACCGCCACTGTTTTGCCTTGCTGGTGCGCTTCCACAAACCAGAGCCACTGATCGATACCGCGAGAGATCTCGGTGAGGATGTCGGCGCTGTCGGCATCCTGCAGGTCGTTCATTTCGTCGATGCCGACACGGGCGGTGCGACCGAACTCGGCGAGCGCATCCGAGAGAGCTGCGACATGCTCATCGCCTGACGCGAGGGTCAGCGGATAGTCGACCAGGCCGCTGCGTTGCGCCGCGATGCGAGCGGTCCCCTCGGCGATGCCACCCAGCTGGACCACTCGCTCCGCGATGAGATCCACGTACTCCTCGACCGCCTCGTTCACCTCGTCGAAGAGCTTGTGGAGTGCGATGAAGTTTGGTCCTTTGACGTTCCAATGAGCCTGCTTGCATTGGGTCTGAAGATCGATGCAATCGGCCAGGCGTTGATTGAGGAGGTCGATGGCCTCGACCCGGCTGGCCTCGGGGAGGTCGTTCTTGGTGGAGTAGATCCGTGTCGTCCGCGGCCGAACCGGCTCGCGCGAAGTACGGCTCGCGCTTCCGGCGGGTGGGCGGGCTGTGGCCGTGCGTGCCATGTACTGCTCCTATCGGGTTCTGGTGCGGTTTCCCTGTTGCCTGGGCTTCGAGCAATGTGCTCCGACGGGTCGGTTTCAGCAGGGGTACACGTAACCCCCCGCATCCTGACTGCAACCGTGCCGCAGGATCGGAGGCAAGTTAGAATCGCGGCCCGGCAACTACCAAATGTCGGAGTCGCAGGCCAGGCAAGGCCGCACTATTGTGTCACCGTCACCGTGCCGATGAATCCGGGATAGGCGCTCGGAGGATGGATCCTACAATGGTAGCCGAAGGTACCCGTCTGGTTGAAGGTGAATTGGAAGGTCCCGGCTGCAGAGCCGCCTCCTC
>JBKPOS010000158.1:0-9471 GCA_046733215.1 Gemmatimonadota bacterium
CGGGTCAGCCTGGGCGGTGCTCGCGAGCAACCGCGCGTAGCTTCGAAGTAACGCTTCGGCGCGACACAAAACGCGACCCCGCGGCGGTGAAGCGAAGGGGCCAGTCGGCCGCCTTCGTTATCCCGATCCGCGGGGTCACCTCTATTACCCCCCTCCAGCCGGCTGCGGCCATGACTTCGACCGGCGAGCCTCTCATTAGCCTTCCATCGAGCTCGCTTCGAGTAATGCCGAGCGCCTGACAGAGGCGACCGGGGCCCGAGCACAGCGATTCGACCAGCTCGACCCCTCGACGAGGGCGCATGACGTCGAGCCCATCCAGCGGCTCGACGGCGCGCAGCAGCACCGCGCTTCCCGAGCCCTGCGCTAGGCACACCAGGTTCGCGCACCAATGCATGCCGTACGATCGGTACACGTACCAGCTCGCCGCCGGCCCATAGAGCGCCGCATTCTGCGCATGGCGCCGATGGCGATAGCCGTGCGACGCCGGATCGTCGTACCCGAGATACGCCTCGGTTTCCACGATTCGGCCCAGTGTCCAACGTCCATCGACAGTGGATGCGATCAACGTACCGACCAGCTCGCGGGCGACGATCTCGGCCGACCGCTCAAAAAAACCGACGGGCAGCGGGGCTGCCCGTCGCGGACTTTTCATTCCGCCGGTTTCCGAGCGCGTGGTCGCTGGGGGCGCCGTCGGCGTGCTGGAGGGCTCGCCGCCGCTGCGTCGTCCGCCAGCTCGGCTGCGTCAGCAGACGAGGGCGAAGCCTCGGGCATCTTCGAGGCAGTCGCTCGCTTCCGCCCACGTGCGGCGCGGGGACGTGCTGGCTTGGGAGGGGCGGTTTCCGGCTCTACAGGCTCGGACTGGGATTCTGGTGCGACGGGCTCCTCCGATACAACGCCAATAAGCGGTATCTCGCCCACCCGCATACTACCCCGGGATCCTCTCCGGAACCTGAGGCCTGGCCGTTGCCCATTCGCAACGCCGACCTCGGGTGCCGGCTCAGTTGCGAGCGCCGGAGCGACCTCGGTGGGCTCGGTCGCGACTGGGGGTGGGACAGCTCCATCGGTCCGGTGCGGGGCGACCTCGTATTCCGTGTCGCTCACTTTGCGGACGTCGGCGACCTCGGCGTCGTTGGCCTGGCGGAGCAGCTGAATGAACCGATCCGGCTGAAGCAGAGGCTCCTCTCGGCCTCGCAGTGCGACCATCCGGAGGCGCAGTGCCTCATGCGCCACCGGAGGCTTGAGCTCCGATAGAGCGCGACCGATCAGTTGGAACGCGCCGGCCAGCGTCAGCGCACCCTCGCTCCGGCTCGCGGGAGCACGATCGCGCGAGGACGCGCGGCCGCCCGGCGCCCCCCGTTCACGCTCTCGTCCCCGCCCTCGCCCGCGACCACGGGAACGGCCACGCCGCTCACCATCTTCTACCGCTTCGCGCGGGCCATTCCGCGACGGCTCCGGCGCCACCGGAGCGGCACCGGCGGGGGCCACCTCATATTGGCCGTTATCCATCTTGTTCACCTGCAGAACCCCGCGCTGGCCGGCCTCGATCACGAACTTGCTGAACCGGCTGAAGCCGGCGTTCTTCTCGTCGAAGTTGGGATCGATTTGCTGCATTACCTGCTTGAGGCGATCGGACCGCATCACATCGCTGTTTCGCACCATCTGGGCGACCGCATCGCGGGCCAGCTCCCAGGGATCCCGCTGCACCGACGGAGTATCGACCTCCTTCGTGAGGCCGGCGAGATCACTGTAGGAGTAGTACTCGTCGCAGTTCTGAATCAGCAGGTCACTGGCGGATTCGCGGATGCCCACACCGACAACGTATTTCCCGTATTCCTTCAGCTTGATCACCATCGTCGAGAAGTCGCTGTCTCCCGACATGATGATGAACGTGCCGATCTCCGGCCTGGTGAACACCAGCTCAATGGCATCGATCGCGAGTCGGATGTCGGTCGCGTTCTTTTTGCTGGTGCCAAACGCCGGCGCGAAAATGAGGTCGATCGAGGACTCCGACAGCGGAACGATGTATTGGGGATACCGACGCCAGTCGGCATAAGCCCGCTGCACCGCCACCTTCCCTTTGATGATGTCGCTGTTGAGGAGGGTGCGAAGTTCTTTGGTGAGGTCGGATCGAATGCCGAGAGTAACGTTGTCGAAGTCGATCAGCAGCGCCGCGTTGGGGGCGTGTACGGACGGGCTCGGCAGGTGCCGGCTCGGACGGTTTGACGGTGGGGTCACGGGGGACTCGGTTCCAGCTCCGCCACGCCGGCGTGCTTGCATTGCTTCACCAGCCGGACCCGGTCGGCGGGAATGCGACGCAGCAACGCGCGAAGTTGCGAAGACGTAGTGAGCCGGACGCTATATCGACCGCTCAGCGAGCGGCTCCGGCGCCGTCGCTTCGGTGCGGCATGCCCATCGATTCTCAGTTGGCCGGGCCACCGCTCGCCCGCCAACCCTCCTGAACCGTCCGAGTGATCCGTCTGCGAGCGCCTACCAAGGAGGGCTGCTGACGCATCACCGTCCAACGGACGACGAGCGTTGGTCGGCCGGGTCGCCGCCACGCCTTCCGCTCTCCGTCGGGCCGGTCGGCCGGCCCAGCGCCACAAAGGTAAACGATAAACTCGAAACAGGAACGGGGACCCACCTCCGGAGTCCCCGATCCGCTCCCGCCTCTTCTCGCGCGCGCGGCTAGCCGAGCATCCCCTCGCCTGCCATTGGCAGCTCCAGAACAAAGTGGAAGCGCGTGCCGAACTCGGGGGCCGTCTCGACCTCGAGGCTCGATCCCATGGCCTCCACCAGCTTGCGACAAATGGACAGGCCAAGCCCTGAGCCCGAGAAGGCATACTCGCCCTGCTTTTGCCGGCGGCGGAACGGCTCGAACAACGTTGCCATCGACTGTGGCGGGATGCCTCGGCCAGTATCGCGTACCGAAAACTCGACCTGGCTGGGTGACACCTGGCGAGCCGCGACTTCGACGAAGCCCTCCGCGGTGAACTTCAGTGCGTTGGTCGTGAGATTGAGCAGTACCCGGCTCAGCGCCACGGGATGACCGATCCGAAAATCGGAATCTGGTGGCGACAGACGCACCGTGAGCGACTTCTCTTCGGCGATCGGAAGGACGATGTCGCGAACCGATTCGAGAATGTCGGTAATCGAGAACGGGATGGGGTCGAGATCGACCAGACGGTCCCCGCCCCGAGCCAGCTCGATGACGTCACTCGCCACAGAGCTCAAGCCGAATGCGGCGCTGTAGATCAGGCCCAGCTGCCGTTCCTGCACAGGATTGACGGGACCGCTGCGGCTCCGCTGAAGAGTCTCCGCCAAAAACAGGATGGAGGTGAGGGGAGACCTGAGGTCATGAGCCACCTCAACCACCAGCTCGAGCCCATCCGGACCGCCCAGGCGATCGCTGAAGCGCTGTGACCAGTCGACCTCAAGGCGCTGAGCAATCCGCTCGAGCGCGTTTAGCATTTGAAGGACCTGGCGACCATCAGGAGCGGGCGACAGAGTCTCCAGCTGCTCCAACAACGCGCTTCGGATCAAAGCGACCAGCCGTCGGGAAAGGGTGTTTCGCGGTACGAGCCCGAGATCCGGCTCCTCCCCGATAGCCGCCTGCCTGATGGCGGCACAGAGATAGCCCACGTGTCCGGCGACTTCATCAGGCGAGGCGGCGTGCTCGATCACACTTTCCCAGCGTGATTCTACGCCGAGAACGCTCTCACGTAGTGCGTCCCACAATGCGGGCGCGAGATTACCGCCCGAAGGACCCTCCGGATCCCATACCCGCGTCGGTGCGGCGGAGGCCGGGCTCGAAGCCTGCCGCCGCTGCTCACCGCTGGCGGAATGGGGCACCGTAGTATCCGATTTCACTCCGGAGTCCCGGAATTCTCTTCGCGATGAAATTCGTGCTTGTCCATCAGCCGATACAGCGTTGTCCTATCGATGCTGGCCAGTCGGGCGGCCTTGGACATGTTGCCGCCGGCGCGGCTGATGAGTCGACCTAGATACTCGCGCTCGAACTGCGCGACGATCCGATCCTTCGCCACGTGGTAGGCCTCGTCCATGACACCGGCAGGGATTGCCGTTTCAGCCGGCCATTCGGTGGCGTCCTCGTAGATCGGAATATCGTTGGGCTGGATGACCTGATCTGGCTCCGCCAGCACGGCGACATGCTCGATCACGTTCTGCAGCTCTCGCACGTTGCCTCGCCACGGCCGGGATCGCAGGAAGCCGATGCTCGCTTCACTAAGCCGGGGAAGACGGTCCCCCATCTGACGATGGCGGTGCCAGTAATAGGTAAGGAAGTGATTCGCGAGCAGCGCAATGTCCTCCTGCCGCTTGCGAAGAGGGGGTAACGCAATCGGCACCACGCGAAGTCGATAGAATAGATCGCTCCGCAGAACACCCGCGTCCACCGCGTCTTGCGGGTCCCGATTGGTAGCCGAGATGAATCGCACATCGACCACCGCATCGACTTGCTCACTGCCCACCCGGCGCACCACGCCGTCCTGAATCACCCGCAGCAGCTTGGCCTGGAGCGGCATCGACATCTCGGTAAGCTCATCAAGGAACAGGGTCCCGCCATTGGCAGTTTCGAGCAGACCCGGCTTGTCTCGATCGGCGCCGGTAAATGCGCCTTTCCGGTGGCCGAACAACTCGCTCTCGAGCAGTCCTTCCGGCAGGGCAGCGCAATTGATGGGAACCAACGGCTTGTGAGCTCGCCGGCTGTACTGGTGGATGAACTGGGCGATCAACTCCTTCCCCGTCCCGCTCTCACCACTGATGAAGACCGATGCGTCCGTGCCGGCCACCTTTCGCGCCAGATCGACGGCCTTCCGGAACGGCAGCGAGATCCCGATCAACGCGATCTTCTCGCTTTGCCCGTTCTGTCTCATCAGTTGAAGCCGAAGATCGTGCGCCTCGCGCCCGACCATCACGGCGTGGGACGCCCGTCCGATGAGAACTTGCAGGTGGGTGGCGGAGAATGGTTTCGGCAAATAGTCCCAGGCGCCCGCACGCAGCGCTTCGATGCTGCTGGTCACACTGGGATTGCCCGTCATGACCACCACAATCGTATCCTTATACGCCTCGAGCGCGGCCTGAAGGATTTGAATTCCCGAGATCTGGGACATATACAGATCTACCAGGATGACGTCGAACTTCCGCCGTTTGACGGTGTCGAGCGCCTCCTCGCCGCGCCCTATCAGCGTCACGTTGTAGCCGTCCATCTGCAGGACGCTGGCGCAACTTTCCCGCAGCGTGCGCTCGTCATCGATCACGAGGACGCGGATGCTAGCCTTGACATCGCCCGGAATCGACAACGGATCACGGGCAATGGCCTCCGGAGGCCCCCCTGCCGGGAGTGGGTGCGAGGACGCGAGCGAACTGCCCATGCAGACTCTCCTTAGCGTGTTTACTGGCCGATTGCCGGGTGCCGGAAACCAAGCATCCCGGGCTCTAGGGGACGGACCTAATCCCGCCGGCCGCTGCCGCAGAGGGCATTCCAGATACTGCTTGGAAGACCTTAAAACATGCGCCAGCGTCACTTGCATACAACAGGGTGCCGCACGTGTCAAGCAGCGAAGTGTGACAAAGGCAACAGGTACGTGCTGGCCCCGCGCAACGCCCTGCAAAGTCCATGCAACAGATTCCCCAGGGTCAGTTGGCCACCCCCGCTGGGTCGGACATCCTTGCCTCTGATGGGAAGTTGCAATAACCTCGCTTGTCCGAACCTCTGCGGTCCTTAGTTTGCAGTGGCGGGGACCGTTTTCCGCGAGTTGCAACATTTCGCATGAACGATCTCCCAGGAGCACGGAAAGATCATGGCTGGTAATCTTCTTCCTTCCGGTGATCAGTCCGCCCCACTGGTGCAACAACCCCAGGCGCTCACTCCTGCGCCTGCTCCCGACTATGACCTGACCCCGTTCCAGCCGCCGGCAGAAGGCGGTGGAATTCCGTGGCGCCGTTATTTCTCCGCGCTGCGCCGTTACAAGTGGCTCATGCTGCTGGTCATCGTAGTCGGGACCGGCGCGACCGTCGTGGCCACCCGTTTCATGAAGCCGGAATACACGGTCCAGGCAACGATCTGGATCGAGAATCAATCCCAGCGCGGCGGTCCCGTGCGCGCCAATGCCGTCGTAGAGGGCTATAACTGGGTTGAGCTGCTTACGACGTACACGGTACTCGACTCCGTGGTCGCTCGTGAGCGGCTCTACTTGACGTTCAGCGACGCCAAAGATTCGGTGCTGTTCACCAATTTCAAGTTGAAGGAGAGATTCCGCCCCGGCTCGTATGTGCTGCAAACGGATAAAGCAGGCAAAGCCTTCACTTTGAAATCAGCCGAAGGTCTGGCCGTGCAGCAGGGCAAGATGGGCGAGCCTATCGGGACCCGAATCGGGTTGGACTGGGCCCCTCCCACCGAGCGACTGGCCCGCACCAAGGGACGGAAGATCGAGTTTACCGTGACCAGCCCGCGCGATGCGTCGATCGAATTGCGGAGTCAGCTCACGGCACTGATGAAGGAACAGGGCAACTTCCTGCGCCTCATGCTGGTCGGCACCAACCCGGCCCGGCTGACCACCACCATGAACGCGCTGATCAATCAGTACGTCGACGTGGCGGCGGAGCTGAAGCGGCGAAATCTCGCTGAGTTGTCGTCCATCCTGGCGCAGCAGCTTGATACGGTTGGGAAGCAGTTGAAGGACGCCGAAAGCCAGCTGCAGGGGTTCAAAGTTCAGACAATCACGAAGCCGAGTGAAGGGACGGTAATCTCCCCCGGCACCGAGCAAACTACCGGCACGGTCATCACCCGCTACTTCCAGCAGAAGATCCAGGCGGAAGACCTGAAGCGTGATCGCGAAGCGCTGCAGGCGGTGATGGCTCGGGCCAAGGCCGGCGATCTCGCGATCGACGCGTATCAAACGATTCCCTCGGTCCGCAACGCACCCGACCTGCAGGGCGCACTGAAGGAGCTATCGCAAGCAGAGGCGGACCTCCGTACGATGCGCTATCGGTACACGGATTCGTACAAGCCCGTTCAAGATCTCCAGGAAAAGATCAAGGAGATCCGGGACCAGTCCATTCCGGCCTACACGAATGCGCTCATCGCAGCGCTGAACCAGCAGGAAAGCACTATTCGGGGGCTGGTCAACCAGTCGTCCAAGGATTTGGAACAGATGCCCGCCCGCTCGATCTATGAGCAGCGCTACCAGCGCGAGGTGGCGAGCATCGCGGCCATCTATAACGATCTACAGAAACGGTATGAATCGGCGCGGCTAGCCGAGGCAAGCGCGATCCCGGACGTTCGGATTCTCGACCCCGCCGTCCTGCCGGAGCGTCCGACCACCAACAGTGCGTCGCGGCTCATCCTCATGGGCTTCCTGGCGAGCACCGGTTTCGCGGTAGCTCTCGCCATCCTGCTCGACCAGCTCGACAAGCGGTTCAGGTATCCTGAGCAGGTTACCAACGAGCTCGGACTCGCCATCTTCGGGGCGATTCCGGCCATCAGAAACCTGAAGAGCGGGAAAGAGGACGTGGAAGAGGCAGCGCACGTCGTCGAAGCGTTCCGTGCGATTCGCCTGAACCTCCTCCATTCCTATGGATCCGGGCCGGTGCTGTTGACCGTGTCCAGTCCCGGACCGGGCGATGGCAAGTCCCTCGTGTCGTCAAACCTCGCGCTTTCGTTCGCCGAAGCGGGTTACAAGGCGGTATTAGTGGACGGCGACATTCGCCGCGGCGAGCTCCACCGGATGTTCAAGGCGGAGCGCATTCCCGGTCTGATCGATTACCTGATGAAGCAGGTTTCACTCGATCAGGTATTGCGGCCGACGACGCATCCCAACCTCATGCTCCTGCCCTGCGGCACGCGGCGGCACTCCGGGCCCGAACTGCTTGGCTCCGGCACGATGACCGAGCTCATCGGGGCGCTCAAGGGTCGCTTCAACGTCGTGATTGTGGACAGCCCGCCACTGGGCGCAGGTATCGATCCGTTCGTCCTGGGCACGGTCACCGGCAACATCATGCTGGTGCTTCGGTCGGGCGAAACCAATCGCCAGATGGCGGAAGCAAAGATTCGCTTGCTCGATCGATTGCCGGTCCGAATTCTCGGGGCCGTGCTAAATGACATCCGCACCACCGAGAGCCAGTACCAGTACTACTCGTACGTGTACGGCTATACCTCGGACGAGGAAGCGCCGAAGCTGGTGGAAGGGCCCAAGGGAGAAGTGCGGTAGGATCGAAGTGGGGCCGAAGCCCCACGACTCAATTCGAGAGTTCGACCGAAGGCGACTCGAAAGAGCGGATGCGCTCCGAGTCGCCTTCGCGTTGTAGATCATGCAATGCCATAGTCGCCCGGAGCAGCAGCTCGAGGACATCGACGTTCGCCCGGGCGAAGTCTGCTACGGCACAGTACCCGGCCCTGACCCGAAGCCCAGCTCCCGCCCCGGGCGCCGCCTCGAGGGCAGTGCCGAGTCGAGCAGCCAAGCGCGTGGCGCCCGCCGCACCAGTGCTCGGCGCGAGGATCGCGTACTCAGACGGGCTGATTCGCCCGACGGCATCGGAAATCCGGCTCGCTTCTCTCAGGAGCTGACCGATGCGCCCGCTCGCCTGGGCGCCATCCTCGCTTGTCGTGGCGGCGACCGCGTTCCCGGCTGGCTCGGTGCCCAGGACGACACAGGCAATTGGCTCATGTCGGCGGGCGGCTTCGGACGCGATCTCACGGGCGCGCTGGGCAAGGCCTTTTCGCGAGTAGAGGCCGGTGACAGGGTCGAGCAAACTGTCCGCTCTGAGCCGGTCCACCTCCAGCTTCGCCCGTAGGAAAGTTTGCAGCTTGAGCAGCAGTGCGTCGCCATCGAGCGGCTGGCCGAAGAATTCCCACGCCCCCGCCTCGAAGGCCTCGATCCGCTGGGAGCGCCCAGACGGGCCGGCGGTGGTGATGATGATCGGAACCGCGGGACCAACCAGGCTATCGTCGCGGAGAGTTCGGCACACATCGAAGCCATGCATGTCGGGCATCTGGGCGTCGAGCACAATGATGTCGGGATGGTGTCGCAAAACAGCTTCGACCGCTTGCTGGGCGGTAAAAGCCCGGACTACCCGAAAGCCGTTCGGTGAGAGGATGCTTTCCAGAGATCGCGCCGACCATTCCTGGTCGTTCGCGATGAGAACCAGCGGTTCGCGCGTGATCTCGGGTCTAGTCATCGGTCTCGGCGATTGTTGAGCGGCGACGGAAGAGGCCGAATGCTCTCCTTGGACGCTCAGGTTTTCGCTCTCCCGCAGAAGTTGTGCGCTTCGGCAGCTATTCCTCAACGCATTGATGGGCAATTACTTGGATCAACGCGGCTGATTATTGGCCACCAGAACCGCGGCAGCGCTGCAACATTTGGGAGGCCGAGTCGCCACGCCGACAACCCCTCGAGTTGTGGTTCTTAAGCACCTAGTGCGTCGTCCCAATGCAACGTTTCACACCGGCGGAGT
>JBKPOS010000159.1:0-21866 GCA_046733215.1 Gemmatimonadota bacterium
GGCTCAACAGGACCAGGCCCGCCACGGTGGCCCAGGGGCCCGCGATCCGCAGCCCGATCCGGAGCACCGCGACGAAGAGGAGGAGGCTGAAGGCCAGGGAACAGACCCGCGCGGCGGTCTCGAGCGACCAGCCGGGCAGACCGAAGAGGGCCACCAGGAACGGATAGAACGGCGTGGTGTCGGGCTCGAGCTGGAGAATCTGCCGCGGATCGAAGGTCGCGAACACCTTGGCGTGGAACAGTTGGCTGATGCTGCCGTGGTCCTCCACCAGGGCAGCTGCGTGCCATGCCAACAGCCTGATGACGATATACAGCAGCAGGACCATGGCGATCGCGAGCTGCTCGTCCCCCCTGCCGGACAGGCCGTCGTTGGGCGCCGGGCGTGAGCGCGGCATCTGCATCGCGGTGTCCAGGTACGGGATAGCGCGAGGGCCAGAAGGTGTGCGGATACCCGACATCAATCGATCCAATAAATGCGGGTCAAGGGGTTCCCGGGACCAGAGCCGTCGGCGCTATCCCGACCAGCACCAGCCCGTACCCAAGGAAGAGAAGCATGGATGCGCCCGGCTCCGGCAATACGGCAGCTCCAGCAACAAGCACGGTCCAGACCGCCATCGACCATCGCGAACCTGTTCGTGACAATCGGGCAATCCCGACCCCGCCGACGGCCAGGCAGGCGAGCGCAAGCAAAACGTTGGTAGCTATTTGGCGGCGTGGACTCCCGGCCCAAACGATGTCCGAAAGGAGGTGTCCTCCTCCGTGGTGGATCGAGAGCACGAACGCGAAGACCGCGAAGATTGTGTAGAACGACCGCCGCAGCTGTTGCTCCCCCGCCGCGCTTTTGACGCGCGCGGCATACAGGAATACGGACCCGGTGATAAGCATCAATGAAGCAGCAAACCAGTCCGGAGGACTGCCTAGCTCGCTGTAGGTGAATTGGCTTCCGTGCGGCAAGTCCGGGACCGCCACGAATTGAGCTATGACGAATCCAAGGCCCAGCAGCCCCACCACCGATCCCAGAACACGCCCGACGACCGGCGGACTGACCGGCACCTCGAAATCCAGCCACTGATTCTCGGGCATAGACGACACCCGGGCCCGATTGAGCCGCCTGGCCTGAACCAGACCCGCTGCAATGAAAAACAGCGTCCCTAGAAGCTCTGAGCCTTCCTCGATCACGACGTCACGCGCCGGGGTATGCCACGTGGCTGTGTAGATTCCGCTCTTTTCCAGGATGGTCTCCGCCCGCTCTTGAATGGGCACGCTCAGGTAGGTGAGAAATCCGAGCGCCAGCAACCCTATGGTGAGCCAGTCGCCGCGGAGTCGAGCCCATGCGAACGCCAACAGGAAGATCCCGACGAGGACCATGGGAGCCACGAACACTTCGAACTGATTCATACCCGGCACGGCACCCAACCGCTCGTGGAAAGACCCTTCCTCGTCGAGCGAGAGAAGGCAAAACAGCACAGCAAGGAGGAGCCAGCCCCAGCAAAGGATGCGGTCCCATCCCGGCTTTCTGCCCCTCAAATCGAGCGCATAGCAGATCACCCACACTCCGGCCGCTATCAACAGCGTGATCGCGGAGTACCACGCCGCGACATTGTTCTCAGCGCCAAGGTCGCACGCTCTGGCGACCACGTATCGCCAGGTGACTCGTCCTCCCATGCTCAACACATTGGTGTACTTCAACGCCGTGGTGAGCATGAACCCGATATTGAGGAGGAGGATGAGGAGGAGGAAACGGCTCACCTGCAGCCGCGAGGCGCGGATCGGCAAGGTATCGGTGGGAGCCATGTGAGTCCTTGGGAGGTCGGAACGACTGCCAGGGAAACCCGTGGCGTAAGGTGCAAGACATACGCCAGATCCAGAGCGCAACCCCACGAAGTGCCAGCAGCAAAACGCTGGTTCCACGTACGCGGTCTTCACGTCGGCTGTTGGGTGACTTTGGCTGCTTATTAGGTTACTGACCTATGCCATGGGCGCTAGACTCCGTCAGCTTTTTCCATTCCCGACCGGAGCGCTCCCTTCCTTCGTTCTTCCTCTCGGCGTTTACCCGATTCCGACATCATGAAGCGTGATCCGGGCCTGCTGAGCGGGCAGCAGTTCGATGTCCTGGTTATCGGGGGGGGAGTACTCGGCGCGTGCGTCTTGCGCGATGCGGCGTTGCGTGGTCTTCGGGCTGCGCTCGTGGAGCGGGAAGATTTCGCTGCGGAGACCTCCGCCAACAGCCTCAAGGTGATTCATGGGGGACTCAGGTATTTACAACAGCTGAATATTCGCCGGGTACGGGAATCGAGTATCGAGCGTTCCACCTGGCTTCGCGTGGCGCCGCACCTGATCGAACCGCTTCCCGTCGTGGTTCCAAGCTTCAGCAGTGGGCTCGATCGCCGCAGCATCCTGCGAGCGGGAGTCGCAGTCAATGATGTGTTCGCCTGGGACCGCAACCGGGGTGTCTTTGCAGAGCGCCATCTCCCCGCGAGCCGAGGTTTGTCGCGCAGCGAAGTCACGGCGCTCGTTCCCGAACTGGCCGCCGCAGATCCGACCGGGGGCGTGCTGTTCTACGATGCGCAGATGTACAACGCGGAACGTCTGGTCCTCGAGCTTGTGTTATCCGCTGTGGAAGCGGGCTGCGTAGCAGTCAATCATGTCGAAGTCGATGGGCCGCTACTCTCGCGTGGAAACCTGATCGGAGTCGAGCTGCGTGACTGCCTGAACGGAGGCCGAACTGAGGTTCGGGCTTCGGTGATCGTCAATACCACCGGGCCCTCGACATCGAGCCTGGCTCAGAAACTCGTCGGCAAGCCTCCCACGGGCACTGTTCGGCTCTCTGTCGCGCTCAATTTGGTGGTGCCGGCGCTCGGCCATACCGTTGCCTTTTCCATTCGGGAGGCGACACATGCAGGCCGGCGGGGCCGCAAGCTGTTCGTCGTGCCCTGGCGCGGCCGCAGCATGATCGGCACGGCCCACTATCCGTTCTCTGAGGAGCCCGCGCACTTCACCCCGCGCGAGACGGAAGTAGAGCGATTTCTTAGTGAAGTGAACGCCGCATGGCCGGGCCGGCCTCTCACTCGCGCAGATGTCCTCCTGGTGCACGCCGGCCTAGTACCCGACGTCGCTGGTTCCGGAGAGGAGCCCGCCTTTCTGGAACGGCACCAGGTGATCGACCACGCGGTCGATCGCACGCCATCCCTGATCAGCGCCGTGAGCGGCAAGTTTACGACGGGCCGGCTTGCCGCCGAAGAAGTGGTCGATCTGGTCTTCCGTAAGCTGGGTCGCAGATCTCCACCGTGTTCAACGGCACAGAAAGCCCTGCCCGGGGCGCCGGATATCCCCATCGCAGAGCTTACCGCGTTGGCGGCCCGGCGGGTCAACGGTGAGCTGACGCCGGCCGTGATCGACCATCTGGTCCGGACTTACGGCGCCCGACACGAGCGAGTGCTGGCCTACCGACAGGCGATGAGCGATTGGAACCAGCCGGTGCCCGACTCCGAGACTGACATCCGAGCCCAATTTGCTTTCGGCGTGGAGGAGGAGATGGCTGTCACCCCGGGTGACCTGGTCTATCGACGTACCGAGCACCACGCCATCGGGCATCCCGAAAGCGCCGCACTTACATACGCCGATCAGGTTCTTCGGTCTTACAGGAGATCCGTCGACGACCGCCAGGCCCAGCCCGTTTCGTCTCAATAACTGTCCATCGCCTCCCCGAGGATCCGACGGCCTCGAGCACTCCCATGCGCCAGGCCGAGCAAAGGCGCTATGTTCCTCTTATTCGACAGCCAAACGCCATCATTGCTTTCAGCGGGGTCGTATCGCCCAGCCTGGTATGGGCCTTGCGTTGGGCTCCGCCCCATGCAGAATGGCATGCGTCCCACAGTAAGCACCTCAATCCGTAGGCCTTGACGCGCACGGCCGTGTCCGGATCGCTGAATTCGATAAAGACCAGCCAAGGCGCTGGATCGCGCCCAATCCGAGTACTGCTCGTTGCTGACAAGCTGGGCTTCCGTGAGGTGCAACTCCACGGAACCGGCCGACTCATCGTCGAGTGGGCGACCGCCTTCGACCCTGCGCGGGTCGAGGTCTACGTCTACGTACTCCGCGACGTCGGAGGCCTGGCCGGCCAGATGGCTGCTTCAGGGGTCCCCATCACCTTCCTGAGGCAGCGACGCTTCAGCCCTTCGACGTTGTACCGGTTGCTCAGGCTCATCCACCAGCACAAAATCGACGTGCTCCACCTGAACGGGCATGGGTCGAGCGCCTTTGGGCGATTGGCCGGTCTCCTTAGCGGCACGCCTGCTGTGGTCCACGTGCACGGTGACGCCTTCTATTCTCCCGGTGGCTACCCCGCCTATGTTCGCCTGGTCGATCGCCTGCTCGCCCCCTGGACCGCCAGAGCGATCAGCATCTCGGAAGCAACTCGCGAATTTTGCGTTCACGCGATGGGCTTTCGGCCATCCCAGGTAGAGGTGGTGATCAATCCGACCCCGCAGCTGGCGTATACTGCGATCACAGGGGAACAGCTGCGTGCGCTGCGCATCCGATACGGCATCGCGGAGAACGAGCCCGTCATCGGTATTGCATCGCGCCTCTATCGGGTGAAGGGCCACCACGTTCTTCTTGCCGCCTTTCGCCGGATACTCGACGCTCGCCCGGACGCTCGGCTCCTGATCGTAGGCGACGGGCCGGAGCGCACCAATCTCGACGCCCAAGCCCGTTCTCTGCACGTCGAAAGTCGCGTGTGTTTCACCGGATTTCAGGAGGACGTTGCCGCCCACCTGCGATTGTGCCGCGTGACGGCGATTCCCTCGGTGCATCCCGAACCATTCGGGTTGGTCGCGGTTGAGTCTCTTGCTGCTGGTGTGCCGGTAGTGGCGTCCCGAATCGGGGGACTTCCCGAGATCATTACGGATGGCGTAGCCGGTCTCCTGGTCGAGCCGGACAATCCCGAACAGTTGGCGCACGGGTTGATCCGGATCCTGACGGACCCCCACCTAGCATCC
Organism: Gemmatimonadota bacterium; assembly: GCA_046733215.1. Taxonomy (GTDB): domain Bacteria; phylum Gemmatimonadota; class Gemmatimonadetes; order Gemmatimonadales; family GWC2-71-9; genus DASQPE01. The sequence goes on from JBKPOS010000159.1 coordinate 5,000, forward strand.
GGGCTTGCCGACCGGTGCGTCACTGAGAGCGAGCGATTCTCGATGCACCGGCACGTGCAGCGACTGGAAGCAATCTTCAGAGCGGTCCTCAAAGAGGCCTCCAGTGGGGGCCAACCGTCGGAACCCGCGATCGAGCAGCGAGCTGTGGAACAGGAGGGGGCTACGGCATGAAAGTGGGCATCGTAGGGGCGGGCGTCATCTCTCGGATCCACCTCGCGGCCATCGCTCGGTACCCTGGCGCGCACGTGGTTGGCATCGCCGATCGCGACGTGGCCAGGGCGCGCGTTCAGGCAGAGCGCTTTGGAATCGGTGGCGTATTCCCGAGTTTGGGCGAGCTGATGGCGGCCACCAGCCCGGACGTCGTCCATGTACTGACGCCGCCGGATACGCATGCACCGCTCGCGGTGGAAGCGCTGGGAGCCGGCGCTCACGTGTGCGTCGAAAAGCCCATGGCGGTGACAGAGGCCGCGTGCGAGAGAATGGCCCTTGCAGCGGACCGGGCTGGTCGCCAGTTGTGTGTCGGACACAGCTGGCTCTACACCGCTCCGCTGCTGGAAGCACAACGCCTCATCGCCTCCGGGATTGCCGGCGAAGTAGTCCAGGCATCAGCATCCTTTACGTTTGACCTCCGCCGCAACCCCGACATCGCACCGGGACACTGGTCGCGACAGCTTCCCGGCGGCATCGCGGAAGATCTGGCGGTCCACCCAGTCGCAGCGCTCATCCGCCTGTTGGGAACTCCGAGGTCGGCGATGAGCCTGACTCGTTCAGGCTCCATCCTCGGATCCGGCCAAACCGAGGAGATGCGAGCGGTGATCGACGGAGAGCGGGGGCCGGGCACGGCCGCCGTCTCTCTCGGGTCGCAACCCGACCTGGCCCTGGTCGATATCTGGTGCCGTCGAATGCTGCTCCGGCTCAACCTGTCGAGCATGGTCCTCACCGTGACGCGCGACTTGCCGGGACCTCGCAAGCTCGGCCGTGGACTCTCCAATTTTCATCTGGCTGCCCAGCTGACTGGAAGAACCGTCGGAGCCACGTGGCAGCTCTTGCGCAAGAAGGTCGATGGGTCATACGGGATCACCCCCCTCATCCACGCCTTTTATAAGGCATTGGACGCAGGAAAGCCCACGCCCGTCAACCCTCGAGAAGGCGTGGAGGCCGTCAAGGTCCTTCGAACGATCTGGCCGCAGCCGCTGGAGACCGAGCGAGATCCTGTGCTGGCCGCCCGGGCGGCGCTGTCATGAACGTCCTTGTCACCGGCGCCAGCGGATTTCTGGGCCGCCATCTGGTGCACGCTCTCGTTGCACGGGGCGACCGGGTACGAGCGCTGGTGCGATCGCGGGAGCGCGGAGAGCCGCTTCGCGCGAGCGGCGCCGAGATTCGGCTGGGGGACTTGACCGACCCAGGTACGCTGACCGGTGTCGCCGATGGGATCGACGTGATTCATCATCTGGGTTCGGCGATGGGAGGTTCCTGGTCGGCATTTGAGGCGGTCGACGTCGAAGGCACCCGTCGCCTGCTTGGCGAGGCAACCCGCGCGCAAGTCCGGCGCCTGGTGTACGCCGGCACTCTCCATAACTACCCGCTCGCCAAGTTGGCTGACGGTGCGCGTGTCGACGAAACCGTTCCGCTCGACACTACCGGGTTGCTGGGCCCCTACGCTCGGGCCAAGCAGCAGGCTGAGAGCCTCGTGCTGGGCGCGAATCGCGCCGGCGGGCTCGAGGGTGTCATCGTTCGCCCCGGGCTGGTGTGCGGCGACGGTACGAGCATCTTCCCGGCACACGTCGGTCGTCCAACGGCCGGTGGCGTCTTCATCATGTTTGGAGACGGCGGCGTTCCCCTCCCCCTAATCTACGTGGACAATGCCATCGACGCCCTCGTCCTCGGCGGCACGGTCGAAGGCATTGCTGGCGAGTCGTTCAACGTGGTGGACGACGAAGTGATCACCCAGCGGGAATACCTCGATCTTCTGGTTCGCAATAGCGGACGGCAACTCAGAATCGTGCGGCTCCCCCGGGCAGCCTATTTCGGTATTGGCCTCGCGGCAGAGATGGCGGCTCGTGTGACCGGCAAGCCGCCGGCCACCAACCGATACCGCGTGCGGGCGCGCTTCCGCCGGGTGCGCTGGGACACGACCAAAGCAAAGAAGTTGCTCGGATGGCGGTCGCGTGTCCCCCTGCGCGACGGGCTCGTCAAGGCGTTCCGCGCTGCAGGAGCCCAGTCCTGAGCGGTCCGCCGTCATCCGCCGGTCGTCGCCTGTGGCGCGTGGCCAAGCTCGGCATCGCCATCGGGCTGCTGGCGATCATCATATGGCGCGTCGACTGGCGTGAAGTCGCGGCGCTCGCGCGACAAACCCATGCGGGCTGGCTTATCGCTGTGCTCGTGGTCGGCACGCTCGATCGCGCATGGATGGCCGCCAAGTGGCACTATCTCGTCCGTGGATTGGGCGTGTCTGTCCGCTTCGCTGAAACGGCGTACACCTATTATCTCGGGCTGCTCGGCGGTCTCGCCGCCCAGTCGCAACTGGGTGGCGATATCTTGAGGGCGGTCCGTCTCTCCCGACAATCCGGCCAGCGCCGCCTAGTGGTTGCGTCCGTTGTTTACGAAAAGCTCGCCGGGTTCGCGACCTGCGGAATCCTCGCAACTGGATCTCTTGCGTTGTTGAACCAGCGCCACCACTTGGTCGACTGGTGGTTGGCCGGACCCTTGTTGTTTGCGCTGGCCATCTTCCTGGGCGCGCTTCCGCTTGTGGTGTTTTCAAACTTCGGAATGCGTTGCCTCGTCTGGTTGATTCGGTCGCGCCCGCGATTGTCTGAGCGGCTCGGGTTGGATACCGAGCAGGCCGCACGCCGCCTGCTCGAGGCGCGTCGGCCTGCCTGTGTGTTCGTCGGCTTGACCATGGCCGAGCAGTTCATGCCTCTCTTTACCAACAGCTTGCTGCAATGGACCTTGGGGCTCGATGTCGGCTTCATTCAGACCGCGTCGGTCGTGCCGATCATCATTTTCGCCTCGCGCTTGCCGGTTTCCATCGATGGGTTGGGCGTCTACGAGGCAATGTCGGTAGTGCTGTTCGGCCTGATGGGCCTCACGGTCGCTCAGGGATTTGCGTTGGCGTTGGCCGGACGTTTGGTCGGCATCGCCAGCACGCTCGTGGGGACGGGGATTTTTTTCGCGCTGACTCGGCGGTCCGACTCTCCCGCCCCCGTCACTTCGCCATGAACGACTCAAGTCGGGAGCAGCTCATGCCCGCCGACCTTCAGCCCGGCAGTCGAAGCGATCAGACGGGGCCGACGCGCTTCGACGATGTTGAGCCCGTCTTCGTCGTCGGCTTTCCCCGGTCCGGCACCACTCTGCTTCAGGTCATGCTGGACGCTCATCCGCGGCTGGCGTTGCTCACTGAGGTTCATTTCTTCAGCGAGATTCTCCAGATCAGGAGAACGGTTCCGACGTTGGATACCGCGGCCGACGTCACGCGTTTCCTCGAGCTGGTGCGTCGTTGCGGCCACTTCCGCCGGCTGATCGACGGCGAGCAGCTTCTCTCCAAAGTCGAGCAGCAACTCAGCGCCTGGCCCCGGCGCAGCTACGAGCTCTTTTATCGACTTCTGCTCGAGGAGAATGGTCGAATTCGAGGAGCGGCACGTTTCGGAGAGAAAACACCGGTCAACGTCAGGTACCTCGACGACCTCGTCGCCATCTTTCCCCGGGCCCGGATCGTTCACATTGTTCGCGACCCACGCGCGGCCGTTGCGTCGGCGCTGCGTATGCCCTGGTACCCCAAAGAGGTCGTCACCAACTCGCTCAAGTGGTATCTCGACGTGCGGGCCGGGACACTGTTCGCAGAAAAACACCCCGACCTGATCTACGAAGTGCGTTATGAAGATCTGGTCAGCGAACCGAGGCGCGAGCTGGAGCGGATCTGCGATTTCCTGGGCGAGTCTTTTGACGAGCGGATGCTTCAATATCACGAGGGAGCGGAGCAGGTCGTCTCGATGAAGCATGAGCCCTGGAGCAAGGGTATCACCTCGCCGATCTACAAGGAGCGGGTGGCAAGCTGGGAACGGGAACTGTCACCGAGCCAGATCTATGTGATCGATTGGATCACGGGGTCGTGCCGAGAGCGAGCGGGCTATGCTGCTGTCGCAGGCGCCCGGAGCAGCCGCTGGCAGCTGCCATTTTTGCTGGCGCAATCAGTAATTCGATACCTCCCGTTCAAGCTCAAGCAGTCCTGGCTGGCACGAAAGGGACCTGGTGAAACCGGCGAGACCAAACGCCTTTATCGCATGCTCACCGGGCTGCTGACGAGCCGCTCGCGTTGACGTTGCAGTTCGAGGCAGGTCCTAAGAAGCCAAACTTGCCGTAGGCACTGTGCAACGCCAGTGTTGCGCCGATAGCGCGCACGCGATGGCTCGCCGGACTGCAAGGACCCGCACCGACTGTCGAGAGAACGGGTTTCGTGGCTCTGCCGGGGGGCATGCTTGATGCTTCACGGCCCCGCTCGGAGGGCCCCCACTGCGGCAGTACGGAGTGCCGGCCCATGTGGTCCCCTTCCGGCCAGCGATGGCTGGTGGCATTCTTGTGCGCCTGACGGGGGCTTGCAGCAAACGGATGATCTAAGCGCCGATCGCTTGCGGTAGATAAGGAGCACTTATGCCGGACCCGAGTTCGCGTGGGCGCGTGGCCCTGGCGCGTGCGTGGGCTCTGGCCTTGCCGACCGTAATCGGCCTGCTAGCCGCCAGTTGCAGCGATTCCGTGGGCCCCACGGCGCCCACCGGCCCGGTTCCCGAGGGAAGCAAGCCCCCGATCAGCGCGGCCGCCGCCTCGACCGGCAGCTTGCGGATCATCACGTCCACTACCGGCATCGACCTCGACCCCAACGGGTATGCCGCCATTGTCGACAATGGCACGCACTACCCGATCGACTTGAAGGACACGGTGGTCGTCACCGGCCTCACGCCGGGCACTCACAGCGTCTCCATGGACAACGTGAGTCTCAATTGCCGCGGGAACACCCAGCTCACCAGGTCCGTCAGCATCCAGGCCGGCGCGACGACTACGGTCACTTACTCGTTCACCTGCACTGCCCTGACAATCGCCACCGGCACCATCCAGGTCGTCACCAGCACGACGGGCTCGAACCTCGACCCCGACGGCTATACCTATTCGGTCGATTCCGCCGCGGTGCGATCGATCGGGATCAACACCACCGTGACGGTCGGCAAGTTCAAGCTCGGCAACCATTCCGTGTTGCTGGGGGGGGTGGCCTCGAACTGCACCATAAGCGGGAGCAACCCACGGGTCGTCAACGTCACCGAGAATACCACGGTGCAAGCCGTCTTCTCGGTCACCTGTTCGGGGAACGGCGGCACCGGCAGCATCACTGCCAGCGTGCCCACGACGGGCCAGAATCTCGACCCCAACGGCTACACCCTCACGGTGGACGGCGGGAGCGGACAGCACGCCGATGTCAACGCCTCTACCACCTTCTCCGCCCTCAGCCCGGGCAATCACTCGGTCCAGCTGACCACCAGCACTGTCGCGAACAACTGCTCGGTGAATGGGCCCAATCCGAAGATTGTCAGCGTCACGGGCGGCCAGACCACCCAGGTCAGCTTCCCGATTGTCTGCAACATGGCGCTAAACAACCAGATTCTCTTCCTCAGCACGCGTGACGCCGGGAGCACGGCCGAGATTTACTTCATGAATCCCGATGGCTCCAACATCAAACGGCTGACGAACAATACCCGAGACGACCAGGACACCGCCGTCTCTCCCGATGGGACGAAGATCGTTTTTTCGCGCCAGGAGGGCACGCCCAAGCTCTTCCATTTGTACACGATGAACAGCGACGGGAGCAATCAGGTCCGAATCACCAATGGCAGCTTCAACGATACTGATCCCGAGTGGAACCCCGACGGCACCAAGCTCGCATTCGAGAGCGACCGGGATGGCTCGCCCAATGTCTTTATCATGAACTCCGACGGCACCGGGGTCACTCAAATCACGACCGACAACAACGAGAACGGGGACGTCGACTGGTCACCGGACGGAAGCAAGATCGTGTACGAGAGCCATCCTCCTGGAATCACTTCCGCCGTGATGATTATGAACGCGAATGGCACCGGCATCACGAACCTCACCGGCACGGCAGGCGGCGGTAACCCGAACTGGTCCGTCGACGGCACGCAGATTGTCTTTCAGAGCATGCGGACCGGAAACGCAGATGTCTGGATCATGAACGCAGACGGCACCAATCAACATCGGATTACGACCTCGGGCGCCTCGGATGCGGAACCGGTCGAGTCGCAGGATGGGAATCGAATCGCGTACGAGAACAACTCCGTCGGCAACTACGAGATTTACACGATTACGACCGCCGGCACGGGCATTACGCGGCTCACGAACAACAGCAAACTTGATGTGACACCCGAATGGACTCGGCCGCCGAGCGCCCTGCTGGCCGCTCGCGTAGTACCCTGGTCTGGCGTAGCGCCGAGCGTAACGGCGGCGACGACGTCCCGCGCCACAGCACGAGCCCAGCTCTGCCGCACGCAGCCACAGGCAGCAGCGTGCCAAGTCCGTGTAATCGAGCCGGACTGGTACAAGTTGCGTTGATGGTACAGCTGACCTCTGCGATGGATCAGCCGGAAGAAAAGTCTTTCATCGGCTGGTTGGGGGACCTCGTTCCCAGTCGAGCTCTAGGGAATGTTGACCCATCGCTGAGCTGAGGGAGAATGCTCCGATTGTCTTCGCCTGACTCGAGCAAAGCCCGCCCGTCAGAAATTCAATCAAACGTACGATAGAAAGCGCGGTCGTAGGTAAGGCGCAACGTCAACCTGTTGCGCGATAGCGCGCACGCAGTGATTCACTCGGCTGCAATGCCTCGCACTGGCTGTCGAGAGAACGCGTTTCCAGCCTCCGCCTGGGGCATGCTTGATGCTTCACCGCGCTGCTCGGGCGGACACCACGGTGCTCGCTCATGAGATCCCCTCCGACCAGCAACGGTCGGCGGCTCGCCGGGACGCCTGGGTCCTGGGGTCTCCAACGCACTCCGGAAGATTCAGGCGCTGATCGCCTGCGAAGAAAGAAGGAGCACTTATGCCGGTCCCGAGGTCGCGAGGGCGTGTGGCCCTGGCGCATGCGTGGGCTCTGGCCTTGCCGACTGTCCTCGTGCTGCTGGCGACGAGCTGCAGCGATTCGGTGGGCCCTACGGAACCCACCAACCCGGTCCCCACCGCCCCCGGAGTCAAGCCACCGATCAGTCCGACCACGGGCTCGACCGGTAGCTTGCGGATCATTACGTCCACCACTGGCACTGACCTCGACCCCAACGGCTACGCCGCACTTGTCGACAGTACAACCAGGCTCCCGATCGATCTCAATGACACCGTCGTCGTCGCCGGCCTCAAGCCAGGGACTCATAGCGTCTATATGGACAACGTGAGTCTCAACTGCCGCGGGAACACACAACTGACACGCTCGGTCAGCATCCAGGCCGGCGTAACCACTACCGTCACCTATTCATTCGCCTGCACCACCGAGACCATCGCAACGGGCACCATCCAGATCGTTACCAGCACGACGGGGTCTAGCCTCGATCCCGACGGCTACACCTATTCGGTCGATTCCGCCGCGGTACGATCGATCGGGATCAACACCACCGTGACGGTCGGCAAGTTCAAGCTCGGCAACCATTCCGTGTTGCTGGGGGGGGTGGCCTCGAACTGCACCATAAGCGGGAGCAACCCACGCGTCGTCAACGTCACCCAGAATACCACGGTGCAAGCTGTATTCTCGGTTACCTGTTCGGGAAGCGGCGGCACCGGTGGTACCGGAAGTATCCAGGCCAGCGTACCGACGACCGGCCAGAATCTCGACCCAAACGGCTACACCCTCACCGTGGACGGCGGCGCCGGACAGCACGCTGATGTCAACGCCTCTACCACCTTCACCGGCCTCACGGCAGGCAGTCACTCCGTACAGCTGACCACAACCACGGTGGCCAACAACTGCTCGGTGAACGGCTCCAATCCACAGATCGTCAGCGTTACCGGAGGCCAGACCAGTCAGGCCAGCTTTCAGATCGTCTGCAACATGGCGCTGAAGAACCAGATCGTATTCACCAGCACGCGGGATGCAGGCTCGACCGCCGAGATCTACGTCATGAATTCCGACGGCAGCAACATCAAACGGCTCACCAATAATACGATCAACGAAGATGATCCTTTCCCCTCACCCGACGGTACCAAGATCCTCTTTCAAAGCGACCAACCCGGCGGGAGCCAGATCTTCGTCATGAATGCCGACGGCACCGGGATCGTGAATCTCACCAATGACCCGAATATCGATAACACCGACTGCAACTGGTCACCGGATGGCACCAAGATCGCGTTCGAGAGCAATCGCAGCGGCGACTTGGAAATTTGGAAGATGAACGCGGACGGCAGTGGACTGATGCAGCTTACGCACGCCGCGCTGGATGACGGCAGCCCGACCTTTTCACCCGATGGCAGCCAGATCGCGTTCGAGGCCCATCGGGATGGCAACGGCGAGATCTACGTCATGAACGCGGACGGCTCCAACGAAATCAACCTCACCAACAATCCCGCCGGGGACGGAGACCCATCGTGGTCGCCAACCGGTAACAAGATTGCCTTCACCACACGCCGGTACGGCAGCAACCCGCAAATCGTCACCATGAATCCGGACGGTTCGGGCCTGACCCGGCTGTCCAACAACACGGCGTCCGATGAAGTGCCGACTTGGTCTCCGGACGGGACCAAGATAGTCTTCGACTCGAACCGGAGCGGGAATTTCGAGGTCTGGGTGATGAACGCAGACGGAACCAATCCGGTCAAGCTTACCAACAACGCAGCCTTCGACGGGCACCCATCCTGGGCGCGTGGCGCAGCCGCAGCGATGCTGGCGACGGGTGGGCCATAGCTAACGCATTGGCTCTTCGACTCCTCAGAGCGCCACTCAGCAGTCCTGCAGGCTCCCGCGTATACATCACACGCTTTCGTGCGGACGCCTCCAAGGGCCGCGCGGAACATCCCCGCCGGCCCCGATTCTCACAGGATGGATCTACGATACGCCGCTTAGTCGGAATCTCTCTGACCGCGTTGACGACGCTGATGCTTGAGCTCACGCTCGCTCGCGTGTTCGACGTCATTCTGATGCCGAACGTGGCATACACCGTGATTACGTGTGCCGTCTTCGCCTATGGCCTCGCTGGCCTATACCTCTCGGTCCGCCCCCTGGCGAAGGGGACAGAGGCCCTGCCTCGACTCGCTGCCGGATCCGCAGTGGTAACGCTCCTGCTGCTGCCGCTTTGCAACCTTCTTCCGTTCGATTTCGCCCAGATCGCGCACGCTCCGTTGAAACAGCTGGCGGCCTTCGGCCTGCTGTACGTTGCGCTGGTCACCCCGTTTTTCTTCTTCGGCCTAATCATCACGACGCTGTTCAGTGAGTACGCGAGCGCCATCCGCCGGCTGTACTGCTGGGATCTCGTAGGGGCGGCGGTGGGATGCTTGGTCGGGATCCCACTCATGCCTCTCCTCGGGCCAGGTGGGCTCCTCGTTCTGGCAGCCGCACTCTGCCTGTGGGTCTCGATGCTGTTCTCGCCAGACCGGCGGTGGATTGCGGGGAAGGCGGCTGCAGCCATCGCCCTCACGGTCGCGCCATTCGTCGCGCCCCGAGGGTGGCTTGAGTTTAGCCAGCACACCGAGAAGCGCGGCGTGAAAGCGGCCCGGGCGCACGGCCACGTGGAATTCAGCAGGTGGGACCCGGTAGCGAAGATCGATGTCATACGCCAAAACCCGGTGGTGGCGCCGGGCCTGCCCGGCAATGCACGTTGGCACGTTGCCTACGACGACGGCATCCTGAGCACTCACTTCTTTGCTTTTGATGGTGATTTCGCTCGCCTGCGAGCCGACATCGAGCGGGGAACGCCGGGCGTCACGCGGCAGAATTTCTGGCAACGAGGTGTTCTCGCCTCGCATTACCTCAAGCGGGACACCGGCCAGCGGGCGGTCATCATCGGCAGCGCCGGCGGACAGGAAACGAAGGCCGCACTGATGTATGGCGCCTCCCACGTGGACGCCGTGGAACTGGTCGGCACTGTAATTGAGCTGGGAAAGACCCGTTACGCCCAGGCCACCGGGAACATCTTCAACAATCCCCACGTGAGCGAGCACGTAGGGGAGGGGCGAAGTTTTCTCCGCGCGAGCAAGAAGCAATACGACGTAATTCAGATATTCAGCAGCTTTTCGCCGAGGATTCTCGCGGAGGGGTACGGCGCGCTACAGCCGGTCTATCTGCAAACCGCGGATGCTTACCGGGAATATTTCACCCACCTGCAGCCGGATGGCATCCTGCACATCAACCACTCGATATATCCGAGACTGGTCTCGACCGCTGCACTTGCTTGGCGCCAGCTGGGCCGCACGGACTTCCATCGCCACGTAGTGGTCATCGAGCCGAACCGGGACATTTTGCCGACGCTGCTGATCAAGATGCAACCCTGGACGCCAGAACAGGTGGCGGATCTGCTGCGGTTCTTCAATGCCGACCCGTTAGAGGGAGGATATAACCTGGTGGTCAATCCGGTGGGGACGGATCACAACCGACTGTCGAAAGACTTTTTCACGGGCGAATTCCCCGACAGCCTGGATGCGCGCCTGGCGTACCATGCGACGCCCACCACGGATGATCGGCCCTTTTACTACTTGCTGCGCAAGCGAATCGCACCTGTCAAGGTCGATACCGCAGGGTACCTCTTCCCCTCGATCACCGAGATGCTGAACCGACAGCTGAGGCGCGGATGGTTGCCAATGGATCTTGCGCACCTGTTCGTGACCGGAGCTGTGTCCTTGCTCTTCATTGCGCTCACAATCGCAATTCCCCTCAGGTACGCCCCCATCGGTCGAGCGGCTTGGGAAGGTAAGGGACCGACCCTGACTTACTTCGCCTGTCTCGGTGCCGGGTTCATCTGTCTCGAGCTCGTTCTCATCCAGCTCTTCATCAAGCTCGTGGGATATCCCCTGTACACCTACAGCGTCGTGATTTTCGTTCTGTTGCTGGCCGCCGGGCTTGGGAGCTTGATGTCGGAGCGATTCGGCATCACGCCTGATCGTCGCTGGACCTGGCCCTTTGTGGGCGTGCTCGCCAGCGGTACGGGACTGCTTCTGGTCCACGAATGGGCATTCCAGATATCCCTGGCTGCGCCTCTTCCGATTCGAGTCCTCGTGGCGGCCGTTCTTCTCTTCCCTCTCGGATTCTTCCTCGGCATGCCGTTTCCACTCGGTATCCTGGTGGCAGGCAAGTTGGGGAATGGCGCAGTCGCTTGGGGCTGGGCGCTGAATGGTGTTTTCACTGTGGCGGGCGGCCTGCTCACCGGCCTGCTTTCGATTTGGTTGGGCTTTCAGGCGACGATCATGATCGGGCTGTCCACCTATGTGCTCGCATTTGCGGTTTTTGCTGCGGTCCGCCGACTCGCCTGGTTCAGTGAGCCGGTTATTGTCCCTGCAACGCCCCCACTCGAATCATTCAGTCTCTCCCGCGTCGTGAGCTGACCGCCTTACAACACTGGCGTGCAAACGCGTCCTCGGCCGACGACGATTTCGAGTGCATCCCACCTGCATCGAATCGGCATACCTCGCATCGATTTGGATTACCTCGACAGTCGACGCCCTGGAGGCGCCCGGAATCGTAAGTCAAGTCACCCCACCCCCGATGACCCACGACAACGTTCCGGTCGTGGCGAGTGGCGTTTGGCCAGTCCGGCCCGCTGGGTGACCTGCCGCACAGAGGGAGAATGGCGGTCCGACCTAGCTTGGTCGCGACTGCCGCGCGGTAAATCGGAACATGGCGGCTCGAAGGGCTGACGCACGTAAGAGCCGCCAAAGTTGAAGGTTGCGGCGCTCCCCTCAGGTCTCATCGTTCTGTCCCGTCGCGTTGGACGACACAATGGATTCCGCACACCGGAACGACCGGCGCAGGCTGGCGAGCGCATTGTCGCTCACAATTCTTGCCTTGGGCGGACTCTCTTGCACGAGCGAATCGTCGGCGAGGACCATGGCGAGCGAGTGTGTTGGAGCAGCGGCGCGGGGATCGATCTTTTTCCTCAGCACCCGGGCGGGAAAGACCACCAACATCTACCGCATGGATGACAACGGGACGAGGATCGCGCGCGTCACCGACACGAGGTTGACCGACCGGGACGTTGCGATCTCCCCTGACGGCTCGACCATGCTCTTCTCTCGCGCCGACAGCCGAAATCGTATGCAGCTGTATCGCATGAACCTCGAAAGCGCTCGGGCAACGAACGTCAGCCGCAACCGCTTCAGTGACAGCGACCCCTCGTGGTCGCCGGATGGCAACCAGGTTGTCTTCGAAAGCGATCGGACGGGTAAACCCGAGCTCTGGCTGATGAGACCGGATGGCTCGCACCTGAAGCAGCTGACTGCTAACGGAGCAGAGAATGGCGACGCCGATTGGTCGCCCGACGGACGAAAGATCGTGTTCGAGAGCCACGCGGACGGGAAATCGGACGTCTACGTCATCAACGCAGACGGTAGCGGTCGTAGCAACCTCACCCCTGGTACCCCAGACAGTTACGATGCCGACCCTCGCTGGTCACCCGACGGCTGGATGATTGCCTTCAAGAGCGACCGAAGCCGTCCGGGCCGCGGCAAGAAGTTGGGGACATATCAGGTGTACGTGATGAATGCGGACGGGTCGGGTCTGAAGAGGGTGACCCATACGACTGCCGACGAGTCCGAGCCCGCCTGGTCTGCTGACGGAACTCGCCTCGTCTTCAATAGCGACCTCAGCGGAAATACCGAGATCTACACCATCGATCTCAATGGGAAACACCGGACTCGGCTGACACACGACCACGCATACGATGGGTATCCCTACTGGACGCGTCCGGCACAGCAAGCGGGGCTTCGAAACGCGTCGCCCCGCTGTTCGCAACGGAACGCTACCGGCGTAGCCGTTTCCGAAGCTGCAGCGTCACCTGCGACCGGCAGAACGACGGCAGGCTCTCCAACTTACCGTACGTCCGGGGAGAAGTTGGAGTCGAGGAGCAGCAAGCAAGCAGGCTCGATCCCGGCCTTGCATGATCCATCTCCCCCTCCAGCACAAATCCATACGATGCCACCCGCGTCTCCTGCCCAGGAAACGGCAGCGGATCGCTCCCCGGAAGGACTTGGCAACCGCGGGCTTCGGCCTCTGCAAACAGGTGCGGCCTGGGCGTCCCCGAGAGCCGACCACCATTATCGCCCAGAAAAAAGTGCGGATTGTTGATATGGGCGATCGCGTGGCGCACCAGCTCCCCTCGACGAAACCACCATTTACCGAAGCCCCACGGGATGACGGCCGCACCAGCCGTGTTCAGCGCCTGCTCGATGGTCTCCATGAGCGGAAGCCCATCCTGGTACGTAGCGGTCGTCCCCAGAGCCAGCACCTCGAGGTCTTCCGTCGTACGTATCTGACGGCCGGCCACGAGGAGAAGGCGTTCGCCTTCGGCTCGCTCGACGAACAACGCAGAAGGCTCCTCGGTCGGGCGCACTCGCCAGCGTTGGGACGTATCGTCACCGCTTGCCAATGCGGCAAAAGCGTGATCGGCTGCGGTCTCCGTGAACAGAAGACAGCCCAGCCCTCGAGCTCCCGCCCTGGCGGTGGCGACGTTCGCGAGCGCGCAATCAAAAAAGCGGTCTACCGCGAAGCAGCGGTACAGGTGAACGTGCGCGTCGACGATGAAATTGTTGGTGTCCAACTGCGCGGCGGGTTCACCCATCGCGATCCTCGAGTCCGAGTCCATCGAGCTACTCTACTGGCCGCGTACGTTACTCCAGTTGTGTATCTCGCGGTAAGGGCTACCCGCTATAGCCGCCCGCGCACGGTATAGCACCATGTCTCACCCCCGCGAATTGCGTGTCACCGTGATCGGCAATTTCTCGGGGCGAAACGCTGGTGACGCGGCGATCCTGGGTGGGCTTTTACGAGACATCACGGCGGCATACCCCGATCGGCGGCTCAGATTCGACATCCCGACTATCAATCCGGGGTTCGTTCGGAACATGTACGCCGAGTACCCGGTGCGGCCGGTCAGCTTACTTCCAACGAGCCTGAGCATCAAGATTCTCGGCGTTCCGCTGGTGCGGGCTGTCCTGGGCGCTGAGCTGGTGCTAGTCACTGATGCCCTGCTGTTCGATCGCAGGCTCTACAACCCACTCTTCAATTACTTGCACACCCTGTCGTGGGTGTTGCCCTGGGCGTCAAGTCGCGGGGTTCCGATCGTCTTGTACACCGTAAGCCTGGGGCCCATTACGACAACCGCCGGGCGGAAATGCCTTACCCGGGTTTTACGCGCGACACGGAAGCTGATCGTGCGGGATCGTGCGTCCGGGCGTTTGGCTCGGGAGTTGGTGCCGGATGGACCTCAACCCATTCTGGCAGCGGACTGCGCGCTATCGGCACCGGTAGCGCCACGGGTGTCGATCGAACGGATCGCAGACGAGCATGCGATTTTCCACTCCGGTCGTCCGGTTCTCGGCTTCAACGTCAACGCGTATCTCGACATTTACGTACGGGATGGTCGTGCGGGCATTCGACGCGATACCTTTCAACGCACAGTCGCCGCTGTCCTTGATCGCGCCATCCACGACCTCGGCGTGGACGTCCTGTTCGTGACGACGCAGGTCATGGATTGGCCAATCGTCAAGGGGATCCTCAAGCAGGTGCAGCAGCGAAACAGAGTGAACGCTATCGGCACACCGCTGGTCACCTACCCCGAAATCAGCGGAATTCTCGGGAAGGTCGAAGCACTGATCGGGATGCGCACCCATTCGTTAGTGCTTGCCTCTTCCATGCGCACTCCTGTCGCAGGAATAATCTCGTATCCCAAGAGTCGCAGTTACCTGGAGTCGATCGATCGGGCTGGCGGGGCGCTTGAGTTTTCCGCCTTTTCCGTTGATACGCTCTGGAATTTAGTCCGACACACCTGGGAGCAACGCGACCAGCTGCGACGCCAGCTGGCGTTTGCGGTCGAGCGGCAGCGAGCCAAAGCCCGAGCCGCAGCTCTCGAGTTGGCCGAGTGGCTCGGCCCACCTGCTGCCGCTGTCAAGCGGGCGTGAGCACCCGGGAACTGTCCTCTCGCCGCTTCGGAATAAGCCACTTCATACGCCTGGCCGTCACCGTCGGGCTCGTGTGGTGGCTGGTACACCGGACCGATTGGTCAGCATTTGCCCGTACGCTGCACAACGTCGACCCGCTGTTTCTGGGGCTGTCGTTGCTAATGACCCCGGTGGTGATCGGCATCAGCGCCTGGAAATGGTGCATCCTCATCAAGGCGCGCGGGGATCGGGCCAGCTTCGCGACGTGCTTCCACCTCTACATGGTTGGATACTTCTTCAACAACTTCCTGCCGACCAGCGTGGGCGGGGATGTAGTCCGGGCATACCTGCTGGGCCGAAAGGGAGGAGGCCAGGCCCGGGCAATGGCGTCCGTGTTCGTCGAGCGATTCACCGGTTTGGCAACCCTCATTCTTCTGGCCCTACTTACGGTCATGGGGCCGGCCTCAAGCCCGCGGCTTCGCTGGCTCATAGGCGCCGTGGCGTGCACCTACGCCTTGGCCATCTGGCTGATCATGGATCGCAGAGGCCTCGTCCGGGTACCCGGCATTCGTCGGCTCCCGTTCAACGAAAAGCTTTTCGCACTACAAGAGGCCATCGCCGCGTACCGCCACCATGGTGGTGTGCTGGCGGCGTGTTTGGGGTTGTCGGTCCTATTTTATGCTGCGGCAGCTATGAACATCGCGTTTTCGGCGCGCGCCTTCGGCGCTGACGTGAGCCCGGTGCGAATTGCCCTGGTGACGCCGGCCATTCAGCTCGCTTCAGCAGTGCCGGTCTCGATCGGTGGGCTCGGCGTCACCGAAGGCGCATTCATCGTGGGCCTAGGAGCCTGCGGCGTCACCGGTGCCGCCGCCCTGGCGACGGCTTTGCTGATCCGCCTCAAGGGAGTCTTGGTTGGGCTGATTGGCTCTCTGGCAGTGGCCAGCGCAGATTGGCCGACTCGGTGGCGACGAACCCGGCTGGGCTCGCCCGAGGAGACGACGTCAGCGTAGCCCGGTGAGTTGCGGAGCTGCCGTGGCGGGCGAAGTCAGGGGCGCCGTTAAACTGATCAGACGCACGTAATAGTCCGTTCCCCCGATGGCCCGCCAGTTCTTGGTACACTGCTCTAATGGAATTCTCGTCACTGTAGCTCGGGCGCCGACAGAGGCGAAGGCTAGCCAGCACCCCCAACGTCGCAGCTTTGTCACATAGAACACGATCCCGCTCGCGCACTTCTGCGACGACCTGAACCTTCGCCAGGTGGCCAGAATTCAGAGAGCCCAACTTCGGTCGCCCCCCCCGCCTACATAGCCCACGCGGCCCCCGGTCGAATTCCGAGATCATGCAGCCCCAGAGCAACCTCGAGAAAAATCCGGGCATAAAATCCCCGGCTCGGAGCAACTGGAGCGCCTGCTTCTCCGGCTAGATGCGAGTTTGAATGCCCGCATTCCACCGAATGGATCAAACCAGGGCGGGTAGCCCCCGCAGGTGCGCGCTGTAGTCGAAGACGGTCGGCTTAGCGTGACAACCCCACGGTTTCAGAACCCGAAGACTTCCCAAACACGAAGGAATTGGATTAGTGCAGTCTGTTGCACGGGAGTCCTCTGCCTAAGCTCCGCGCCTTCCCGGTCATTGACACATCCCCAGCCGTGGTCGCCGAGCGACAGCCGGGCGGGCGATCGCACTCCATCCGCGGATACCCTACTCCCGAACTTGTCTATCTAACGCCAGCCAAGCGGGTTAGCACCTGC
>JBKPOS010000160.1:0-8291 GCA_046733215.1 Gemmatimonadota bacterium
ACGCCCCCTCCATCCCAGCACGCAATGACCGGTACTCCGGCGACCAGAGCCTCCGCAGCGGCGAGACCGAACCCTTCGCCCTCGGATGGAAACAGCATGAGGTCGGCCTTGGCCAGGAACTCAGGAACTTGCTCGGACGACACCGCACCGGCGAAGGTCACCAGATGGGTGATCCCTCGCCGCTGCGCCAACCCTTCGAGCGCCGCCCGTTCGGGCCCGTCGCCCACGATCGTGAGGGGTACTTCGCGGCCCAGCTCGACCAGGCAGGCGAGGGCCTCGAGTGCCAAGTGCACTCGCTTTTGTGCCGTCAGTCGAGCCACTACGATCAATCCGCCGCCTCCCGTGGTCCAGGTATACCGGGAAGCGTCGATCGGCATGGGATGGATGTGCTCCTTGGGAATGTGGCGTCCGGTCGTGGTCTGGACCCAGGTGGCGAGCTCGCGAGAGACCACAGTGACGATCCGCGCCCGCCGGACTACTGGCGTACCGAGCCGACGCGCCACCGGCGACCGCCGGAGCAACGATGCATCGGTTCCATGGAGAGTGAGCATTGCGGGAGCCGACGAGGGCACTGCCAGCCCGGCGGGGATCCACCAGTGCGCGTGCACCAGGTCGGCACCACGGGTAAGCTCTTCCCGCGCGGCGCGCCGCAGAGCCCGCCAGAGGCCCGCGAGTGCAAGCCAGCCGCCCGGCCGTCGAACGGCAGACTGCATGGTTCCGTGATACGCGATCGATTCGTTGCGGGCCGGAGCGTAGCGCACCCGGCGCACTTCAACCCCGTTCTGTCGGTCTTCCCCGCCCTTCCCGGCGTCGCTCGGCGCGACGACCGTTACGTCGACACCGCGCCGCACCAGCCCCTCGGCCAACGTCGCGAGAAAGGACCCGGAGAGATCGCCGGTCCACCGCGGATAGTTGTGGGTCACGAAGACGACCCGCACCGGCTAGTCCCGGTTGTCGCCGGGGCCGAAGCGGGCCAGCGCGCGGGCGATCTCGCGGTTCTCCTCGCGCAGGCCGGCGATCAGCTCACCCAGAAAGCCGAAGCCGAACAGCGCGATCCCGCTGATCACCATCGTCTCGACGAGATTGAGCAGGGGACGGAATCCGATGCCAAAGCCGAAGCGAACAACCAGCGCCACCACGCCCGCGAGGAAACCGAGCGCGAACAGCGTCGCCCCGAGCACCCCGAAGAACAGCATCGGCTTTCTTCCGAAGCGGAGTTGGAACCAGACGGAGAGAAGATCGAGCACACCAACCGGGATGCGGCGCCAGGTGAATTTCGATACGCCTGCCTTTCGTGGATGCAAAGCGACAGGATGTGAGGTCAGGCGAAAGCCGTCCGCCGCAGCAATGACGACTATGAATCGGTGCCAGTCGGGTCGCAGGGGAACATCGGCGATGACCTCGCGCCGATACGCCTTGACCGAGTTGAGGTCCGTGACCCGCACACCGAACAATGCTCGGCATAACCGATTGTAGATGCCGGACACGAACGCCTTCTCGTACTTCCCCTGCTTGGTGCCGGTGACGATGTCGGCCCGTCCTTCCAGGATGGGGCGCACCAGGGCGGGGATGTCTTCCGGCAGATACTGGAGGTCAGCGGGGTAGAACACGAAGACGTCACCCCGGGCTGCGTCACCCGCCGAACGCAAAGCATCGGCGATGCCGCGCTGACGTCGGTGAGTGACGACTCGGAGAAAGGGGTAAGTCGCCTTGAGCTCCCGGAGCACCCGGGGTGTCTCGTCCCGAGAGCCATCATCCACCACGATGACTTCATAGCTGAAGCCGGCCGGTCCCAGGGCCGCGGCACAGAGCTGAAGAAACTCCGGGAGATTGGCAGCCTCGTCCTTGGCAGGCACGAGCACGCTGACATCAACCGCGTCAGCGGAGCCGACCAGGGTCATACGCGCTTCCGCATCCTCGCCGGCAGAATGCCCAGCTGGTCGCGATACTTGGCGACCGTGCGGCGAGCGATCTGAATCCCCTGTTCCTGGAAAAGGTGGACGATCTGCTGATCGGTGAGCGGCTTGGACGGGTTCTCCTCGCCAACCATCTTCTGCAGCTTGGCACGAATGGAGCGGGCGCTCGCGTCTTCACCGGAGGCGGTCGCGAGTGCGCTGGAGAAGAAGAACTTGAGCGGGAGCACGCCACGGGGCGTCTGCACGTATTTCTCGTTGGTCACCCGGCTCACGGTGCTCTCGTGCATGTTGATCACTTCGGCGACCTCGCGCAGCGTGAGCGGCTTCAGATACTCGACACCCTTTTCGAAGAAATCGCGCTGCCGGTCCACGATGAAGTTCATAACCTTGAGCATGGTCTGGCGGCGCTGCTCGATGGCCTGAATCATCCAGTTGGCGCTGTTCATCTTCGACGCGATGAACTCGCGATTCTCCTGCGTCAGCTTCTTCTTGTCCCGGGCGACTTCCTGATACGCCCGACTCAGCCGAAGCCGGGGCATGCCGGTGTCGTTCAGAAACACGTGGTAGCGATCGGCGATCTTTTCGACAATGAGATCGGGGATGATGTATCCGTCGCTTCGCTCCGAGTACTTCAGGCCGGGCTTGGGATCGAACCGAGCCAGTTGGTCTGCCGCACTCTGCACCGCGGCGGGCTCGACGCCGAATCGCTTGGCCAGGTCGTTCCAGCGGTGGGCGATCAGATCCGCGAAGGCCTCGGCCACCAGACGATAGGTGAGGGACTCGGTGTCGGCTGCCTCACGGAGCTGGATCAGGAGGCATTCGCGGAGATCGCGGGCCCCCACCCCAGGGGGATCCAGCTTCTGCACGATCACGAGCATCTCCTCGGCTTCTGCAAGCGTATAAAGCGCCGGCCCGGGCGCCGGCGCCGGGGGCGCGGCCTCATCGACCATCTCGTCCAGATTGTCTTCCGGCTCGTTCGGCCGCTCGAAATGGCTGGCGACCATCTGATTGACCGATCCGACCAGCTCCTCCAGCGAGGCGGCGAGATAGCCGTCTTCGGTCATGTTGCCCAGGAATTCCTCGGCCAGCAGCCGCTGGCGTGGAGTGAGCTCCATCATTTGGAGCTGCTCGCGGAGATGGTCGGTGAGGTTCCGGGTCTCGACGGTAACAGGCTCGGTGTACTCCTGGACCTCGAACTGCTCCCGGGTGCCCCCGACATCGAACCCGTTGAGGAGGATTTCCTCCCAGTCCATCTCGTCGGCCTTCTGCTGCTGCTCCTTTTCCTTGTCCTGCTCCTGCTGCTTCTCCTGATCGGCGGACTCTTCGTCTTCCGGTTCGAGCAGCTCGAGGAACGGATTGGCCAGCAGTTCCTGTTTCAGGTGCTGCTGAAGGTCCATCATGGGCATGTACAGCATGTCCATGGCCTGATAGAGCCGCGGATTGACACGCAGCTCCTGGCGCAGGCTGGTTTGCTGGGAAAGTCCGGTGCGGAGGCTCACGCGGCGTGCTCCAAACGGGCGCGCAGCCGCGTCGTGAGAGTGGGTCCGAGATACCGCTCAGCCACGCGCTCGTCGTAGACCAGCTCGCGGACAGTACCCGCGGCCTGAACTTTCCCTTCGAACATGATGTACGCGCGATCGACGATGTCCAGAGTCTGCTCCACGTTGTGATCGGTGATCAGCACGCCGATGCCGCGATGACGCAGCCCGGCCACGATGGTTTGAATATCGTGTACTGCAATCGGATCCACGCCGGCGAACGGCTCGTCCAGAAGCATGAACTTGGGCTCGGTCACCAGCGCCCGGGTGATCTCGAGGCGACGCCGCTCGCCACCGCTCAAGGCGTAGGCTTTGACCTTCCGCAAATGCCGGATCCCCAGCTCGTCCAGCATGCGCTCCAGCGACCGCTGGCGCTCGGTCCGATTCAATCTTCGAGTCTCCAGAATTGCCAGAATGTTCTCCTCGACCGTCATGCGACGAAAGACCGACGGCTCCTGTGCCAGGTATCCGATCCCGATGCGAGCGCGGCGGAACATGGCTGCTTTAGTCAAGTCCTTCCCGTCGAGAATCACTCGTCCGGCCTCGGGGCGAATCAAGCCGGTCAGCAGGTAGAACGTTGTCGTCTTGCCGGCGCCGTTCGGTCCGAGCAGTCCGACGATCTCGCCTTGCTCGAGCCGGAGGCAGACTTGATCCACGACTCTGCGACCGCGATAACTCTTGGTCAGGTCCAACCCCTCGAGCACGCTGCCGCTGGGAGGAGACGCCGGCGGTTCCACGGCAAGAAGGTCGCGCGCTCGGTGGGCCACCCCGAGCAGCGCGGCACCCACTATGTCGCGATCCTTTATTGCATCCGACCACCACGCCCCGGCTGCCCGGACTTCCTCCCACTCCGGACGAGTGTCTTCGATCCATCCGTCGAGGGCCAACCGGGGAAGCACGGAGGTCGTCACGTGCGCCCGCACTGACTCGCCCAGACCCTCGGCAGGCCGATATACCCTGAGATACCCCTCGCGGTATGCCAGGAGCAGCCGGGTCAGGCTCGAACGCCCATCTTCGTCGGCCGCTGCAATCAGCGAGGCCAGTGCTAACGGCAGCGAGGGGTCGGCCCCGTCGAACTGCCCGAGCCATAGAGGCTGATTCATGGCTGGGCCTGCGTGGTGTCCCTGGCCGCGGCCTTCTCTTCGGAAGGCTCGAGCTGAACGCCGTCGGCTTTGCCGCGTATCTGGACCAGGTCCACCGTCTCCGATCCGTCGGACTTCATCGTGATCACGATCTCATCGCCGCGCGCGTAATTGATGCTCGGCCGCTCGCCGGGCTTTTTCTTCTCATTGGACTCGAGGTGGTACGATCGCGCCGAGCCCCGAGCCACCAACTTGGTCAACACCGCCTTGCTGGTCCCGGCCGAGTCGTGGACGGCGAACGTGGCGATCACAGTATCACCGGTGAGCCAGTCGCGTTCCTTCGTCACGGAATCGACCTGGCCGCCCAGCCACGCCTTGCCGAAGGCGCGCGCCTCCTTCAGCTGCTGGTCCGGCGAATCGAGTGCAATCGAGTCCGCCTTGATCTCGTACTTGGCCGACTTCGCGTAGGGCCTGATGGTGTCGCCCCAGGCCTCCGTATGGACCAGCTTTCGATCGACGAGGTCGTGCGCGATGGTATCGGCGACCAGGGTCCAATCCTTGTTCACAGCCTTGCTGTCACCCTTGGCGACGACCCGGTCCAGGTCCCGGTTCTTGAGCCGGAAGTCGAGTCGGCGACCGCTTAAGTCGAAGCTGTCGGATGCGAGCCCGTGGAGCTCCGGACGGGTCCCGAGCAGGGTGCCGTCGTTGGCAGGGCCGGTGTCGAGTCGCAAGGAATCGCCGCGCGCCGCAAAATCGCTACGGTCCACCGTCACCTTACCGCCGCCCCAGATCCGGTCATCTCCCTTGATCCGCACTCGATCGGCGACGATCACGTAGGGCTCCGCCGGCTTTCCGGTCGAATCGGTTGCCGCCGAATCGCCTCGGGTCGAGTCCTTCGTGTAGTACTCGATCCGGGGGCGGCTGACTGCATACATCTCGGTCGTGTCCCGCACACCTTTGACCGCCCGGTAGTAATCCAGCGAAGGGCCGGTCAGGGTCGAGCCGGTTTTGGTGTTTCGGGTCTTCACGTTGCGGCGCGCTTCCCACCGTTCGTCCGAGCGATAGTAGGTACCGAAGTCGGTGTCCATTGCGAGCGTCGTGTCCCGGTAGCGCACGTGGCCATTGAAGACCACCGTCTTGCCCGCGTAGGAAGCAACGCTGTCGCTGAACATCGTGATCTTGGTGGCTCGGCAACTCAGCCGGACATTCCCGCCGGCGAAGTAGTTGATCCCTCCGCTGGTCTCGACCGCGATACCCTGCCGGTCCACGTTGTCGATCTGCAGCGTGCACCGATCCGAGCTCTGGCCCTCGAGTGGACCGGCCGCGACTGCGATGACGATCGACACTGCCAGCCATCTCATTGCTGACCCGGTAGCAGCACACCTTTGCCGGCCACGCCGTGGGGGCGATTGGTCACGACGTTCTTGAAATCCGGATCCGAGCTGAAGCCGGTGCCCTGAATGAACTCGTTGTCGTGCGCGAACCGGAACGCTTGATCGGTCGAAATCTCGTTCTTTTTCGGGTCGAACTTCAGCGTCTCGGTCTCGAGCTTCCGCCCGTCTGTCGCAATGACCACGACTTTTCCGTCCGCCTGCATCGAGCCGTCCTGCCAGCGATATGTACCATGATCGGCGGTCAGCTTGGACGACTCAGCGCCTTTCGCGTCGTAGAACGCTGCCCGAAGCTTCCGCAGCAAGGCGAGCTGGCTCGCCTCATAGAAGTACGCCGTGTCGGCCTCGATATGGCTCTTGCGCACACCGTTTTCGGTTACGTAGTGCGAAAAGCCTTCCAGCACCTGATCGGCCGTGTCCGCGGCCTGGACGGTTGCGGTAGGCCGGGCTCCACCGCTCTCACACCCCACGACTGACCCGCACGCTGCCGCGACGGCCAGGATGATTCCCAGGCGCACCGGTCCGCGGCTCGCTCTGCGCATCAGCGTGCGACGGTGGCGAGCTCCTTGGCTTCGACCTCTGCCCCGCCCCGCCGGCGCTTGAGGGCAGCGCCGATGAATCCGACGAACAACGGGTGCGGCCGGGTCGGCCGCGACTTGAGCTCAGGGTGGAATTGACACCCGATGAACCAGGGATGGTCCGGCAGCTCGATGGTCTCCACCAGACCGCCATCCGGCGACTGCCCCGAAAGCCGCAGTCCATACTCGGCGAGTACGTCGCGGTAGGCGTTGCTCACTTCCCAACGGTGCCGGTGCCGCTCACTGATCTCCCCAGCGCCATAGGCCTGCGCCACCTTGGATCCGGGGCGGAGCTTGGCTGTGTAGGCGCCGAGTCGCATGGAGCCGCCCAGATTGGCCACGTCGCGCTGCGAGGGCATCAGCGATATGACCGGAGACTCGCACTCGGGAGCGAACTCGGTGCTGTTGGAATCGGGGAGCCGGCACACGTCGCGGGCGAACTCGATGATCGCAACCTGAAGGCCGAGGCAAATCCCGAAGAACGGAAGGTCGTGCTCTCGGGCCCACCGGATCGCCTCGATCATGCCTTCCACTCCGCGAATGCCGAACCCGCCCGGAATCAGCAGCCCGTCGAAGTTCTCCAGGACCCGGCCCGTGCTCTCGATATCGGTAAACTGATCGCTCGAAATCCAGTGGATCTCGACACCCGCGTCGTGGGCGATGCCGCCATGAACCAAGGCTTCCTGTACCGACTTGTAGGCGTCGTGGAGGTCGGTGTACTTCCCCACCACCGCGATTCTGACCCGATGGGACGGATTGAGAATCCGCTGCGTGATCTCCTTCCACGGCTTCAAATCCGGCTCGGTCGTGGTGAGGCGGAGTCGCTCGCACACGACGCGGTCGAGCCCCTGCTCGTGGAAGCGAAGTGGGATCTCGTAGATGGAGCGCACGTCCGGACTCTCGACTACGCAATCGAAGTCCACATTGCAGAACAGCGCGATCTTGCGTTTGATATCCGCCGAGATCGGCTGCTCGCTCCGGCACACCAGAATGTCCGGCATGATTCCGATCTGCATCAGCTCGCGCACCGAGTGCTGCGTCGGCTTGGTCTTGAGCTCGCCGGCGGCCGCGATGAACGGCACCAGCGTGAGATGGATGAACAGGGCGTTGTCGCGTCCGACCTCCTGCCGGAACTGGCGGATGGCCTCGAGAAACGGCAGAGACTCGATGTCGCCGACGGTGCCCCCGATCTCGGTGATCACCACATCGTGCCCCGGCGCAGGGCGCCGGATTGCATTCTTGATCTCGTCAGTGATGTGGGGGATGACCTGGACGGTGGAACCGAGGTACTCGCCGCGCCGCTCCTTGTTGATCACCGTCTGGTAGATGCGGCCCGTGGTGACGTTGTTCTGCTGGGAGAGGGAGCGATCAATAAAGCGTTCGTAGTGGCCCAAATCGAGATCGGTTTCGGCCCCGTCGTCGGTCACGAAGACCTCGCCATGCTGAAACGGCGACATGGTCCCGGGGTCGACGTTGATGTAGGGGTCGAACTTTTGCATTGTGACACTCAACCCGCGTTCCACCAGCAGCCGTCCCAACGAAGCGGCGGCGATGCCTTTCCCGAGAGAAGAGACAACGCCGCCGGTGACGAAGATGTATTTGGTCGCGTTGGTGCCGCTGGGCATGAGAGCTCCCTCTTACGGAAAGGGAAGGCGTGAAAGGGAAACGGGTCGAGCCGAGAAGGTCCTTCGGTGGCGCATCTCGGAAGGTAATAGACGGGACACCGCCAGTCAAAATGCGTGCCGTAAAAAGCTGTCGGCTATCGGCTATCGGCTATCAGCTTGAC
>JBKPOS010000161.1:0-15059 GCA_046733215.1 Gemmatimonadota bacterium
GTACGAGCGACGCGTCGCGGCCCGGAATACCGGCGACCGGTCGGATTGCGTTTCAGTCGATGGCATCCTCGCCATTATCCAGCGCGAAGGCAGCGAGGACGAGCGGCTTTCGGCACTCGACCACGTCATGGCCTGTCCCGACTGCCACCGGGAATATGAGTGGCTCATGGCGGTCGACGAGGCGGCCACCACGGCTCAACCGCGGGCCCGCGATATCGCCCGAGCCCGGTGGTGGCAGCGGGGCGCCCCGCTGGCACTCGCGGCGACGGTGCTGTTGGCCGTCGGGGTTCTGCTGATCCCGAGGTCGAAGCGGCAGGGGCCCGAGCCCGAGCGAGGGAACGAAAGCGATATCGCCCCGATCTCTCCGGTCACCAATGCGCAGGTCACGCTCCCATTTATGCTGGCCTGGCATCCAGTGCTTGGAGCAAGTCGGTACGTGCTCGAAATTCAGACCGGGGACGGAACCATCGCCCTGGCAGACACTACGTCGGATACCACGGTGACGGTGGCGGATGGAAGCCGGCTCAGCGCCGGAGCCACCTATCGCTGGTGGGTTCGCGAGGTCACTGACGGTGCCGCACCCCGCAGCTCCCCATTCAGCAGTCTTCGGCTGACTCCTCCCTGACGCGGGGGGGCGTTTGGCCGCCCCCCGCTCCCCCGGCCCCCTCTTCATCCAGTGCGGTCATCGGCTCCGTGAGAATCGGGGCCCCCAGGCTGCGTACACACCTCTGAAGCGGCGATAGAGCGCCGACCCTTACATCACGTTCTCTCGCTGAGGCTACCACCGTGACCGGCCTGATCAACGACCGCACTTCTGACTGGGAGGATCGCATGCTTGCTCGCCCCACGACACTCGGCATCTTCGCCGCGATGGCGCTGGCATTGCCGCCGAGCCGGGCTCCGTTCTTCACGCTTGGCGCGGGGGGCGCGGTCAACCTGGCCGTTAGCAGCGACGAAGCGCGTTTCGGGATGAGTCCCGTTGATGTGGAAGGGGCTCCATTGCTCACCATCTCACTCGGCGCTACCAGCGCGGCCGGGTCTCTCTCGCTGTCGATCTCGGGCGATCGCCTGCCCGCCAAGGGCAGGTACCCGGTGCGGCCCTGGGAAGACCGGACGGCATCGCGGCCACAGTTCGAGGCGCTTTTCGTCGCGGGGTCGCCCGATCACCCGTTGGGTGCCTTCCGGGGTGAGTTCGGCTGGGTGACGATCACCGAAGTCGAGCCGGGGCGGATCTCGGGTGTGTTCGAAGTGGAAGGGCGCGGTTTCGTTGCCTCGGACGTGAACGACGAGGATCGGTGGGTGTCGGTGCGGGGGCGGTTCGAGGCGCAGGGGGACAGCACCATTGCTTCGGGCCAGGCACTGTCCGCATCCATGCAGTAGCCGATCGCTATCGCGCGGTCGGGGCAGCCCCGGCGAGGGTGTCCAGTGCAGCTCGAACCCTCGCCGCGAGGATCTCCGGTGTGAACGGCTTTTCGAGCATGGCATAACCCAGTCGAAGTGCGTTCCGCCGCATGGCTTCCGAGCTGGTGTACCCGGTCATGAACAGGATCTGGATTCGTGGGGCAATGGAAGCCACCTTGCGCGCCAGATCGAAGCCACCCATTCGCGGCATCGCAAGGTCGGTCAGCACCAGCCGAATATCGTCGCCCTTCGAGCGAATCAGGTCGAGCGCAGCCTCGCCATCGGCCGCTTCCAGCACCTCATGGCCTGCCGCACGAAGCGCTCGGGCGGCAATCCGCCGCACTTCGACTTCGTCCTCCACCACGAGGACGACTTCGCGTCCCGTTGCAATCGGGGCGAACTCTTCGCCGCTCAGCGGGGCGACGGGTCCCGTTGTCAACGGGAGGAAGATGCTGAAGACGGTACCACGGCCCGGCGCGCTCTGGAATCCGAGATAACCGCCGGTCTGGCGGATGATGCCGTAGGCTGTCGAAAGACCGAGCCCGGTGCCTTCACCGACCGGTTTGGTCGTGAAGAAAGGCTCGAACATGTGCTCCATGGTGCGCTCATCCATGCCGGTCCCGGAGTCGGCCACGGCGATCTCGGCATAGTGACCAGGTTGTACCGAAGGCTCGTAGCGAAGCCGCGGATCGTCGAGATTCAGCTCGGCCGGACCGAGTCGGACCTCGAGGGCTCCACCCTGAGGCATCGCATCGACGGCATTGATGGCCAGGTTAAGCAGCACCTGCTCCAGCTGGTTCCGGTCAACCCGCGCGTTGCCGCCCGGATCGTCCAGTCGCACGTGAACCGTGCACTGACTGCCCGCGGTCCGAAGCAGCACCGGCTCGAAGTTACGGATGACCTCCTTCAGGTCGAGGACCTCCGGCTTGAGCAGCTGCCGGCGGCCGAAAGCGAGTAGCTGGCTGGTAATCCCCGAAGAGCGCTGTGCGGCGTCGCGCATCAGCTCCACGTCGGCTCGCACTTCGGTAGGAAGGTCGCTGCGGCGAAGCACGAAGTTGGCGGCGCCGAGGACCACGCTCATCTGATTATTGACCTCGTGAGCGACGCCGCCGGCAAGCCGGCCAACCGATTCGAGTCGCTGGAGGGCACGCATCGCTTCCTCGGTGCGGCGCTGAGCCGTCACGTCGCGAGTGAAGGAGCGGCTATGAATAAACCGGCCGTCCTCCCAGTACACGCTCGCATCGATCAGCACATCCTTGATCGCCCCGTCCTTGCACCGCATCCGGGAAGGGTAGTCGCGGAGCTTCTCATCGGCGTGGAGCCGTCGGAGGATTTCGTCGATCACAGCACGATCGACATGGAAATCGGCGATGTGGCGGCCCACATATTCGCTTGCCGCGTAGCCGAGCATCTCCAGCTCGGCACGGTTGACCCGCAAGATGATCCCGTCGGGCCCGACCCAGTGAAGCCCGACCACCGCGTTCTCGAAGAATTCGCTCAGCTCGCTTTCGATCCGCCTGGTCTCGGCTTCGGCGGCGAGGCGCGCGCTCAGTGCCTCGGCGGCCTCCTGGGCCGCCTCCTCTGCTTCGACGGCGGCTTCTTCGGCCTTGGCGGCTTCGTCTTCGGCGCGCTGGCGTTCCTCGTCTGCAAGCCTGGCGGCTTCGTTGGCGGCAATCAGCGCCTTGCGGCGAGCTTCACCCATCACGCCAGCGCCGATGCCGATCAGCAGGAAGAGGCCGGTGCCAACGATTCCGACCGAATCGCTAAGCCTGAAGGTAAAGTACGGCGGGAACAGGAAGTACTGCACAGCCAGCGCGCCGACAATGGTGACCAACAACGTCGGCAGGAATCCGGCGTACCAGGCGACAGCAAAGACCACCGGGAACAGCGTGATATACGGAAGGCGAAATCCCACCAGAGGCGTCATCAGCCAACGCAGACCGAGGCCCAGCACCAGCAGCGCGAACGCGAGGGCGTACGGATGGCTTACGAGATAACTGGAGAGAGCGGGTTGGGCAGAACGCCGAGCGGAGGATCCTGGAACGGACAAGCAGTCTCACCTGATCGGAAGGAGTGCCTTGCCGGGTGGCAACTCCGGCTGCATGGACCGGAGAAAGATAGCTCGCCCGGGTGACCCGCGAGGCGGCTCGAGAGGTGGCACGAGGCCCCATTCGGAGTTCAATTTAGCCGTCGTCCCAACGCGATTTCCCGGCGAAGCTCCAGCGCCTCTACACGGCACATTTTCGTGGCCCGCACCGCGTTCCGCGTTCTACTTGGAGTGCTCGCGACCGGGCTCCTGCTCGTTCTGGTCGGGAGCCTGGTGCTGTACGCTGGGGGGGCCACCCGGCTCGCGAACCACTTCCTCGGAGCGGCAGTCGCGAAGTTGCCGGGAACCACGCTCCGGGTTCGATCCGTTGGCGGAACCCTGTTTACCGGGCTGGTGTTGCACGACCTGGTGCTCGACCGCGGGCCTGCAGGTGCCCCCCTCCATGTGGACGAAGTGCGTCTTCGATATCACCTGCCGACAGTGTTGCAGCGGGACATTGCGATTGATGAAGTTCGGATCATCCGGCCTTCGGTGAGCATTTTCCAGCTGCGAGACTCATCCTGGAATTTTCTTCCCCCGATTCCCAAAACTGGATCGCCATCCACCGGGCCGGCCCGCACGATACGCATCGACATGGTCTCGGTGTCGCGCGGACAAGGGACCGTGCAGTTCCTGCATGGCCGGGCCTTGTCCACCCTCCGGATAGAAGATCTGGAACTGCGCGCCCGGGATGTCCAAGTGGGAACAGAGGTCGGGCTTCGGCTCGACTCGCTCGGTCTGCGAGCTCTCCCACCGGGACCGTCGCCGCAGTGGGTCAGCGTCACGGCCGCGGGTACAGCTCGAGGCGGACGAGTTGAGCTTGCACGGCTCGACCTGCGTTCGCCCTCGAGCTTCCTCTCTCTCAGCGGCCGGGCCACCCTACCCCAGCTTAAGTGGCGCCAGGCTCGAGACGTCGATCTCACTCTTTCTGCCCGGCCACTCTCTTATCGCGACC
Organism: Gemmatimonadota bacterium; assembly: GCA_046733215.1. Lineage (GTDB taxonomy): Bacteria > Gemmatimonadota > Gemmatimonadetes > Gemmatimonadales > GWC2-71-9 > DASQPE01. Next base: position 4,443 of record JBKPOS010000161.1, read on the forward strand.
TGCGGGCCCTGGGCTCGCGCTTCGCGCGGGACGAAGCGGTGACCGTTGCCCTACGAGCCCAAGGCTCGAGCAGCCGGGCAACGGTAAATCTCGAGGCGACATCATCGAACGGCGGAAGCATGGCTGTGAACGGGCGCGGAACGCCACCGGGTACGGTGCCGATCGATTACGATCTCCACGGCCGCGTTCGGGGATTCGACCCCGGCTTGCTGAGCGGGAGCGCCGAGCGAACCGGCTCGCTCAGCACCGATTTCGAGGCCGTGCTCAAAGGGCCCAGCCTTGACCACGTGGACGGGACGGTGCGGGCGAGCTTCACCGGCACGCGATACGGAACGGTGGGGTCGCGGAGCGTCCTGGTCCAGGCGCGCTTCAAGGAAGGGCAGGCCACCGTCCACAGCCACGGAGACGTTGCGGGAGTGCGGTTCACGGCAGGCGGATTCGTGAGACCGTTCGACTCGGTCCCTTCCTATAGTATGAAAGGGCACGTGCGCGCTCTGGCCGGTGCCGGGAAACGATCGGCCATGGTCGAGCGCCTCGTGGGCCGCGAAGGCCTGGACATGCACCTCCGGGTGAATGGACGGGGCGTCGATCCGAAGCAGGCTAACCTGAAGTTTCTCGCAACAACTACTTCCTCCGAAAGCGGACGGGCACTGCTCGACTCCGGGCGGGTCCACGCAACGGTCGCGGGTGGCGTCGCAACTTTGCGGGCCCGCGCGGGCCTCGCCGGCGGACTGGTGAGCCTGCGGGGAAGCGCTCGGCTCGAGCCCGAGATCGGCTACCGGGTGGATCGGGGAGAGATCGAAGGGGTGGACCTCTTGGCTCTACTCGGTGATACCGCCGGAAGCCGGGTCAACGGGAGCTTCAGCCTCAGCGGCTATGGGGTCACACCGAGGCTGGCAACCGCCGACGGCGGAGTGCAGGTCTCCCGCTCGACTATCGGTTCGCACGACTTGGACGAGGGCCGTGCCGACATAACGCTTCGCAATGGAGTAGTAACGCTCACCGCGGACGCAAGTCTCGACGGGGCTGGCCTCGCGCTCGGCGTTGACGCAACCCCGTTCGCGGACAGCCGCGAGGTGCGAGTCCGGGAGTTGCGGTTCCGCAACCTGGATCTCGCCCGCTTGGCTCCGAGTCTTCACCTTCCTAGCGAACTATCCGGCACCGCGACGCTCGAGGCGCGGGGGCACGATGCGAGCAGTCTAGTCCTCTCGAGCCGCGTCACTCTCGATCCGTCCAAGCTAGGCGATCAGCCGCTCGATGGCGGCACGCTCGAGGCGAACGCCGCTCGGGGCAGAGTGGATTTTCGTGCTGCGGTCGAGGCTCAGGCCGGGTCGGTGAAGCTCGCCGGGACTGCCCGGCCGTTCGATTCGCTGCCGAGCCTCGAGCTCAAGGAAGGCAGCTTCCATGATCTCGACGTGGGTCGGGTGCTGAGCCGACCCGAGCTCGCGACCCGGCTGACCGGCCGTCTCGACGGCCGAGCCCGGGGCAAGAAGCTCGAGAGCATGGAAGCCACCGCCTTGCTTGAGCTGGATAGCTCGACGGTGAAGGATCGGACCATCCACACCGGCCGTTTCCACGCAGCGCTGCAGGAGGGAAAGGCCCAGCTCGTCGGGCGAGTCCTCACCCAGGCGGACAGCCTGTCGCTCGACGCATCGGGCGAGCCGTTCCTCGACCACCCGCGCTTTCGGCTCACCACCAACCTGCACGTCCCGGCCGTCGCCTCGCTGCTCGGGCCGACCGAGATAGACGCCGGCGGGACTGCTCGGCTCGAGGCCGAAGGACAGCTCGGCCCTCGTGACAGCATGCAGATCGCCGGTCGGCTGAGTCTCCAGGGCCACTACGCCGGCGTGCAGGTTGACTCGCTCGAGGCCGCGCTCGGACTGGCGAACGGTATGCTGCGCGTGGATACCCTGAAGCTTCGATCGAACGTGGGCGAGGTGACTGCGCAGGGGCCGGTCGCTCTCTTTCCGCGGACCGCGACCGGGGCGTCTGACCTCCGGTTCGAGGGGCGGCTCGCCGACCTGTCTCCCCTCGCGCCAATGTTAAAGCTCGATACGATCGGAGTGGACTCCGGCGGGTTTTCCGGTTCGGTGAAGGGACCTCCGGAGCGCCGCCAGGTGGCACTCGACGCCAAGGCAACCGGCCTGGCCGTAGGCACGAGCCGGGTAGGATCGCTCAGTGCTGCGGCAGGGGGCGAGATCGAGGGCGACAGCGCGCTCGGGCCCGGTGCTGCAACGGTGGCGCTCGAGGGGCTCTCGCGCTCGGGCACCCTGGTTCGGTCGATCCGGCTCCGCGCCGACTACGATGGATCGGGAGTCGATCTGCGCGCCGAAAGCGTGTTCGACGAGAAGCGCTCGACCCGGCTGGCCGGTCGCTGGGATCCCCGGCCGGAGCAGCGGCATGTACAGTTGGACAGCATCAACGTCAATGCCCGCGACCGAACCTGGGCGTTGATCCACCCCGTCGAGATCACCTACGGAGATCGCGTGAGCGTCGGCGATCTGGTGCTGGCCTCCGGCAAGCGGCGGATTGCCATCGACGGCGTGCTGGACCGGCACGGCGAGCAGAACTTCCACGCGAGAATAGACTCGCTTCCGCTGGACGGACTCACCGAGTTCACCAGCCTGCACACAATGGGCGGCGAGCTCAACGGCCGCCTGGACCTGGTGGGCCCCGCGGAAGCGGCGCGCGCCACGGGTGATGTTGCTGTCGCACTCAAGTCGCGGGGAAAGGCCGTCGGGCGGATCGGCAGCAGCCTGGACTGGAACACGGCTGGCCTCAAGTTCGGGATCGGGCTGGTTCCTCCAAAGGGAGACAGCCTGAGCGTGCGGGGCGATCTGCCGCTCGCCCTCTCTGTCGAGCCCGGAGATTCGACTGCGCGGTTGATGCGCGCGATTCCAAGCGGGGAACTCAGCGTGGATGCCACATCGAATGCATTTCCGCTGCGTACCCTCGAGCCTTTGCTCGACCCGAACGTGGCGCAGGACTTTCGGGGCACCTTGTCCCTGGACGTCAAAGCTCGCGGCACCTTGGACGATCCGCGCCTGTCCGGCAACATCAGGCTCACCGGTGCCAAGGTCCGCTTGCCCCAGCTGGGCACGGCCTACGATCACGGAGAGGCAGCCATTGCGCTCGACCATCGAGAGATCCGGCTGTCCGAGCTGAAACTCCAGTCGGGCAGTGGGAGGCTCGACGCCAAGGGCACAGTCCGCCTCAAGGAGTCGCCCCGCGCGGGCGGATCGTCCGGCACCACCTACGACCTCAGCGCATCACTGCGCGAATTTCCAGTAATCGGGTCCAAGCAGGTCCGCTCCAAGCTCACGGGGGAGCTGCGTCTCGGAGGCACCTCGGAGGCGCCGGTCCTCGCCGGGACAATCACGGCCCAGAACACGGACTTCTATCTCACTGCCCGAAGCTCGGAACACGCAGCCAGCGATGTCACGTTGACGCCGGCCGAGCTGCGCGTGGTCGAGCGTCGGTTCGGCTACGCCGCCGCCCGCTCCGAACGAGGTCGCGGGCGGCGATTCGAGGCCGCGGCTCTCGACATCGACGTGACGTTAGGCTCGAACATCTGGATCCGCCGGCGCAGCGATCCGGTGACCGCGGTGGAGCTCACGGGCGAGGTCAAGATCAAGAAAGAGCGGGGACAGCCACTCAATGCCTTTGGCGCGATCAAGCCGCTGCCGGGCCGGAGCTTCGTCGAACTGGTAGGAAGGCGCTTCAACCTCCAAGGCGGAGCCGTCGATCTGAACGGTCCCCTGGAGACCGTGAGACTCGAGCTGCACGCCGAATACCGTCCCACTTCACAGTCCACTACGTCGGGTTCCGACGTGCTGATCACGGCCGATGTGGAAGCGGACACCGGAAAAATCGCCGTGATCCTGGGGTCAACCCCGTTGATGGATCAACGCGACATCATGTCGTACTTGATGACGGGTGGTCCGGCCACCACCAACCCCACCATCACCACAGGACCCGCCCAAACCGACCCCGCCAGCGCCGGGGCAGCAATGGCGGTCAATGCTGCGTTAGGGACTGTGGCCGGCAGCGCCGGACAGAAGCTCGGCCTCGACGTGGTCCAGATCCTTCAGGACCTGCAGGGCGCCCAAACACTGGTGGCGGGCAAGTACGTTTCGCCCGACCTCTACCTCGGATTCCGGCAGCCGCTGGTACAGGCTACCGCCTCACGCGACACCGGTCCGGAGACCGGTACTGACGTCATGGAGTTCGAGGTGGAGTACGCCGCGTTCCGGGACGTGCTGCTCAACCTTCAGGGAGCCGGCTCCGAGTTCCGGGTATTCCTCCGGCTCCGGAGCGGCTACTGATCTGCCGCCTACCGGCCACGCGCTGCGCCTGTCGCTCTACATTCTGCTCGCTAGCGCGCTTGGCGCGGCAGAGCGGGGGAGCGCGCAGGATTCGCTCATCATCGTAGGGCATTCCCCGCAGGTGGGCTCGGTCGGATTCAAGTTCACAGGCAGCCAGAGCTTTCTCGCCTCCGAGCTCACGCGCCAGATGCAGCTGCGCGGTCGAGGCTCGTTCTACGGTTTCCGACGGCTGGTGGGGAAGCTGCCTTTCATCTCGGCTCCCGGGACCACTTCGTTCGATCCGATCGAGCTCCAGAAGGACGCCGTCCGATTACGGCGGTTCTATCAGCAATCCGGATTCATCCATCCCGAAGTAGACTATCGGGTCCGGACCAAGAAGAACGGCGACCTCGTGGACATTGATTTCGTGATCAACGAGGGCCCAAGCGTGAGCTTGCGGAATCTCACGACGGTCGGTCCCACGGGGGGGCCAGGCCCCGAGCTTCCGAGATCCCTGGAGGCGGAGTGGCGGGCGCTCCAGGCGAACATCGGCGCGGCGCGGGAGCGCCGGTTCGGGGCGGCCGAGGGACAAGCTGTGGAGCAGCAGATCGTCGCGTGGCTCCGCAATCGCGGATATCCCGATGCCGCAGTCCGCTCTCAACTCACCATCGACTCGGTCCAGAACGTCGCCGATTTCGTCGTCAAGGTGGACCCGGGCCCTCGGCGACGGATCGGCATCATCACGGTGGACGGAAACACCTTGGTCAGCGACCGGGTGGTCTTGCGCGAGTTCCAGCCGCAATCCGGCGACTGGCTCTCGGCCGACGCGCTCGGCCGCGGTCGCACCCGCATCCAGCAGGTTGCTCTCTTCCGGCAGGTGTCGCTCGACGTCCCTCCCGAGGCCGCGACCGATTCCACCGTGGCCGTGCGCATTCGAGTGACCGAAGCGCATCCTCGTTTGACTCTGGCTGAGATTGGGTACATCTCGGACGGTGCCGGACTCACCGGTCGGGTACAGTGGACTCATCCAAACTTCACCGGTGGCGCGCGCAGTCTCACCGCGTCGGTGGAAGGGGCGACGGGAACGGGCGCGATTCAGGGGCAGGGCGAACGGTTTGTGCGCACGTCGCTGACCCTGACTCAGCCATATGTGTTCACCTCCGGGCTGCTGGCGACCTTCGGTCCGTTCGCCGAGTACCGGGACGACTACCGGGACCAATCCGTTGCGCTCGGTGTCACGGCGGCGCTGGTCCGGCGTATCGGTGACTTGTCATCGATTGCGCTCCAGTACCAGTACAGCGGCCGGCACATTTACGAGTATCGGGGCGGCGAGGTCTCGCCCGGCAACATCAGCTTGCTCACCCTGCTGAGCCTCCAGAATCCCACCTTTATAGACTCTCTCGGTACCCAAGAAAACGAGAGTTCTCTGGGTCTCACGGCCACGCTGAGTCAGGTGGATAATCTGGTGGATCCGCACCGGGGATTTGTCCTCAGACCAAGCGTCAAAGTCACCGTGCCAGCCGGTCTCAACACCTCCCAGTTCGTCCGGCTCGACCTCGCGGCTACCCGATTTCAGCCATTGAGCCGAAAGGTCGTGCTGGTGGGCCGGGCCACGTTCGGCCGGCTGTTTCCATTCGGTAAGAGTGTGCCGCCCCCCGGCGGTGATCCGACCTTTTCCTTCCTGCACATGCGGGACGAGTCCATGACAGCGGGCGGTACCGACGACGTCCGGGGATGGAGCACGGGCCTGCTTGGTCCGAAGGTTCCAAACGTGCAGGGCACGGTCGAGGGAACCGATACCGTGCTCACGGCGGATCGGTGGGCTCCGATCGGCGCCCTGGCCCGGCTGACCGGATCCCTCGAGTTGCGATTTCCGGCGCCCGGGCTCCCGCCAAATTGGGGGGCGCACGTCTTTCTGGACGCCGGGCGGGTCTGGACTCCCGACGAGCGCTTCTCAGTCATTCCGCTACTCCCGGACTCGACGGACTTTCGCTTTTCGGCCGGCGCAGGCCTGAGCTACCAGACCCCCGTCGGAGCAGTGCGGGTCAGCATCGGCTACAAGCTCAACCCTTCGTTAGGGGACGTGCGGGACGCCGGCGAGGTTCTTGACTCGGTGCTCGCTGGCAAACCGGCCAGCAGCGTGCCGGCGCATTGGCTCGACCGACTGCACCTCCATCTCTCGCTCGGCCTGGCACTGTGAGAATATGCGATGTCGGCGGCCGTGCCCACGCACGGCACCCCTTCGTGCACGCTCTGCTGGTAGGCCTTTTCTTCGTCGTCCGCGCCGATGCGGCCGAGGCGCAGAAAACGGACTCAGTCTGGATCCAGAATGGCGACCACATCACCGGCGAGATCAAGTCGCTCTCGCGGGCCCTGCTCGAGTATTCCACCGACGACCTGGGGACCATCTACATCGAGTGGGACAACGTCGAGCGCATTACGAGCCCGGCCACTTTCGAGGTGCAGCTGACCTCGGGCAAGAAATTCTATGGACCACTTGGCCTGGCCCCTGATGGCCTCGTCGTCGTGGAGACCGACACACTGCCCCTGCGGGCGATCGTCGAGATAGCTCCAATCAAGGGAAGTTTGCTTGCCCGCCTGAGCGGGTACTTCGATTTGGGGTTTTCCTACCAGAAGGCACACGAGACGCTTCAGCTCACGACCGGCACCAAAGTGATGTACCGTGGCACTCTGGTAGAGACCACATTCGAGTTTAGCACGTTCATCGAGGACCGGGATGATGCAGCAGAAACGTCCCGCCTCTCGACCGGCCTCACTGAGCGCTTTCTGTTTGGGGAGCGCTGGAGCGCCGGAGTAGGCGTTGGGTTCGACCGGAACGACGAGCTCGACCTGGCAGGACGGGGACGGATCATCGCGTTCGGGTCTCGCACGCTAGCCCAATCCAACCATATCGACTTTCGGGCCAGTGGCGGGCTCATGGTCACGCGGGAGCGATACTTCTCGACCGATACGACGTCTCACGGCTTTGAAGGGGTCGTGATCGCCGAGTTCAACGCATTTCGCTACGACCGCCCGAAACTGAGTGCCTCGATCAAGAGCCAGGCCTTCCCAAGCTTTACCGTCAAGGGGCGCATCAGGTTGCAGAACGATCTTCGAGTCTCGTACGAGCTGGTAAAGGACTTCATGCTGACGGCCACGTTGTTCGATGCCTACGACAACAAGCCCCAGGCGGTGGGAGCCCCTAAGAATGACTTCGGGACCACGCTCGCGATCAGCTGGAGCTTTGGAGACTAGTCCGCTCAATACTCGTCGAAGTAGCGCTGGATCGTCTTGACGTCTTTGGTTCGCAGCAGCGCCAGGCGAAGCAGCACCCGCGACTTCTGGGGGTTGAGGCCCAGTGATGCGACGAAACCGTTCTTGTCGTCGTCCACTTCTACGTTTCGGCCCACCCGTCCGGTAGCTACGCGGGTCGAGCGGACACAGACAATTCCCTTCTTCGCTTGCGCGGCCAACGTCTTGATGGCGGCCTCGGTCATGTTGCCGTTGCCGACGCCCGCAATTACGAGCCCCTTGGCGCCGCTCGCCACCGCCGCGTCGATAAGGCCACCATCCATGTTCTCGTACGCCATGATGATGTCTACGCGGGGGAGGCGCGTGCTCTTCTCGACGGAAAACGCCGACGTCACCGTGTTCCGGCCCACCGGGCCGCGATAGAACTCGATATCGCCGTAGGCCACCGTCCCGATGAGGCCCCAGATGGGAGAAAGGAAGGTCTGTACCGCGGTGGTGCTGGTCTTAGTGAGCGATGATGCCCCGTGGATCCAGTCGTTGACGACGACCAGCACGCCGCGGCCGGCCGCGTCCTTGTTCGCCGCCACGGCGACGGCGTTGTAGAAGTTGAGTGGGCCATCTGCCGAGAGGGCGGTGGATGGGCGCATCGCCGCGGTCATCACCACCGGTTTCTTCGACTTGACCACCAGATTCAGGAAGTAGGCAGTCTCCTCGATGGTGTCGGTGCCGTGCGTGATGACGACCCCGGCGACATCGGGCGTGGCGAGCAGCTCATTGACCCGCGTGGCGAGCTTGAGCCACACCTCGTCGTTCATGTCCTGCGAGCCGATGTTGGAGATCTGCTCTCCGCGCAGGTTGGCGAGCCTCTTTGCCTGGGGAACTGCGGCCAGCAGCTGCTCCACACCGACCTGACCGCTGGTGTAGCCCGCCTGCACGTCGGTTGCTGCAGCCCCGGCAATGGTGCCGCCGGTAGCGAGCACCACCACGTTTGGGAGGGGTTTGGTCGCGGTTGCCTGGGCCGTCAGCTGCTCGTGGCCGCCGATCGTGCCCAGCGCCAGCGGGAGCATCAGCGAGCGGAGATAGCGCCGCGGCATGGTCGCCTCCTACTGTGTCAACAGTACGATGACCGGGCCCCACGCAGTAAGCAGGATGTTGCCGATCGCGTAGGGAACGGTGTACCCAAGCACCGGGATCTTGCTCTGCGCTTCGTCCTGGATCGCCCGGAGGGCCGCGGTGTTGGTGCCCGCACCGGCGCAGGCACCCAGGATAATCAGCGGGTCCATCCCCAGCACGAAACGTCCGAACAGGAGCGCCACGAAATGCGGCACAACGGCGACGAGGATTCCGACCAATAACAGCGAGAGCCCGGTTCGGCGCAGCCCATCGACGAAATCGGGCCCGGCTCCGAGGCCAACAACCCCAATGAACACCGCGAGCCCCACCGTATCGAAAACCCAGAGCGCCGGTTCCGGAATACGGCCGAAGGTCGGATAGATCGAGCGAAGCCACCCGAAGACCAGTCCCATGATCAATGCGCCGCCGCTCGCGGTGAGGCTGAGCGGCACCCCCGCCACGTTCACGGACAGCAGGCCGAGAAAGCCGCCCAGGACGATACCCAGGCAGACGAAGACTATGTCGGTTGTGCTCGAGGAACGCTCGACATATCCCAGCACTCGACCGACACGCTCGACGTCCGGAGCCGCACCAACGAGCCGAAGCAAGTCCCCCCGGTTCACCGTGGTAGCGGCGGTGAAGGGAATCTGCTCTCCACCGCGCACCAGCTCGCGTAACGCCACGCCGCGGCCATGCTCCTCTGCCAGGCTGGCCAGCGTGCGGTCCACCAGCGAGCTGTTGGTCAATACCACGTCGACCGCTGCAACCGGGAAATCGAGGAGCCTACGATCTTCGGTTTCCGTCCCTATAGTCGTTCCGCCCGCGAGGACGCGGCGACGGGCCGTCAGCGCGATGGTATCACCGGCGGCGAGCACGGTTTCCGGCGCCGCCGTCAGCAGCTCGCCTCCGCGATGGACCCGCTGGACGAATACCCGGTCGGTGCCGAATGAGCGCTCCAGCTCGGCCGCGGTGCGGCCGACCCACCCATCAGCCAGTCGATAGGCGCGAACGTCCCATTCGCGATAAGCCGACTGAATTCCGGAATCCTTCGTGGATTCGCCGGACAGGGCCTGCTCCAGCCTCCTGCCTTCTGCCTTGAGCTCAACGCCCAGGATGCGAGGCCCAAGGTGCGACAGAAACCAGACCGCGGCGCTGGTGCCCACCAGATAGGTGACCGCGTATGCCACCGGGATGTTATTGAGGAGGCGCGTCGCCTGGGGCGCGGGGAGGCCAAGTCGTGAAATCGCGTCCCCTGCGGTGCCGATGACGGTGGACTCGGTAAAAGCGCCTGCCACCAGCCCCGCGGCAGTTCCGGTGTCATAGCTGAGAAGCTTGGTTGCGAGTAGTGCCGCCAGCAGGGCGGTGACACAGAGGACGACGGTCAGTGCAACCTGGGGTAGGGCGCTCTTGCCCAGGCCCCGGAAGAACTGCGGACCAACCTTATACCCGGTTGCGAACAAGAAGAGGTCGAAAAAGACGATCTTGACGAGTGGTGGAACCGCGATGTGGAGCTGTCCGATCAACACCCCGGCGAGCAAGGTTCCCACCACGTTGCCCAGCTGGAAGGAACCAAGCCGGATTCGCCCCAGTACGAACCCCCCGGCCAGGGTCAGGAAGATGGCCAACGCCGGATTGTCGCGCAGCGTCGTCGCGAGGTAGGTCACAAACACCCGCGCATGGTGGGGTTCACGCGCTGGAGCTAGCTAGGAGAAACCGCGTATGGGTTGGCATGCAGGCGCGCGACGATCTCCGTGATGGCTTTCTGCGCGCGCACGCTGTTCCCGGCCTCGTCCAGCGGCGGCGAGATGACGGCGATGCCGAATTTGCCCGGCGCCACGGCGATGATGCCGCCACCCACGCCGCTCTTGGCCGGCAGGCCAGTGTGGTAGAGCCACTTGCCCGAATCGTCATACAGCCCTGCGGTCGCCATCACCGCCAGCACGTAGGG
>JBKPOS010000162.1:0-13088 GCA_046733215.1 Gemmatimonadota bacterium
GGAGCGAAGTTGGGGTCCAGCTCGAGACACCGGCGGTACAGGTCGCGAGCGGTAGTCAGGTTTCGGAGGTGCGATGCGTCCTCAGCCAGGTGATTGGCCCGCAGATACAGCTCGTACGCCTCGGGGCGGGTCGGCGCATCCTGTATAAGGGCCTGGCGGTCGTGTGCGGAGAGCGGGATCGCGAGCGCGTCGACGATCTGACGGGTCAGCTCGTCCTGCAACTCGAAGATGTTGCTGAGCGCGACCTGCGCCGTACGGGTCGTGACCAAGGTACCACTCGGCACCTCGACGAGCTGGATCGCGACGCGGACCTGCTCGGCAGCGCTCAGCAGGCTGCCGAGGACGACGGCATCCACCCCGGTTTCGGCGGCGATCAATTTGAGATCGGGCTGTTCGCCCGCATAGCGCTCCGCCGCCGCGCTGGATCGCACTGCAACGGTCTCAAGGCCGGCCAGGGACGCGGAGATCGCCTCAGGCAGGCCGTGGGTGAGGAACTCGAGCTCGGGATCACCCCGGAGCATGCGAAAGGGCAGCACGATGAGCCGGGTCATGGTGCGAACCCGCGGCGTCGGGCCGGTGTCGATCAGCGTGAGCGCCTCGCGTACGTCGCGAGCCATCATCGCGGCGTCGGGGTACCGATCCTCCCGCCGCTTGGCGAGTGCGCGCTGGATCACTCGATCCGCCGCCATGACGTCGGCGCCACCGACCAGGGCAGGGGGGTGCTCACGGACCACCGCGTTCTGGATCTCGAGGACCGTGTTCCCATTGAAGGCACGCTTCCCGGTCAGCATCTCGAACAGGATAGCGCCCACGGCAAACAGATCTGCCGGCGGACCAGCGGGCTCGTTGTCGACGGTCTCGGGCGCCATGTAGCTCGGCGTGCCGATGACCACTCCGGGGAGTGTCAAGCCCGGGTCGAACGACGTAGTGGCCTGTGGACGCGCGACCCCGAAGTCGAGGAGCTTCACGCCGTGCTGGGTGAGAAAGATGTTCGACGGTTTGAGGTCCCGGTGGACGATGTCGCGGGCGTGCAATGCCTCGAGTGCGCCGAGAACCCCCAGCGCGGTCTGCAGCGCCTCGCCCAGCGGCATTGGACCCCGGCCAATCCGAGATGCCAGCGTTTCGCCGGCCAGGAGCTCCATGACGATATAGAGCTCGCCGCCCTCTTCGCCCAGCTCATAGACCTGGCAGATGTTGGGATGTGCAATGGCCGCAGCCGTGCGCGCCTCGCGCAGCAGGCGCTCACGAAGACTCGCGTCCTGAAACCGCATGCGCTTGATGGCGACGGAGCGGTCGAGGCGCTCGTCACGCGCCTCGTACACCACACCCATGCCACCCTCGCCCAGCTTCCGGCCGAGGCGGTAGTGGCGCAGCAGCTGCGGCTCCGGCTGCGGGGTCGCCGTTGCCGTCGCCGATTCGGGCGGCGTCGATACCGGGGGTGGTGTCTTCTTCAGCCAGCGAAACATTGGCGGACCGTCGCTCGGTCAGTCGCAGAAATCAAGTACTGTCGGGCCGGGATGGCTAACTGCATTCGTGGGCCGTTTGTTAATGTACCTGACGACATGCACCACCACGTCGTGTCGAGAACGGAACAATGAGGAAGGACACCCAATGAGCACAACAATGACGAAACACAAGACGGGCAACCGGGAAGAGTGGCTGGCGGCGCGGCTCGAGTTGCTTCAGGCGGAGAAGGAGCTGACGCGCCGCGGCGACGAGCTGGCGCAGCGGCGGCACGACCTCCCCTGGGTGCGCATTGACAAGGCATATCGCTTCGAGACGGACGAGGGGAGCGCGTCGCTGACGGACCTCTTCCGGGGGCGCTCGCAACTCCTGGTCTATCATTTCATGTTCGGGCCCGAGTACACCGCGGGCTGTCCGTCCTGCTCATCGATCGCGGACGGGTTCAACGGCTTCGCGGTGCATCTGGCGAACCACGACGTGATGTTGTGGGCGGTGTCACGGGCGCCGCTCGCGAAGCTGCAGGGGTACAAGCAGCGGATGGGCTGGACCTTTCCCTGGGCGTCGTCGTTCGGCGGCGACTTCAATTTCGATTTCGGCGTCGGGTTCACCGAGGAACAACAGCGCGAAGGCGGCATCGAATACAACTACCGGCAGGAGGCGGGCGCACCGCTGGTGGGACGAGACACGGCATCGTGGCGGGAACCCAGTGGCGAGGGGGTTGTCGCCCAGGTCGCAGCGATGAGCGGAACCGACGAAGCCACGTTCACGCGCGAGCGGCCGGGGATGAGCGCGTTCGCGCTCGAGGACGGCGTGGTATACCACACCTATTCCGCCTATGCGCGCGGACTGGATGGGCTCTGGGGCATGTACCAGTGGCTCGACCGCGCCCCCAGGGGACGGAACGAGACGGGCTACTGGTTGCGCCGCCGCGACGAGTACGCCGAGCGGTGATTTCATAAGCCACAGAGGCACAGAGGTATAGGGAATCCGATTGGGCGGAGCAGCCCGTTGCCAGTCGATCCGGGCTCCGCTCGTTCGACTAAGAAGCATGACGTTGATTTCGAGTCGCACGCCGGCGGGCTGCTCCCTTAGCTTCCAGCATGCTTTATAGAGGTAAGGGAGCCGTCGACGAGCCCGTATCCGTGGGCGACCGCTATACACTCGACCGGGAGCTGGGTAGGGGTGGGATGGCGGTGGTGTACCTGGCGCGCGACCGCAAGCACGACAGACCCGTCGCCATCAAGGTCCTGCGCTCGGAAATCGTTGTCGGTCCGGCCGCCCAGCGCTTCCTGCTCGAGATCCAGATCCTGGCGCGCCTCCAGCATCCCCACATCCTGCCCCTGCTCGACTCGGGCACCACCGAGGAGGCATCGCCCCGTCCGTTCTACGTGATGCCATACGTGGACGGCGAGACTCTGCGCCAGCGGCTCACTCGTGAGGGACCGCTCCCCGTCGCGGAAGCGTTACGCCTGGCACGCGAGACCGGCGAAGCGCTCCACTACGCCCACGAACAGGGGTTGATCCATCGAGACGTGAAGCCGGAGAATGTCCTGCTGTCGCGAGGCCATGCCCTGGTCGCGGACTTCGGTATTGCACGTGCCCTGGGGGTCGCGGCGGCCGAGCCACTGACCCAGCCCGGCCTGAGCATGGGTACGCCGGCCTACATGAGTCCCGAGCAGGCCGAAGGCGAGCGCGAGCTCGATGCACGGGCGGACCAGTATAGTCTCGCCTGCATGCTCTACGAGCTGCTGGCGGGCCAACCGCCCTTTACCGGGCCCACCCTGCGTGCGGTGTTGTCGCGCCAGGTACTCGACCCGGTCCCGCCGCTCACCACGCTCCGCCCCGGTGTCCCGGGGCCGGTCCGACTGGCTATCGAGCGGGCGCTGTCCAAGGTCCCGGCTGACCGATTCGGGAATGTCATGGACTTCCTGGCGGCGCTGGAAGGCCCCGAGACGGCCTCGGTTCCGCCGAAGACAACGATCGTGGTCTTGCCGTTCGCCAACCTGAGCCCCGACGCCGAGAACGCGTACTTCGCCGACGGCCTGATGGAAGAGGTGATTGCCGACCTCTCCGGCGTTCGGGCGCTCACGGTGATCTCCCGAACGTCGTCGGTCAAGCTCAAAGAGACCGGATGGGATCTTCGGCGCATTGGACGCGAGCTCAACGTTCGCTACGCGCTGGAGGGCAGTGTGCGCCGAGCTGGGTCCACGCTCCGGATCACGGCCAAGCTGATCGACGTGGAGACGGAGATCGATCTCTGGGCCGAGAAGTATTCGGGCGCCGTCGATGACGTGTTCGACCTCCAGGAGCGCCTGTCGCGTCAGATCGTCGAGGCGCTGCGGATCACTCTGACCCCACCGGAGGATCGCGGGATCGCAGCGCGGCCGATCGCCGACGTCCGCGCGTTCGAGTACTACCAGCGCGCCCGGCAGGAGTACTACCGGTACACCCCTGAGGGAATGGCCGCCGCACGGGCGCTCGCGGAGCACGGTCTCGCCGTGGTGGGTCCCAACGAGGCGCTCTACGGGATGCTGGGCACCGTGTACGCCTGGTCGCCGGTGGTGCTCGGCGGCGACGAGGAATCAACGCTGCGGGAAGCAGAGGCGTGTGCCAACCGGGCGTTCGAGCTGAACCCCCACTCGGCGCAGGGTCTCTCGATCATGGGGCAGGTCGCATACCGCCGCGGTCAGCCAGGGGAGGCGGTTCGGCTGCTGACCCAGGCCTGCACCGCCGACCCCAACAATCCCGACGCGATGCACCAGTTGGGCGGGGCGTATCTGCTGGGCGGAAGGATCGGGCCGATGCGCGAGGTGCTGACCCGGCTGGTCGAAATGGACCCGCTGACGCCCAGCAATCACTGCTTGCTGGGGCTGAGCTATTCGCTCGGCGGCGACCCCGCCGGAGCGCTCGGGGCACACCGGCGCGCGGTCGAGCTGGATCCGCGGAGCACGATCTGCCGCGTCTGCGCCGGCGTCGCGCTGGTGGCGGCGGGACGCGAGGCCGAGGCTGCTGCCCACTTCGATTGGCTGGAACAGCAGCCTTCGGACGATCACCTGGCAAGGGTGGCGATGCGATTCAGGCGGGGTCTCGCCGGCGATCGGGTGGCGGTGCTGGCCCCTCCCAGCGCAGCGGAGCGCGCCATGGCGGAGTCGGACGAGTACTGGTCGTACCTGATGGCCGGTGCCTACGCGCTGGTTCAAGAGACTGACGAGGCCCTGAGATGGCTGAAGCATGCGGTCTCGGTTCGGGGCTGGGTCGACTACGTGTACTTCACGCGACACGACCGGTTTCTCGAGAGCCTCCGCCCGACCCGGCGCTTCCAGGAACTGATGGCGTCGGCGCAGGAGCGATACGCTCGGTTCACCAACGACGGCGCTCCGGCGTCACCGCTCCCCGAGACCCAGATTGCGGCGGCAGAGCGGTCATGATCCTGGCTGGTCGACGCTTGCCCGTCCCTAGCCTCCTGCGAACGATCTCCAGTTTCGGCTGAGCGATCCCGCGGTTCCTACGCGAGCCGCGTCGGCTGCGGCCGGCCGGTTCGTCCCCGGCGGCATCTTGTGTGGCATCTCTCTCGTCCGGCAAATTGGTCGGTGGCCCTACCTGGCGCGCCTATGGGCGGTCTCGATCCCGACGTTGGTGAAGTGACACGGTGGTTGCGGGCCGCGCGTGACGGGGAGCCTGGCGCGCTCGACCGGCTCGTCCCTCTCATCTACGATGACTTGCGCCTGTTAGCGCGGAGGCAACTAGCACGGGAGTATGGCGAGCGCACGTTGAACCCAACCGCCCTCGTCCACGAGGCCTATCTCAAGCTCGGGTCGGGAGCCAAGGTCGCCGGAGACCGAGCCCACTTTCTCGCCATAGCTGCCCGCGCCATGCGCCAGGTCCTGGTGGACCGCGCCCGTGACCGCAAGGCGGCCAAGCGCGGCGGCGGATCGTGGGAGCGCACCACGCTGACCGACGGTGCGTGGGTTGGCGAGTTCGACCCCGACGGGATGCTTGCGTTGGACGAGGGTATCGCGAGACTCGAGCCGCGCCAGCGGCAGGTCGTGGAGTGCCGGTTCTTCGGCGGGATGGAAGACCAGGAAATAGCCGCAGCCCTCGGTGTCTCCGAGCGCACCGTACACCGCGACTGGGTGAAAGCTCGCGCCTGGCTCTACCGGCATTTCTACCCTGAGACGACTGTGTGAACCCGCCTCTCGAACAGCAAATCCGCTTCTGCACCTCAAGCGATGGCGTGCGTATCGCGCACGCCACGGTTGGTAGCGGTCCCCCACTGGTCAAGGCCGCCAACTGGCTCAGCCATCTCGAGTTCGACAGCCACAGTCCGGTCTGGCGCCACTGGATCCGGGAGCTCTCCCGCGACCACACGCTGGTTCGCTATGACGAGCGTGGCTGCGGACTCTCCGACTGGGCGATCGAGGAGTTCTCTCTCGACGCGTGGATTAGGGACCTCGAGGCCGTGGTGGACGCTCTCTCGCTCGAGCGGTTCCCACTGCTCGGAATTTCGCAGGGTGGCCCCATCGCGATCGCTTACGCCGCGCGCCACCCGGAGCGGGTGAGCCGGCTCATCCTTTACGGGTCCTACGCGCGAGGCCGCTTGCAGCGGAGCCTCAGTGATCGGGAGCGTGAGGAGGCGGAGCTGTTGCTGCGGATGATCACCGTCGGCTGGGGCACGGACCACACCGCCTTTCGGCAGGTGTTCACCAGCCTTTTCATCCCGGACGGCACCCCCGAGCAGGCCCAATGGTTCAATGAGCTCCAGCGGGTCTCGACCACGCCGGAGAACGCGGCTCGGATGGTCGCCACGTTCTACTCGCTCGACGTCCGCGCGCTGGCGCCGAGGCTCGACACGCCAACGCTCGTCCTCCACGCAGCCGATGATATGCGGGTGTCATTCGAAGAAGGTCGTCTTCTGGCCTCCCTCATCCCGGGCGCTCGGTTCGTGCCACTCGGCGGCCGCAACCACATCCTGCTGGAGAGCGAGCCTGCGTGGCCTCGGTTCCTGCACGAGGTCAGAAAGTTCCTTGGGGTCGAGGATTCCCGCGACGTGCCCCCTGTCGCCCGCACACCCTCGGCCCCCATCGCCACTACCCTGAGGCAGCGGGTCGAAGCGGTATTCGACGAGGTGGTCGACCTGTCCCCCGCCGATCGCTCGGCCTTCCTTGCCCGAGCCTGCGCCGACGACGTCGAGTGCCGGCGGGAGGTCGAGCGGATGTTGGAGCTGGCCGAGCAGAGTGGTTTGACCGCGAAGCTCGCCGGCGCTGTGGCCAGACCCGACGCGTATCGGCCTGCCGCGACCCCCGGACAGACATTGTCGCAGTACGAGATTGTCGACCAGCTCGGCGGCGGCGGAATGGGCGTGGTCTATAAGGCCCTCGACCGACGCCTTCAGCGGTACGTGGCAGTCAAGTTCCTCCCACCCTACCTCAGCGCAGAGAAGGAGCTGAAGCTCCGCTTCCTGCAGGAGGCCAAGGCGATCGCCTCCTTCGACCATCCGAATATCTGCGCGGTGCTCGAGGTCGAGGAGCTGAGGGACGGACAGCTCTTCATGGTCATGCCGTACTACGAGGGCGAGACGCTCAAGGAGAAAATCGCGCGCGGACCTCTCGGCGTGGAGCAGACGCTGGCCTACGCATCCCAGATCGCTGCCGGCCTTGCGCACGCACATGCCGCCGGCGTGGTACACCGGGACGTGAAGCCAGCCAACCTCATGGTGACCGCTGACGACCGGGTCAAGATCCTGGACTTCGGGGTGGCCAAAGTGTCGGACCTGAATCTGACCCGGGCGGGGGCCGTGATGGGAACGCCGTTCTACATGAGCCCGGAGCAGACGTGCGGGGATCCCGTTGACGCGCGGACCGATCTGTGGGCGCTGGGGGCGGTACTCTACGAGATGCTCACCGGTCGGCCACCATTTCAGGCCGACTCGTCGGCGGCGCTGTTCTTTGTTATCCGGCACCGAGATCCGCCCAGCATGAAAGCGCTCCGCCCTGAAGTTTCGCCGACGCTCGAGCGGATTGTGTATCGCTTGCTGGAGAAGGAACCGGATCGGCGCTTCGGCGACGCCCGCCAGGTGCTGGCTGAGCTGGAGCACCTGCGTCGACTCCAGGCAATCGATTCTTCGTCGAGCGTTGGCAAGCCGGCAGTTCCGACTCCGACCGTGGCCGGGACGGGCCAGCTCGAGCGAGCAAGGGCTGCCTTCGCGCGCAGCGCATGGCGGGACGCCTACAACAGCCTCAGCGCGGCGGATGCCGCGGGCAGGTTGGAGGCCGAAGACCTGGAGCGTCTGGCGGAGGCTGCATGGTGGCTGTCGGATGGAACGGCGTCCGTCCGCGCCCGGGAACGTGCGTACCGCGAATATGTGCAACGCGGCGAGCCTCGCGGTGCGGCGACAGTTGCGATTGCCCTGGCGGAGGACCATTTCCATCGCTTGGCCCGGTCCGTTGGCCAGGGATGGCTTCTCCGGGCCGAGCGGCACCTGGAGCCGCTTCCCGAAGCGTCCGTACACGGCTGGCTCCATCGGCTGAAGTGCGTCATCGCGCTGGAGGCTGAAGGGCAGCCGGAGCAGGCCATGGAACATGCGGACCGGGCGCTCGAGATCGCTCGCCGAGTCCGCGACACCGATCTCGAGGCGCTGGCGCTGCAGGACCGTGGGCGGGCGCTGGTGGCGCTTGGACGGGTGAAGGACGGGATGGCGCTCATCGACGAAGCGATGGCCGCGGCCAGCGCCGGGGAGCTCACGCCTCGTACCACCGGACGGGCCTACTGCAACATGATGAGCGTATGCGAGCGGCTGGGAGATTACGGCCGGGCGGCGGAGTGGTATGACGCTGCACAGAATTGGTGCGAGCCCCACGCCGACTCGGTATACCCGGGTATCTGCCGTGTTCACCGGGCCGGGATTCTTCGGCTGCGGGGTGCGCTGACGGAAGCGGAACGGGAGGCGCGGCGCGCGGGCGAGGAACTGGGGGATTTCCTGGTCGACGTCGCGGGCGAAGCCTTTTATGAGCTGGGAGAGATCCGCTTGCGCATGAGCGACCTGCCGGGTGCCGGCGAGATGTTCGGCGAGGCGCATGCCCGAGGTCGGGATCCCCAGCCCGGCCTGGCCCTATTGCGGTTGGCGGAAGGGAGGTCCGAAGCCGCACGCTCGATGATCGAGCGAACCCTGACCGAGCCCGGGCTCACCGAGCTGGACCGTGCCAAGCTGCTGCCGGCAGTGGTCGAGATCCGACTCGCCTGCGGTGAAGTAGCCGCGGCCGCAGAGGGAGTATTGGAGCTGGAGACGATCACCACGACCTATGCGTCACCCGCACTCGTAGCCTCCGCCGCTCTCGCGCGCGGCAGGGTCGAGCTTGCGCGTGGACAGGCCGAGCAGGCCATGCCGCATCTCCGGCGGGCCTGCCGGATCTGGACCGAAATTGACCTGCCTATGGAGCTCGCCCAAACCAGGCTCCTGCTGGCTCGTGCTTACCTGGCTCTGGGCAATGCTGACGAGGCTGAGCTGGAGGAGCGGACGGCAAAGGTGGCCATGGATCGCATCGGAGCCAAGGCGCGCGCCGAGACGAATGAACGAGCCTGAGTGGCCTTCGACCACCTGCCATCCTGCCGCAAGACTCTGTTGCTGGATGCTCCGCCATCCCGATCACGTCCCGATGGGTCTCGAGCCTCAGCTGATCTCGAGGCCCGGCAAGACGCCGGTGCGAAGAAAGGCCGTTTGACAGCGCACCTCCACCATGGCGCCGGATTCAGCGTAGATCCGGATACTGCTGTCGTCTGGCCCTGACTCAACTCTGGCGACTCTATCAAAGCCGGCCGGAATCCGGGCGACGCCTTGGATGTACGGGATGGACAGCCGGCCTTCCGCGTCCGGCTGAAGGCAGGTGCGAACACCTCGCTCGCTAAGCGGATTGGGTCGGCACGAGGCGGCGAGACCCGCGTGAAAGAAGCCCGTCATGTCTTCGACGCCAAGCACGTTGAGATGACGACCATTCCACGGCGGGTAGTGTCGCCCCCCGTTAGAGAACCAGAGTAACGTCGAGGTTAGTTGTTGCGGATCGCGCAGGGCGAACCAGACAAATCGCTCATCCGGGAGGGTCACGGTCGACCAGCCGAATTCCACGTCAGGGGCGGTGCACAGGATCGCGATGTCCTCGAATCCACGGCGTGCGGGGTAACGACAGAGGTCCGTTGTCGAGCCGTCGACGCAAGGCACAACCTGCAGGTCGCTGATCTCGACGTCCGGCTGGAGCTGCGAATAGCCGCGGTTCTCGCGGCGCGCAGGCGGCTCGAAATAGGTGCGGGCGTGCGTAAGGGGGCTGAACGACAGACGGCCAGCGCCTTCGACGTCGGGGAACGCGAGAGTCGCGTGATGACCGGGATTGATTGGCCCGGTCAACCCTGCCAAGTCGTGCCGCTGATAAATCACTGAATGATCGAACAAGAGCGCGGTCGTCGCCTCGCACCTTCCGCCCTGGAGTGGCAGGTCAACACCGAGCCGAAACCAGCAACCCGCCGCCGTTTCGCCACGCGCGATGCCGCGCCACTTGCGATTCGCGCTCTCGCCATGCGGAGGGAGCTCATGCCCCACGTGAGGTTCCGAATTCTCGCCAAACGCCGAGCAGAACCAATCACCGCGCAGACTCGCGAGCATGGACGGCGTGCCCGGTGGTAGCGACTCCTCAGCCCACGGCGCGACGGCATACGGCCTGATCGGCGCAGCGTCTTGCGGAAAGAACGATACTGGTCCAAGCATCCCGCCTGCAGCAGTCACCGCCAGTTCGACCGCTTGCGTCTTGAGCAGGAACGACTCCTGTCCCTGAATGCGGGCCATTGGCCAGTTCGTCATGCCATTGGAGTGTGGCGCCGACGCCACGCAGATCGCTGACTGATGCGTTGCTCGCCGCTGAGTTCAGTACTCCGTGCACAGTTTATGAGTGGGGGGTACGTCTTCGTCGATAGAGGGGAAGCGGCCCACCTTGGCGACGAACACATTGTCCGTTTCATCATCGTTCACTGAGGACACCTCCCCAACAATCGAGGGGCCCGTGCCCGCTTCTGCCCAAAACTCGTGGTAGAGAAGCCGCGGCAGCGTAATGGACATTCCGGGCAGCAACCCGAACACGTGCCCGGCCTGGACGCGCTGCCGCACCCCGTCCAGCGAAACGTCGACCTCCCCGTCAGCGACGCTGCCGTCGTTGGCCCGGTTGTACACCTGGCATCGCAGAGTGCCACCGCTCCGGCAAATGATGTCCTCACACTTGCGCAAATGATGGTGCATCGGCGTGTGTTGGTTCTCGCGCACGATCAGGATCTTCTCGCCATACGGCTTGCCAGTGTAGGGGACGAGCTGGTGATGGCCGTTCCGTAAGGTGAACACCACGAGCCCGACCCGGTCGAACGCACCGGACCCAAAGTCGGTGACGTCCCAACCGAGCTTGCACCGTCGAATCTCATCGCACTCTGCACCTTTGTGCTCCCAATCGGCCGGGCTCCAGTAGGCGAACGGCGGCAGCCGCATGTGATGCGCATGGAGCAGGTCGATCGCACCATCAATCAGAGCGTTGATCTCGGATCGCTTCATTTCGTCCTTCGTCCGTGGCCCTCGATCACCGGGAGGGGATGCTGGCTCACGAACGCTTCGGCCTCGGCGACGGAAAAGACAGCGTCTGTGGTGCCTGCCGCTCGGGTGGCGGATGCGCCTAGAGCGCTCGCATAGCGCAGCGTGCATGGCAAGTCCCAACCCAGCAACAAGCTTCGAATGACTCCCGAGGTGAACGCATCGCCTGACCCCGACGGATCGACCACATTCATTTGAAACGCGCCGCAGGTCCACGTCCGGCCCCCACGGGCAGCCACCGCACCCAGCGCCCCTCGGGTGATGATGACTGTATTAGCCCCGGCGCTCTCGAGCGCGCGTAGCTGATCGAAAGGATCAGTGGCGCCGGTGAAGGCGCGGGCTTCGTCGTGGTTGGGGACGAAGACGTCGATCAGCGGGAGCAGCGGCTTGAGCGGAGCCATGCCGCGAAACCCCTGTGGAACAACCACGTCGACCACGGTCGCTACCTTCGCTTCGTTGCAAAACTCCAGCACCCTCGCCAATCCCTCCAGCTCAATTCCCGGCAGGGCAAACAAGCCCCCGAGGTAGAACACTTTGAGCCCCGAAAGCCATTCAGGCGAAAGGTGATCGACTGTGAACACGCTGTTAGCGCCGGTGACGTGCAGGAAGCGGCGATCCTGTCCTTCAACCAGCAGAATAACGGTTCTACTAGTGGCGCATCGGCCGACGCGCACAATCCTTGACGGTCCGATGCCATGAGTTTCGAACGTGTTGAGGAGAACGTCCGCCGCACTGTCGCAGCCCACGCAGCCGATTACCTCGGCGGCGATCCCTTGCCTCGCCAGGTCGATCGCCACGTTCGCGGCGCAGCCGCCGGCCTTGACGGGCATGTCTTCAAGAACCTGCAGCGAGCCTTCGGGAGGTAAGGCAGACATCGGTCCGCAAAGCGTGTCCACAACGAGCAGTCCTGCACATCCAACGTCTGGCACGATCCGCGCTCTTGGTTGACGCCTTGTTTGTGTCGGTGGCGCCTGAGCAGAAGGCGCCCTTGCCGAAATTTAGCAAGCCTCCTGACCGAGCGGCCGAACCGGATACGGAGACGTGGGCCTAGGGTACACCTTTCTCCAGCAACGCACACCGGGCTGGACGCTCGACGTCGCCACACCGCAGGCACTCCTGATGCGCCCGCGTCCACAGCTCCGCGCTCTCCGCCTCCTTGCCGGTGAGGTAGGCCGCGGTCGCGTGCCGCTGCAGGTCCTCGGGCCCAACCGGATGATCGCGAGCCGCCACCGCGAAATGGACGCACGCGTCAGTCCACTTGCGACGCGCGAAGGCCTCGCGCCCCTGCTCGAGGCTGTCAGTTGTGGTAAGCATGTGTGCAGATCGACATCATCTGGTCGTGCGGCTCATGAGCTATGCAGCTGCCCCGAAGCGTACCCGCGCCAATTCCCGATCGTCAACGGCCGGTCGCAGGTTCGGCGATGGTGCTGCATCGCCTGATCGCGTTCTCTGCGTACTAGTACCCATTGCGCACCTCAGGCGATATGCGTGATCCCCCCGATGCACGGGCCTCTCATGCGCGCCCGCCCGTATTCCCGGTCTCGGCTTCGCAACCATGGGCGGCGGCATCCAGGGGGGTCAGCGTCGACCAGGAGCAGTAGGCCGGGGCAGGGCATGGCAGCCCGGACCCCATTTCTCCGCAGATACCTGGTAAGGACCCCAAAACGGATCTGAACCAGGAGCGACGACCATGGCACGCATGCGACCCGATCCATCCTTTTATGCCTCCCCGAAGCTCGCTGCGGAGGCTCCACCCGAGGAGCTCGCCTACGTCGCCCTGCTGGCCACCGGTGAGAACGGCCAGCGCGACGCGCTCGGCGTGGTGGACACGAACCCTGTGAGCCCCACCTACGGACGTCTGGTGGGGCGCACGAAATTCCCCCACGGCGGGAACGAGCTGCACCACTTCGGCTGGAACGCCTGCAGCTCGCACCTGTGCCCGTACGCCCCCCATGCCCATGTCGAGCGGCGCTACTTGATCGTGCCGGGTACCCACTCGTCACGCATC
>JBKPOS010000163.1:0-7629 GCA_046733215.1 Gemmatimonadota bacterium
TTCCGGGCCAGCCTGTGATCGCCCACTGGGGCATGCCCGATCCTGCGGCCGTCGTCGGGACGGACGAGGAGATGCAACGGGCTTTCGCGGATGCGCTGCTCTTGATCAGCCGACGGATCGATCTGTTCGTAAGCCTTCCCATGGAAAAGCTCGAGCGGTTTGCACTCGAGCGTCGAGTTCGGGCCATCGGGCAGGTTGGGAGCGAAGCAGCACCAGCTGGCCACTCCGACGACCGGTCATCCTGAGCGTTCCACCTATCCGGGTATGACACCAGCTCCGACCGTTCTTACCGACTTGGAAGGCCGTCCAGCGGTCAGTGTTCAAAGGGCCACGCCCACGCCTGGAGAGCTAGGTGACATCGGCCAGGCGTTCCGGCGCGCCCTCGCCGAAGCTGTGGGAACGTTCTTCCTCGTCTTGATTGGTACGGGGGCCGTGATGGTGGACGCGTATACGGGCGGGGCCCTCGGAACCACCGGAATTGCGCTTGCATTTGGATTCGTTGTACTAGCGATGATCGCTACGCTAGGACACCTGTCGGGCGCTCACATCAATCCCGCCGTTACGATTGCGTTCTGGTCCGTGCGGCGCTTTCCCGGCCGTGATGTTCCGCTCTACATCGTGGCCCAATGTTTCGGAGCGCTTGCTGCGTCAGCTATCCTGCGCTTCGTGCTTGGCCCCATCGGGGGTCTTGGCGCGACGCTGCCTCACATCGGCGTCGGCAGGGCTTTTGTAGTGGAATGGGTTTTCAGCTTTGGGTTGATGCTAGTCATTGCCGCTGTCGCGACGGATTCTCGTGTTGCCGATGGCTTGGCGGCGATCGCGGTTGGTCTGACCGTGGGGTTTTGCGCACTCCTTGGGCCGTTGACGGGATCGAGCATGAACCCTGCCCGCTCATTCGGGCCCGCATTGGTAGGCGGGCTGTGGGACGGGCACTGGGTGTACTGGGTGGCACCGATTTCAGGAATGATGGTCGCTGTTCGCCTGTATGACTTCCTGCGGCGGACTGAAGCACCTCGCTGTCGATCGGGGTCCAACAAAGCTCCAACGCCGTAGTCGACTTCATGAATGATCCGGAAGCCAAGCCAGCCGCAGCGCCTCCACTATGACCAGCAGCGATCCTGCCATTCCCCAAAAACCGGGCCTCACAGGTTGCATGAACCTGCAGGCCCGAAGTTCTTATCTGATGAGAGTGCCCGAGGCGAGAGTCGAACTCGCACGGGGTTGCCCCCGGTGGATTTTGAGTCCACTGCGTCTGCCATTCCGCCACTCGGGCCGGGCGAGAAAGGTCGTCGCCCCGCTCACCCCACGCAAGCACCCGTACCGCTATCTTTGCGGCCTATGTATCAGTTCCACCCCTGGCACGATATCCCGGTCGGGAAAGACCCGCCGCAGCGGGTCACTGCCGTCATTGAGATTCCCGCCAACGAACGAAATAAGTACGAGCTCGACAAGGAACTCGGCATCTTTCGGCTCGACCGAGTACTCTTCAGTGCCGTGCAGTATCCGGGTGATTATGGTTTCCTCCCCCGTACGCTGGGGGACGACGGCGATCCGCTCGATGTGCTGGTCCTGCTCACCATCCCCGTCTTTACAGGGTGCCTGGTGGAGGTCCGCCCTGTGGGTCTCTTTCACCTGGTCGATCGTGGCGCGGCAGACGAAAAGGTCCTGGCCGCCGCCGTCGGCGACCCGTACTCTGAGGGCATCAACGATTTGAGCGACATTCCGCCGCATTATTTGCGTGAGGTCGAGCACTTCTTCCGGGTCTACAAGGACCTCGAGGGGACCCGGACTGAAAGCAGGGGCTTTGAGGGCGCCGCGGCAGCGCGCGCCGCCATCCTCAAGGCCATGGACACATATGCGAGGAAGTTCTCGAAACAGTAGCATGCCACGCGCCCGCTCCCCCCTCGGTCGCCTCCTCGCGACGCTGCTGATCGTCGTCTTTCCGGCGATCACGGCAGCGATGCCGCTGCTCACTTCCGCAACCGGGCACGCGGGGGCCACGCACGTCGAGCACGCTCCGCACGGCGGGGGAAGTGGACCCCACCAACATTCCAATCAGCACCAGCAATGCTGTGATCTCTGTGGGGCCGCGTGCGGCGGCTGCGTCGGAACACTGGCCTCCGCACATTCCACCGTACGGCTTTCTCTGCTCGAGCGTGCTCCTGCTGTTGTCAGGCGCCAACTCCTCCACCCCTTCTCCCGTTCCCCCCTTCTCCCGTACCCCATCGGTCCCCCCGCGCTCCTCGGCTGACCCGGATCCCGCCGGCCTGCACGTCGTGCACGCCGGCTCGACGACGAGTCTTCTTCGGAGCGCGACATGCGAACTCAGGTTTGGTGCCTAGCCGCCGTATTGCTGGCAACCCCGGCATGGGCTCAACAACCCACGCCTCCCGACACGACCCGCCATCAGCACGGCGACACGCTGACGCGAAGTCCCATTCAGCTGCATGAGGTCACAGTGACTGCCGCGCCGGCGCGGCGACAAGACCCCGTGTTCTCCACGGAGCTCAAGCAGGCGACGCTCGAGCTCACACCAGCGACCGACGCCTGGGATCTCCTACGGCAGGCTGGTGGTATCGAGGTCCATCAGCAAGGCCAGGGACCCGGCTTTGCCTCGGACGCCTCTCTCCGTGGCTTCAGCTCGGATCACTCCACCGACATCGCGCTCTGGATCGATGGCGTTCCAATCAACGAGCCGGTCAATGGACACGCCGAGGGCTATAACGACTGGAATCTCCTGTTTCCGCAGGCGGTGAGTGACGTTGCCGTGACTCGCGGCCCATCGAATCCCGTGTTTGGAAACTTTGCGCTGGCCGGCGCCGTGAACGTCCGCACACTGGAGCGCTTCGACGGCTCGACGTTGTGGTTTGACGGCGGCTCGTACGGCCGGCTGGAAGGCGGCTTTATGACCGGCCGCAACGATGAGAAGACCGGCGCGGTGCTCGCCATTCGCGGCGCGCGCGACGGGGGCTGGCGCCCCAACAGTACTTGGGATCTTGGCCAGTTGCACGGACGCATCGTCCGCACCGTCTCGTCCAACACGACGCTCGACGCCGGAATCGAGCTGTACGCGACCGGCTGGGACTCGCCCGGCTTCCTCACCGAAGACCAGTTCAACGCGCGGGACTATGACGTCGTGGTCGATCCGACGGATGGCGGCTTCAAGCGGCGGGCTCAGGAGCGGGTGAGCCTTCGGATGGTCGCGGGTCCCAATCTCCTGTGGCGTTCCACGGTCTACGCCACTCAGGGTCGCTGGCAGCTCTTTCTCAACATCCCGCCTGAGCCGGGAGAGGGCGAGGGCACGGGAGGTCAGACCGAAGAAGAGGACACGCGCTACGGGTTCGGTGCGACCAGCGCCCTTTCGTATGCCATCAACCGGGTGGAGATGACGCTTGGAGCAGAGGGTCGGTTCGACCACGCAGACTACGAAAATTGGCTGACCCAGTCGCGTCAGCGGATCGAGCCGCAGATCGAGGCGGTCGCTCGTCAGTTATCGGGCGGGGTCTTTCTGCAATCCTCGCTCGACGTGACCCCACACCTGCGGTTGAACGTGGGCGGTCGGGTCGACGCGCTCGATACCCGCTCCACGCCGGAAGGAGAGCTGACATCCTCCGACACCAAGACCGTCGCCACGCCGAAGCTCGGTGCACTTTATCACCTGCCCCGCCTGGGTGCCGTCTACGTCAACGTGTCGCGTGGGTTCAGGCAGGCCGATGGAGTGATCACGGATCCCGCCATCCCGTTCATTACAAGCTGGGCCTACGAAGCGGGATTCAAGGTCGATCAGCCGTGGCTGTCGGGCAATCTGTCCTTCTTTCTGACCGACGTGAGCAACGAACAAACTTTCGATCCAATCACGCTGGAGACTACGAACGGTGGCAGTAGCCGCCGCCAGGGCGTCGAAGCGGAGTTTGCCGCTCGACTCGCTCGACCTCTCCAGCTCACTGGGGACTGGACCTTCACCGACGCAAAGTACAAAGACTTTATCACCGAGGATGGCGAAGACCTTTCCGGCACCCGGATCTTCAACACGGCAGAGTACGTTGGGATAACCGCGCTCGACCTGGCAATTCCGGGACAGCCCTGGCACGGGCGGCTGGCCACGAACGTCGTCGGCCCGTATACCCCGTTCGACGAGCCGGGAGTCTCACTGCCTGCGTATGCTCTGTTTCATCTCTCGGGCGACGTACGGCTGGGGGCGGCCACGCTGGAGCTGGGAGTTCGGAACCTGCTCAATCACGCCTATCCGGAAATCCAGGCCGGCGGATTTGTCGCACCGGGACAGCCGAGGACCGTATACGCCGGGGTGAAGTACGCGATCAACCGACCCGCGACGACCGGCAGCCAGATTCCGTGAGCCTTATTGAAGCCCTTTCGGAGGGCCGAGGATTTCCCGCCAGAGCACTGCGTTCCGGAGCTGACGGGAAGTAACGGAAGGGGCGACGGCGGCGCGTCGCGCGGAGAGATCCGGCGACGGTCGTGCTACAACGTGAGCCGGGGGCCGCCGAGGGAGTGCAACTTTTTCCGTAGCGATGTTCACGTCTCCTTCGAGGCTTGCTTCCTCTGGTGCAGCCTCAGGAATCGCTTGCACAACAGGCTCTCGCCGTACGAGAGGCTCTCGCCGAACGGTGACAGGCTCTGGCTGCTCGGGAGCGGGCCGTTTGACGATTACCTTTGCTCGTCTCTGCCCCGCCCGCTCCCCGGCCTGCCCGAGCCGGCGCTCCAGCTGCAGGAGCAACTGCTCGAGCTCAACTCCTTCGCGCTGCGTGCCTCCCGGATTGCCGGAGGGTGGCCCGGGAGGTAGTCCTCCTTCCCCACGTTTCCCCTTTCCCGTTGCACCCGCCTTTAAGACCTGCAAGATCCACAAGACGAATGCAGCCAGGATGACCCAGCCGAAATCGGCTCGAAGAATCACGGCGCGGCCGGGGGTGGAGAGCCGTCGGTCTGGCCAGCGATCGCCTGCCGCATGGCCGTGTCGGCCTGGATATTCTTGTACCGCTGAAAATCCAGCACGCCGAGATTGCCCTTGCGAAACGCGTCCGCCATAGCGAGCGGAATCTCCGCTTCGGCGGCGATTACCTTGGACCGTTGGTTCTGGGCCTCCGCCTTGTACTCCTGCTCCATCGCGACTGCCAGTGCACGCCGCTCTTCCGCCTTTGCCTGTGCGATCTGCTTGTCGGCTTCCGCCTGATCCGTCTGAAGCTGTGCTCCGATGTTCTTCCCCACATCCACGTCGGCAATGTCGATCGAGAGGATCTCGAATGCGGTGCCGGCATCGAGTCCCTTCGCCAGCACGGTCTTCGAGATCATGTCGGGTGTCTCGAGCACCGCTTTGTGCGACGCTGCCGAGCCGATCGTGCTGACGATGCCCTCGCCCACGCGGGCGAGGATGGTCTCCTCGCCGGCGCCGCCAACTAGCCGGTTGACGTTGGCCCGCACGGTCACTCGCGCCATGGCGAGCAGCTGAATGCCGTCTTTTGCCATCGCGGCAACCTTGGGCGTGGTGATCACCTTGGGATTCACGCTCACCTGCACCGCCTCGAACACATCCCGGCCGGCGAGGTCGATCGCGGTCGCCTGCTTGAACGTGAGCGGGATCTGCGCCTTATCGGCCGAGATGAGCGCGTTTACGACGCGCTGGACGTTGCCGCCCGAGAGATAGTGGATCTCCAACTCATTGATGCTCAGCTCGAGCCCAGCCTTCCGGGCCGTGATGAGCGGATCGACGATCGCGGCCGGAGCGACTTTCCGGAAACGCATTCCGAACAAGGTCAGGAAGGAAACGTGGACGCCCGACGCCATCGCCCTGATCCAGAGGCCAATGGGGACGAATCGCAAGAAGATCGCGATCACGACGATCGCGAAGAAGATCAGCGCAAAGATGAACGCTACGGGAACCGCGGAATCCTGGTTCACGTCGCCCCTCCTTTCGTGACGTCACGGGCGAGGCGGACCACGTGGCGGTAGCCGTCGCTTCGAATCACCTCGACTGCACTCCCTTGGCGCAGGTACTCACCCTCCGTCACCACATCGAGCCGTTCGTCCCCGAACCCGGCCGTGCCCGAGGGCCGGAGGTCCGTGAGCGCTACGCCGCTTCGGCCCACCAGATCGGGACGGGAGGGGGCGGTGACGAAGCCTTCGAGCCGGTGACCAGCCCCCTTGAGGAGAAGACCGCCGAATCGATTGCTGGTCGGAAGATGACGGATCCAGGTGTAGGCCACCGCCGCGATGATCACCGCGCTCGCGGCGAGGATAGCGAGGGCCTGCGCGAGGTCGCTCGGGGTCGGCGCCGTCCCGGTCAACGCGAGCACTACCGAGACAGTGAGACAGACGATTCCGATAACGCCCGCAATACCGAATCCCGGCAGGACCAGGATCTCGATGGCCAGCGCAGCGAGGCCGATGACCAGCAGCAGTGCCTCTTGCCAGCCCGCCAATCCCTGGGCGTAGCTCGCTCCGAAAAACAGGGCCAGCGAAACGAGACTTACCAGGCCGCCAATCCCGAACGCCCCGGCCTTGAGCTCGAACACCAGGCCGAGCACACCTATCGAAAGAAGAAGCGGTGAGACGAGGGGGTGGGTGAGAAAGCGTACCAAGGCTTCCACCCACGGGGGCTCCGGCACCATCGCACGACTCCTGGCGGCAGCGATGGGATAAATCTAGTGCCGACCAGGCGTGAATTCAGCCGTCAGGGTGGACTCGGGCGGCGGCGGTCCGGCCGCCGCTCGCGCATCTCTTCCATCACTTCCCGGCGCCCCTGGCGCTGCTCCCGGATCTCCCGAATCCGCTGAGTGAACCGCTCACGCATCGCCATTACCTGAGAGCGCTGGACTGGGGTGAGATACTGAGCCATTTCACGATTTTCCTCGCGCAGGGCCTGGGCGTACGATGCGCGGAGGTTGACCAGGTTGTCGGTGAGCTTGGAAACGCTGTCCTGATTGGCGGCGACGCCGGGCCGCATCTGAGACGCCAGTGCGGATCGCAGCACCCGCTCCTGCGCAGCGAGCTCCCGCCGCCGACTGCCATACGTCATCGACGTCTCTCGGAGTCGCGCGAGCTGTTGATCGGTCAGGCCGACCTCGGCTTTCACTCGTGCGGCAAAGCGATCTTCGATCTGCTGTCGTAGCGCCTGATTGCGAACCGGATCATCATCGCCGCCTACATCCTGGGCTCGCGCTACCGGCGCCCAGACCAGTGCGATTATGGCGAGTACCCACGGCGACCGTCGCATCAACCCTCCAGGCCATCCAAGACCTGCTGCAGCTCTGGAATATCCAGGCTGTCGAGATCCGTCGTATCGCTCGTCTGGACCGTGGTCCCGATCGGCGCGTCCAGGCTCTGGAGTACCGCCTCGAGCTCCGGTGTGCCCAGGCTGTCCAGCTCGGGCAATGGGAGTTGAGCCACGTCCACGCCGGGTGGACGTGCCGCCAAGTGCCCAGGACGCAGTCCCGGCCGGCCGACCCACACGGTCAGCGCCACCATTGCGGCCGCTGCAAGTCCCGCGATGGTCCATACAATGCGACGCCTTCCGGCGACTCGTTCTTTGCGCAGGCGACCCAGCACGCGCTCACTCACATGGTGGGCATCCAGGTTCGCCGCGAGGTCCGCTCCGAGCCCGGCGGTCGCCGA
>JBKPOS010000164.1:0-25097 GCA_046733215.1 Gemmatimonadota bacterium
GTGATGGCGGCTCTCCGTCCATCACGCACGACTGCCTGTGGCAAGGCAGCATTCTCGACCGGAGTCTCCACCACCAGCGCGGCTGCTCCGCGCCGCATGGCATCCGGCACAAAGCGATGGCCGTCGGCCTGCGATCCTCGAACTGCCACGTATACGGCGCCGGGCCTCACCGTCCTGCTATCGCTGGTAACAGAGGATACGGCGGGAGCGCCGTTCCCGGCGGAGACCAGTAGCCCCGCTCGCTTGAGCTCGGCTACAAGCTCCTGCCATCCGAGACTCATTGGGGACCAGTCCAGACGATGACCGTACCGCCCGGAGCAACTTCGTCCCCTGCCGGCGGAGAGGTTCCCACGACCGGCCCGATGCCTCGCAGGTCAACGCGGAATCCATGCCGGTGGAGCAGGAGGGCAGCCTGCCGGACAGTCGTGCCGGCGACGTCGGGAACTGGGAGCGGACGGCCCGCTGAGTCAGCCGCCGCAGGCGGCCAGGGAACTACGACGGGGGCCACGCCGGCGGCTATTGAATCGCTTCGAGGATCCGGCACTGTTCCGCTTGCCGCCGGCGTAGCGAACCGCGCACGGTCGATGGCGACTCGATGCGATGAGAGCGCCTGCTGCAGCATGCTCTTGGTAACTGGCGCTGCCGTGAGGCCACCGTAGTAGCTCCCTTTGGGATTGTCGATCTTGACTATCACAACCAGTTGAGGCTGATCGGCCGGGAACAGCGCGGCGAACGACGCGGTGTACTCCCCGTGGATGTAGTGGCCCCGCTCGAAGCGGACCGCAGTGCCCGTCTTCCCGAGCAGGGTATAGTTGGCCAGCTGGGCCCGTTCGCCGGTGCCGCCCTCACCGACTACTCCCGCAAGAAAGCTGCGCAGCTTGCCCGCGATCTCCGGGCTGATCGCCTCGCGCACCGGCTCGGGCTCATGATGGTAGAGCTGGGCACCGGTCGGACTCCGGATCTCACGCACTAGTGTGGGGGCGAGCAGAAGGCCGTTGTTGGCGATGGCTCCATAGGCCACAGCCAGCTGCACTGGTGTCACGCCGAATTCGTATCCCATCGCGACACTCGCCCGGGTATACATCGGCTGCCATTGATCGGGGCGAGCCAGCCGGCCGCGCGATTCCGAGGGAAACTCGACACCGGTCGGGCTGCCGAACCCGAAGTCACGCAGCACTCCGTACTGCTCTTCCGGCGAGAGCCGTTGCGCGAATTTCGACATCGCGATGTTGCTGGAGACCTGAATCGCCTGCGCGAGCGTGAGATTACCGGACGACTTGTGCGTGTCGGTGATGCGTCGGGTCTTTCCCCGCGCGTTCACCGGCATCAGCCATTCGCCGTTTTCGCCGCTCACCGCCGTCGTACTGTCCACTCGTCGGAACGTGAGCAGAGCCGCCGCTGTGAACAGCTTTGCGGTAGATCCGGGCTCGAACGGGTCGGTGATCGTGGATGCCGCCGCAACGCCACCCGCGTGACGGGAAGCGAGCGCCAGCAGCTCACCCGTGGTAGGGTCCAGGAACACGACGTCCCCGCCCTGAGCCCGCATCTCTTCCAGGGCATCGGCCAGGCCGCGTTCGGCGATCTCCTGAAGCTCGGCATCCAGCGTGAGCAGCACGTCGCGACCGGCGACCGGATCCCGCACCAGCCGGGAGGGCGAGTCGTAGCGTCGCCCTTCCCGATCCTTGAGCAGGACAGCCTCGCCGGGCTGGCCGGTGAGTACCGAATCGAGTGACAGCTCGAGACCTGACGCCCCGGAAGAACCGTCGGGCGATAAGCCGCCGATGATGGGCCGGGCAAGATCGCGCGCCGGATAGAATCGCAGGAACTCACCTGTCAGGTGAATACCACTTATCCCGCGCAGTCGTTGAACCTGAGTGGCCGTGAACGGGCCGTGCCAGTAGGCCCACTTCTTCCGGCTGAGGTCGCCCTCGACCTGATCGGCGGAAATGCCGAGCTGGCCGCTGAGCAGGCGTACGGCCGCCAGGCGACTGGTTAACTCGTTGGGGGCGACGCCGACGTGAAAGAACTCCTGAGTCACGGCGAGCGGCACCCCGTTCCGGTCGTAAAGGGTTCCTCTCCGAGCGGGCAGCACGGCACGCTCCGTCCGTTGCGCCTCGGCTTCCCGGGACCAGCGCGCTCCCTGGAACAGCTGCAGCTGAGCGGCACGACCGATGATCGCAGCGATACTGGCGGCGAGGCACAGCTGGATCGCGGTGATACGAGCTTCCGGCTTGGCCATCAGCGCTTGGGAGTAGCCGGCCCGGTGGGCGCGGTGAACAGGATGAATTCGTTGTCAGCCGGCAGGTGCAGACCCAACGACCGCTCGGCTTTAGGCACCAGCACCTGACGGCCCGACGCTTCACGGATTCGGCGCTCGAGGTCGGCTCGACGAGCCTCGAGGGCGGTTCGCTGGTCCCGCAGCTCGCGAAGCCGCCGAGCGACCCGAAACGCTGCAGTCTGCCGAGCGACCACGGTTACTGCGACCAGCAGAAAGAGAAGCAGCCAGAGGAGCAGCCAGTGGCGCCCCTTAACCTTCATCGGCCACCCGGAAGATGCGCAACTTGGCGCTCCGTGCGCGCGGGTTGTCCGCGATCTCGGCTGGTTCGGGAACGATCGGTTTACGCGGCTCGGCCCGGCCCAACGCCCGACCGCGACAGGTGCAGACCGGCTGTCGCGGTGGGCAGATACATCGCCGACTCCACGCCTGAAAGGCCTGCTTCACCGTCCGATCCTCGCCCGAATGATAGCTGATTACCGCGAGTCGACCGTCCGGAGTCAACGCGTCCCTGAACGCGGGCAGGGCACGCTCCAGCTGAGCCAGCTCGTCGTTCACCGCGATCCGAACACCCTGGAAGATTCTGGCGAAGTCGGCGGGGCCGGCACGGGGGCCCAGCACGGCGCGAATTGCATTTACGAGATCGTCGCTCGTCTCGAATGGCTTGCCATTTCTTCGACGCACGATCTCCGCCGCCAACCGGCGTGCCCGCGGCTCGTCGGCCCAATCCGACAGCCACTCCGCGAGCGTCGCTTGCTCGGTGCTGTTCAGAAGATCAGCCGCGGTAGGCCCCATGCCTTCCATCCGCATGTCCAGCTCCGCGCCGGGACGAAAGCTGAAGCCCCGTTCAGTCTGATCTAGTTGCCGGGACGAGACGCCGAGATCGAGCAGGACGACGTCGGGACGAAATGCCGCGACAGCAGACAGCGCCGCGTCCGACCCGAACGACGCTTCGAGATACGTCATGCGACTGTCGCCCAGTCTGCGCCGCGCAACCGCGATGGCATCAGGATCTCGATCTATTCCGAGAACCTCGGCACCGGCTTCGCGCAGCGCCGCGGCGTGGCCTCCGTCGCCCAGCGTTGCATCGACGGCGCGGTTTGGCTGACCGATGGCGTCAAGAAGCGGGACGAGGAGAACGGGGTTGTGGAAACCGGTAGCCATAGCCTCAAGTCAGCGATTGGCCGTTAGCGGTTGCAGAGCACAGAGATTCGATGGTGGCAACGTCAAGGCTGACGGCTGATAACTGACGACCCCCCGACAACAACACCCCGTCCCAAACGGAACGGGGTGCTGATGGCAACGGATCGAGCGGGGCTGACGGGGCTCGAACCCGCGACCTCCGCAGTGACAGTGCGGCACTCTAACCAAGCTGAGCTACAGCCCCTCCGACGGCGGGGACAATATAGGCACCCCGCCAGCACCCAGAAAGCCCTACTTGCCCTTGCAGTAGGCCTTGATCATCGACGCCGCACGAGGCTTGTACTTGGCGATGATACCTAGGTTTCGGGTGGCCACTTCGGGGTTCGCGCTCTGGCCTGCGGTGAACGCCTTTTCCGATTCATCCAGCAAGGCGCTTTCCTGCTTGGCAAGGTCGCAGGACTTGCCCTTCTCGGCCTTCGGGTCCACCTGCGGGACCTGCAACAGCGTCGAGAGACCCAGCAGATAATTAGCGGCCGGATACACCTTGCCGCTGGGATTCGCGGTCGTCACTGCCGTGCGGAGCAGATCCGCGGCACCCACGTAGTCCTGAGTCGGCTCCTGCAGCATCGGCGCTGCCGCTTGGTACAGCAGTGCTGCCGCGTTCTCTTTGGCCTGGGAGTCTCCCTTCTGGGCGACCAACTGCACCAGCGGCAGCGCCTCCTTCGTCTGCTTGTTGGTGATCATGGTCTGGGCCAGCTCCAACGCAGGAGTCATGTCGTTCGGATCGGCCTGGACCAGACGCTGAGTCACCGCCATCGCGCTATCGGGCGGGCCGGCGAGCGTGTACGCCTTGGCGAGCGCCTTCAGCAGCGTGACGTTCTGGGGAAACTTCTTGTTCCCGGCGCGGGCCCACTTGAGCAGGCGCGCTGTATCCGGCTTTTGCTGAGCCGCCACCGTGATCTTCGTGAAGAAAAGGGTATCGGCCTTCGTCGAGTCGACGTTGTACCCGGCTTCCAGCGCATCGACCGCACAGGCGAAATCACTCAGGAAGAGGCAGGCGTTGCTCTTGAGGTCGTAGAAGTCGGGATTGTACGGATCGCTCTTGATGCCCGAGTCCGCGATCGCCTTGGCGATGTCGGGTTTGTTGGCATTGAGGAAGTACTTGAACGCCTGTTCCCGGAGTTTCTGATTGGTCGGAGCGACCTTGAGCATTTCCGCGAAGGTGTTGAGCACGTTCGCGGTATCGTTCTGCGCTTGATACAGCTCGGCCAGGTTGGCCCAGGCGTTGATGCTCAACGGATCGTTCTTGGCCGCCGCTTGGAAGTGCTGCACGGCTCCCTTGGTATCCTTCTTCGCCATGGCGATCTGCGCGAGACAGTATTCCGCGAGACCGTTGCCGGGATACTGCTTCAACGCCTTTCCGGCCGCCTCTTGAGCTTTGTCCGGCTTGGCCGAGCGCTGGTCGATGCAGCTCTTGGCATCGGGCATGGACTTGAAGGCAGGCTGGAGCTGATCGGCCACCTTGCCCCCCAGATCACCGAGGCCTGCCGCACCCTGCTGGACCGTGACGACGCTCCCTGCCTCGTCATTCACCCCCGCGAGCCGCGCCTGCACACCGTACTGCGATCCTCCGGCTTTGCTCATGGAGGAGGACACAAGGACACGCGCCTGGACGCTTTTCGCCAGGGTCGACGCCAGGGACGGACTGAGGATGGCGTTGGGGGGATACCCGTACTGTTTCAACGCCTCGTTCATCTGATCCTGGGTGAGGACGTTGTACTCGCCATCGGTGATTTTCGTCATCTTGTCCCGAATCCCCGTGCCCACTTGTACTGCAGCGGATGAGTCGCCGGCGCTGGTGACGTAGGGATTCGAGACCATGAAACGCGGCAGCGCCGCTACCTGCTGCTCGCGGGGACGCCGCGGCACCTGAGCGCCCAGCGGCATCGCGAGCCCGATGCCGCAGGCGGCGACAACGGCGAGACGAACCAGGAACATGCACAACCTCCGAAACGAGTCAGGTCTACCGTTACGACAGTCGCCCAAGAGCACGCAAGAATATGGGCGAAGAGGGATTCGAACCCCCGACTTCCTGCGTGTAAGGCAGGCGCTCTGAACCAGCTGAGCTATTCGCCCGGTCGCTTGATTGGCCTACCCAATGTCCGATCCATCGACGCAGGGAGTATGCCGTGCCTGGGGGCTATTCGCTATGACGCAATACCAACAGGGAAGAGCACGCAGTAACCGAACACGAGCAGGACGCCGGCCATCGTCGGATTCCCGGCCCGCAGCAGGGCATAGCCTGCGATGACCGTGAGCAGAGCCGCACTTAGGAGGACGATGTTCCGCCGTCCGAGGAGCGTACGCCGGGCAGGCTCCCGGATTCCCGGACCGGACATAGACGTTGAGGCTATCACCCAGCCGGGGTCAGGTCAAGCTGCGGGCGGCGGTTCGGGTGGGTCTTCGACCACGTTCCACCCCACATCGAGGGCGGCTCGGCGTCCCCGATCCGCCCGGCGGCGCCACCAGACCAGGACGACGCTGACCGCCGCGACGATGAACCAGAGACCGCCAGCCGCAAGCCAGGTCACCAGCGTGTAGCGGGTCCGGACCGATCGGCGCCAGGCATCTTCGAATCGCGACAGCGAGAGGCCGGTGGTTGCCAGAACCGCGGCCTCGAAGCCTTCGTCATGTAAGAGGAGTCTGAAGAGCGGGTCCAGCTGTCCGCTGGGGTTCCGCCGAGCCAGTTCCAGCACCGCCGACATTGCGAGCGCGTAGGCGGCGTCCGCGGCCTGACTGGTTCCGCGGAGCGCTGCATCCAGATCGCGAAATTCGGGGACGGCGCCGCGCGCCACCGCCAGATTGAGCTCGAGCCCGCCCAGTCGTTCCCACTCACCCGCAGCCAGCGCGGCGTAGCCTTCGTCGAACCAGAGTGGCACCCGAATCTGAACTTTTCGGTGGAGGGCGAGATGGGCCAGCTCGTGCCGGAGGGTTCGCCTGACATCACCGGCATCGGCCCGGAGAAGAATGGTGTGCGACTCGGGCACTGCGAGCGCCGCCCCCCATTTTGGCGCCTGCCCTCGTACCAGTGAGTCCATTCGGGCTCGATCGGGCACGACGATCAGCGTGACGCTGTCCGGTGGCAGGCTGCCCAGCCCCGGCCACACCGAGGGTTGCGCCGCTTCTCGAGCCAGAGCGGTCGCCAGCCCCAGTTGCGCACTCCAGGCCACGGCGGTGACCGGACCGACTCGAATGACTTGGGGACCGGACTGCTGAACCGCGAGACAGGACAGGAACACAATGACTGGAACGATACCGCGAGCTCCCTACGCCGACTCGGTGCTGCGCGGGATCTCTGCCCCCCGCGCCGCAAGGTCCAGCATCTCCTGACAGCGTTTGGCCCAGGGATTGAATTTGTTGGCCTTGACCCCGTCGCTCCATGCCTGCTTCGCCGCTTCGCGATCTCCGGCGAACCAGCGGGCACGCCCCAGCTCGAACCAGGCCTCGACCAGATTGGGACCGAGCGTCAGCGTTTTTTGCAGAAAGGTCTGAGCGTCTTCGTACATCTCGCGCTCGAGATACACGAGGCCGAGGTAGTAGTGGGCGTAGAGCGTCGCCTTGCGATCGTTGTCGAGACGAATCGCTCGGGAGAGGTGCTCGATCGCCTCACCGAAAATTCGCTTCTTGAGGCAGATGTACCCCACGTTGATCCGGGCCAGCGAGTTGGCCGGCTCCTTCATCAGCACCTTGGAGAAAGTGCCCAACGCTTCGTCGTACTGCTCGTTCAGCATCTGGGCCCAGCCAAGGAGCGAGAGCGCCTGAGTGGCTCCGGGTGAACGGCTGAGTGCGTTCTCCAGCGCCTGGATCGCCCCACCATAGTCACCCAGCGAGATGAGACTCCATCCCTTCTCGATGTAAGTGGAAGCATTCAAGTGATCCGCCTGCACTGCCGGGCGGGCGCCGGTGAACTGAGGCCCCTGAGGCGCATCGGACGAGGCGCTCACCTGCTTGTACCGATCGACCAGGGCGCGAATGTCCTCCTTGAGCTGCGCCAGCTCACCCAGAGCGCCGTCTACCCGCTTGAACAGCGCGATAATATCTCGCTTCACGGCGTCCCGCTCGGGATCGCCGGTGATCGAATCCAGGCGCTGCTCGATCTCGCGGTACTGCGCCCGCAGGGCCATGGCCGAGGTTTCGCTCATGCCGATGCACCTGCCAGCGCCAGCCGCTCCGTCGAGCTGAGCAGCTTGAGGGCGTGCAACAAGATGATTGTGCGATCTCCTCGAGTAATGATCCCGGCTATATAGGGCGCTGCCAGGCCCCGGACCACCGGCGGAGGCGGCGTAATCGTCGTGCTGTCGACTCGCATCACCTCGCGGACTTCGTCGACCACGACCGCGATTCGCTGATCATCCAGCTGCAGGATCATGAGCCGGGTCTCTTCTCGCAACGGATCGGGAAGCTCCAGCCGCTTGCGGAAGTCCACGACCGGGACGGCCTCCTCGTCGTAGCGCACCACGCCCTCGAGGAAGGCCGGTGCCTTGGGCAGCGGCGACGGGCGCTCGTAGCGGAGAATGCGCTCCACCTGCAAGATGTCGAGCGCGAACTCCTGGGGCCCTACCCGGAACGCCACGATCTGGATCTCGTCTTCGGTGGCCATGCGTCAGCTTCCTCCTTCTGCGAGTCGGCCGCCGAGGGCCGGAAGGTCCAGGACCGGCACGAGGCCGTCGGGTCCGCGGGTCACTCCCGAAGCCCACGGAAGAGGTTCGGCGCCCGGAGGAACCGGCAGGGCCGACTCTCGAAGCACTTCTTCCACTCCTTCCACCTCGAGGCAGATCCGCCGCTCACCGACGGCGATGACGACCCCGGCGTCGCTCACCTGTTCGGGACAATCACTGCCGTCCAGCAACGCACCGAGATGGACCAGCGGCACCAGCTTTCCGCGGATGCTGGTCAACCCGCGCAGCGCCGGCTGACGCGCCGGAACGGTGATGGGTACGCCCGGATCGACCACCTCGACGAGGTGATCCAGCGCGAGCGCCACGACCCGGCGGCCTGCCCGCACCAGCAGCACCGCCGCTGCTTCGTCGCCGGTCATTGTTCCGCCAGTCTCGCCAGCTCGCGGTTCACTTTCTCCGCGATGCGTGCAATGGGCAGGATGTGGTCCACTCCCCCAGCCTGGATCGCCGCATTGGGCATTCCATAGATGGTCGCGCTGTCCCGGTCCTGCGCGATGCCGACACCGTCGGCATCATGGATGGCGCGCAGGCCTTCGGCTCCATCCCTGCCCAGCCCCGTGAGCACCACACCCACGGCCTGAGACCCGAACACCTCAGCAACGGAACGAAAGAGCGGATCGGCGGCGGGGCGCACACCCCACACCGGTGGGTCCCGACCCAATTCGAGCTGCGGGCCGTTGGCCCCCAGCGCGACTCGCATGTGCCAGTCACCCGGCGCGACATACGCGGTATCGACCAGCAGCGGCGTTCCGTGCTCCGCCTCGACCACCGAGATCCGACTCTGGGCGGCGAGCCGTTCCGCCAGACTGCGGGTGAACTTGGGCGGCATGTGCTGCGCAATGACGATGGCCGCTTCGTGGCCCCGTTCGAGCCCCGGCACCAGGTCGGCGAGGGCGCGCGGCCCACCGGTCGAGGCGGCGATAGCGACGCACCGGTGGGCCCGTCCCGGCAACGTCAATGCCGGCGCTGCGGGCGTGGCCTGTGCGGGCCGGGCGAGCACGGGCAGCCGGTGAATGTCCGCCGCGCTGGCCGCCCGCAACGCCGTCAGCAATCGCTCGCTGAAACGCGCGAGCGCAGGGGCAGTCCGATCGTCTTCCTTGGGGACCAGATCGACCGCGCCCAACTCCAGCGCTCGAATCGCAGCCGCCGTACCGGGCCCCGCGTAGGCACTCACGACCACGATGGGTCGAGGCGCCTCCGACATCAGGTAACCGATGGTCCCAAGTCCGTCGAGCTCCGGCATTTCGAGGTCCATGAGGACCAGGTCGGGCGTTCGTTCGTGCACTTTCCGAATGGCATCCATGCCGTTCCGGGCGGTTGCGATGACCCGGAACTCACCCGTGCTCATCACCACATCCGCGATGACTCGGCGGAAGAATGGACTGTCATCCACGACCAGCACGCTCGGCTGGCGGACGGTGCCCTCAGAGCGTGTGGCTGCCATGGGCCACCGATGAGATGTCCACCCGTCCGTCGGCGATGTGAAACCTCACTGTCCGTCCGTAATCGGCTCCGACGTCTTCGGCCACGAGGGGAATCGCGTGATGCATCAGCACGTTGCGCGACGATACGACGTTCCGCTCGCCCATATTGATCGTTCCCGGCGCCGAGAGCGCCGCGAACATGCTCGCGCCCCCAGTGATTCTGGCCGTAATGCGTCGAGGGTGAGCGCCTCGACGAGCCATCTGCTCGAGCAGAAGAGGCACCGCCGTCTGCGCCGCCTTGGCGGGATTTTCGGTGCGCCGCGAGAGCCCTGGCGAGGGGAGAAGAACGTGGGCCATTCCTCCGACCCTGGCGGCCGAGTCGTGGAGGATGATCGCGACGCAGCTGCCAAGCCCCACCGTAACCAGGACGTCCTGTGCTTCACCGACCTTGAGATCGGCGACCCGAACAATCAATTCCCGGCCGTTTGACCCACTCATCCCGGCCGCCGGTAGATACGTTCGCGCGCATCGAGCAGGGTAAGCCGTTCACGCGCCACGCCGAAGAGCGTCTCGACCTTTCCCAGCAGCAACAACCCGCCGGGCCGAAGCGTCTCGTAGAAGGTCTGAAATAGACGCTCTTGCATTGGCCGTTCGAAGTAGATCACGACGTTGCGGCAGACGATCAGATCGTAGGAGCTCGCCGGCGGTCTTTCCCGACTCAGATCGAGTGCCCGCACATCCACGCGTTGCCGAATCCGTTCGATGACCCGGTACTCGCTTCCGACCTGCTCCAAATACCGCTCACGCAGCGAGATTGGCGTCTCCAGCAACGCTTCGGGCCGATACCGGCCTGACCCGGCACGCCGGAGGCTTTCCCGATCGATGTCGGTGGCATCGATTTGCACCCGCTCGAGCGCCGACGGATCTCCCCGCTTCGCTGCGAGCTCGGCTGCGAGGATCGCCAGGCTATACGCCTCCTCGCCCGAAGCGCAGCCGGCGCTCCAAATGCGCAGGCCCGTGGTGGGCCTCCAGAGCTCGGACAGGAAGCCGTTGCCGAGTCGCTGCCAGGTCTCGGCGTTCCGGAAGAACCGAGTGACGTTGATCGTGAGCGCATCGTGAAGCCGCTCGTACTCGGCAGGGTTTCGGTCCAGCAGCGCGTGGTACTCGCCGTAGGTGTGTACGCCGCAAGCCCGCATCCGAACGGCGATCCTCCGGCGAATGCACTTCGTCTTGTAGGCTTCTATGGCGAGGCCCGCGCCCTGTGAAATTCGGCGGGCCAACGCCTCGAATGCGAGATCTTCGGCGGCGCTGCTCACGACGCGCGCTCCA
Organism: Gemmatimonadota bacterium; assembly: GCA_046733215.1. Lineage (GTDB taxonomy): Bacteria > Gemmatimonadota > Gemmatimonadetes > Gemmatimonadales > GWC2-71-9 > DASQPE01. Next base: position 10,911 of record JBKPOS010000164.1, read on the forward strand.
GCATGTCGAGGTTGGCCCGCGCGAGCTGATGCCCGGGATTGAGCTCGGTTGCCCGCTGCCAGCTTGCCTTGGCGCGAGCCGCGTCTCGCCGCTTGTACGCGAGATTGCCCAGCTTGAAGTAGAGGTCGTCGCCCAGATCGGGCTGGAGCTTGGCAGCTCGCTCGTACGCCTCGTACGCTTCGTCATATCGGCCGCTGCGATAACACAGATCGGCCAAATTCTTGAAGATCTGAGGCAGCGACGGATCTTCAGCGAGACCCGCGCGAAGTTCAGCTTCCGCTCCTGCCAGGTCTCCCGCGCCCTCGAGCAGGACCGCGAGATTGTTGCGGAGCACGGCCTCCTGCGGGAACGCGGTGACACCGGCACGCGCGACCGTCACGGCCGTCTCGGCATCATCGGCGCCGGCATGGGCCAGCGAGGCCGCCCAGTACCATGCCGCCGGCGCCGGCTTCTCGCCCAGGATTTCTCGAACGCGCGCGAGCCGGCCCAGCGCCACGGTATGCTCTCCGCGTTTGAGCGCAGAGACGGCCCAACCGAGCATGATACGCGCATCCTCCCTGGCCCGGCCCGCGGCGTCTCCGAAGGCCTTCTCGGCATCATCCAGGCGACCCAGCTGTTCCAGCGCGATTCCGAGATCGTGCAGGGTTGCCGGACGGGGGCCGCTCTTTTCCGAAGCGGAGTGAAGTGCGTCGACTGCTTCGGCCCAGCGACCCTGGCGCAAGGCAATCAGGCCAAGGTAGAACGGCGCGCTTCCCTCGGCGGGGCGCAAGTCTGCCACCCGCCGGAACTCCCGCATCGCCTCGTCGAACATGCCTGCCTTGTAGAACGCGATGCCGAGATTACGATGCTCCTCCACCCGGGCCTCGTTGACGCGTGGCACCGGCGCTGCAGCCGAGGTGCCCACCCGATGGGCAAAACCCGCCTGGATGAGGCCGTACAGCGCCTGCCCTACCTCGAACTCGACCAGGCCCGACTCGTCCACGATTTGCTGCACGTCCCTCGAGCCATCGAGCAGCGGAAGGATGGTCTGCTGCGCCGAGGAAAGGGTCACATCGGACTGGCCTACGTGGGCTGCATCGACCGAGAAGATCAGATCGAACGAGGGAATCTTTTTTTGAATCAGACTCCACTCGTCCACCCGACGTGCACCTTCGAGCAACAGATATTCCGGATTGATTCGAACCGGGAACTCCTCTCCTTCGGGCCGGACTCCGGCTTCGAAGTTGAAAGTCCCCTGCGACCAGGTGAACAGGTAGTACACCGCCTCTTCGATCTGGAGGCGCACGTAATCCTGCAGCTCTTCCGAGCTGATGGCGCCCTGCTCGACCAGGATTTCTCCGATTTTTCGTTCGCGAGCCTTGTCCTGCGCGTCGATGGCAGCCTGGAGCTGTTCGGCTGTGATGCGTCTGCTGCGGGTCAGGATATCTCCCAGACGATCACGTCGGTTCACGATGGCGGCGTGCGCCACCTGACCCTCGTCGAAGTAGATCATCCCGAAGTTCTGACGGTCTGCAAGCGCAAGACAGCCGGACCTCCGCCCGAGAAAGAGCAGCTGGATGACGTCGGGCAGGCTCGCCTCCTTGAGGCTTCCCTTGATCGCCATCAGCGCCACTCCTCAATGAGCCGGTCACCGATGTCCGGCCAGTCCCACACCATCTTCTCCCGGCTTCGGGCGCCTCCCATCCCGGGTGCCACCAGGCCCGACCCCCGGGACGCCGCCCGGCGTGCCGGCCGCACCGTTGACGTCTCCAGCACCGAGCGAGCGAACGCAGCTGAAAGCCTGGCGTTCTGCGCCTCGGCTGCACTCAGCACGCGCTGAACCAGACCATGTACGGCGCGGACCGAATCAGCAGGGCGTCCCGCGAGGTAGGCGGCAACCTCGGGGTCAGGCCGCTCGACTTTTTCATTCAGCAGCCGCTCGGCCACCTGCTGCCGGATCTCGCGGTCCGGTATCGGCAGCTCTGCCACCAGCCCGCCTTCCAAGCGGGTGAGGAGCCGGGGCTCGACGCCCGAGAGCTGAGGTAGCGGAACGGCCGAGGTGAAGACCATCTGGCGGCCGCTCTCGAGGAATTGATTGAACAGAAGAAACAGCTCGTCCTGGGAGCGTCCTTTCTCCGCCACGAGATGCACATCGTCCAACAGAAACGCTTCGACCCGCCGGTAACGCTTGCGCCATTGGGCGATGGCATCGCGATCGATGGCTTCGATCAGCTCGCTGGTGAACTCCTCCGCGCTGACGCAGGCCACGGTGCGAAGACCGCCTGCAATCATTGCGTTGCCTAGGGCGTGCAACAGGTGGGTCTTGCCTACGCCGCTGCCACCCACGAGGACGAGCGGGTTGTATTTTTGCCCCGGCTGTGCAATGACCGCCTGGGCCCCCTGAACGGCGACCCGGTTGGCGGCGCTTTCGACCAGCGCATCGAGGCGCCAAAGCGGTGACGGCGCTGGCGGCGGGTCGGCTCCCTCCCTTGCCTGCTCGAGGAGCGCTTCCGCAGCCGCAACGTCGCCGGGATCGCGAAATAGAGGTGAGCCGGCGAGTGCAGGCGCAACCTTCTCCACTTCGGCACGAAGTGTGTCGACCTTGCGCACGTCGGCTTCGAACTCACGAAGCGCCTCTTCCGGATCGCGAGAGAGCTCGCCCTCGAGCAGCAACTCGAGTCGTCCGGTGCGATAGCCCTCACCGCTCCAGCGCAGAATGGCTGCCGCCACCTTTCCTCTCCAGCTCTCGATCTGCTGACTCAGGGTGGCGGAGATCTCGGATAGGAAGTCACCGAACTCGTCGGCGGGAGGAGATGGACGCAGGCTGGCGTCGGCAGCCCCTACCGCCGCAGCTGAACTCGACGCTTCGATGTTGGCAACCGCGCTGGCCTCGGACGCTTTCGCGCCCGCATGCCCGCGCTCGCTGTGGTCTCCTCCCGCCTTCTCGCTCGATCGCGCCTTGACACCGAGCAACGTCGGCACCCGCTCGGCCTGGACCGGCTCGCCGGCAGCCTGGTGCGCAACCAATCGATTCAGTGCACCCACCAGCTCTCGCACGTTGTCGATCGCGAGCCTGGCGACGGCTTCCAGGACCCCAGGCTTGAGTGTGGCCCGTCGTTCCTCCGCTTTACGGCGGAGGATAGCCACCTTGGTTTCGTAGTCCGGCGCGGCGATGTCGATCACGAGACCGCCGGCGAATCGCCGGATCAGCCGTTCGTCCAGGGCTTCGATCTCTGCCGGTGGACGGTCACTGGTGAGCACGATCTGGCGCCCGGCCGTCTGCATGGCATCGATGATCCGGAGCAGCTCGGCCTGCGTCTCACGCTGGCCGGTGAGGAACTGCACATCGTCCACCAGCAGGAGGCCCACTTCGAGGAAGCCCTTTCGATAGGCTTCCCCCTGCCCCGACGCGATGGCCGCGTGGAACGACTCGATGAAGTGGTCGAGCGTGAGATACTCGACGTCGAGCGACGGATCGATCGCGGCGGCGCCATGCCCGATTGCCATCAGCAGATGTGTCTTTCCGAGGCCGGGTCGGGCATACACGAAGAGCGGGTTGTACACCGTGCCCGGTGTCTCGGCCACCGCCCGTGCAGCCGTGACCGCCAGGCGATTGGCGGCACCGACCACCATCGTGTCGAATCGGAAGTAGGGATTGAGCGGCGGCGTCATGTGGCAGGCTCCCCGGCAGCCAGTCGCCGCAACACCTGCTCGGAGATTCCTTTGAGCGTCTCGAACACGCCCCCGCCATGCAGGGCATCGGCCGTGAAGCTCTGCACTGCGCGGAAGTTGAGCGCGTCGTCCAGATCTACCGGCGATAGAATCAAGTCACCCGGCAAGTCCTGCTTGTTGTACTGAAAGACGACCGGCAGCTGACGGATGTCGATGTTTTGCGTCAGCAGATTGGTCTGCAGGTCCTGCAGGCTTTCCAGATTGTCGTCCAACCGGCGGGCTTGACTGTCGGCGACGAAGACGACGCCATCGGCGCCCTGCAGCACCAGCTTGCGGGTCGAGGCATAGTAGCTCTGCCCCGGCACGGTGTAGAGCTGGAACTTGGTCGCGAAGCCGGAGATGCTGCCGAGGTCGAGCGGTAGAAAGTCGAAGAACAACGTGCGATCGGTATGAGTCGCGAGCGACACCATGCGACCGCGGCGTGATTCGGGAACCCGCCCGAAGATGTACTGCAGATTGGTCGTCTTGCCGGACCGGCCGGGGCCGTAGTAGACGATCTTGCAGGTGATTTCGCGGGCGGCAAAGTTCACGAGCGACATCGCGTCACCGCCCGAACAGGGCGCGGAGGCTCGCATTGAGCTCCCGCTCGAAGTTTTCCGGCAGAACCTGCTGCTCCGGCGCCTGTCGTGGCGCGGCGGCCGCAAGATCGGAAACCAGCCGCTCGAAGAACAACTGCACCAACCCGACCGTACTCTCCGCGTCGAAGACCACCAGGCCGATCCAGCGGCCGCGGGGCGTGTCGAACCCCGCCAGATACACATGCTGCTTGGCACCCTGGTGTACCAGCGAGAGAAAGCTCCTCTCGCCCACGAGCTTGGCGATCTCCCCGGTGGAAGCCATGATCGCGGCCCCGAGTGCGGCCGCGGTCATCACATCAACCGACCGGGTGAAGCCGTGCTGCGCGACGACTTGCCCCGCCGAGGTCATGAGGAGCGTGAGCCGAGCGGACGATTCCGCGAGGAAGCGCTCGAGTGGCTCGGTAACCCAGGGCTCGACGCTTCGCATCAGACCAGCCTTCCGGCAGCTTCGAGCATCTCGAGACGCGCGAGTCCCACGTTCGCATCCGGACCCGCCACGGCGACCAGGACCAGCTCCGAACCGCATGGGGTTGCCAGGACCGAGCCACTCTGCGCCTGCAGTTGCAGGAAGACCGGCTCCCTGCGGCCGGCGGACTGAGTGGCACGGCGCAGACGATTCATGAGGCTCGCGGCCAGGGCCGCGACCGCCCGCCCGTCTACGCCGGTCATCAGCGACTCCGCGACGATGAGTCCGTCGGCAGCGGAGACGAGCACCGAGCCGCGCAGCCCGCGGACCGTCGAGAGGCGCTCGAGCAGTTCGACCGGATTACTCATTCGGCTCGCTCCAGCCATGACCGCGCGGCCATCGACGCCCGCTCGGCGAAGCGCGCGACCCGGCCCATTGGGACGTCGAGTCCGCGGACCGTGAGCAGCAGAGTGGATTCACTGGGCGCGCTGAGATACAGATTCCCGTCGCCGCACTCGACGGCGAGCCCGCGCCAGTCGCCCAGGGTCAGGAGCCGCGCCGTCCGGGCAGCCTCCTTGGACACCCCCGCCAACAGAGCCGCGACCGAGTCCGCGACATCGACCCCGTCCGGGTTGCGCAGTCCACCACCCAGCCGGAGGCCGTTGGCGTCCACGAGAAGCAGTCCGTCGGCGCCGCCGTCGAGCCCGCTGAACACTGCTTCCTGCACTGGCGAGCGGGCGCCTTCATCGAACGAGAACGCCAGTCCGCCCGTCGCCGCGATGGTAGGGAGAGAAGCGTCGCCCGGCGCCGCAGCATCGGTTCCAGGGTCGGATGGTGCTGCCCTGACTGCTTCGGGTGCACTGGTGACGGGCTGGGTTGCTCGACCCGCAACCGCGTCCGCCCGCACCCGCTCCAGTGCAGCTGTAGTCCCGCTATCGTCGGGATCGACTTGAGTGGAATAGGCCAGGTGCTTCTCGGCCGACTCGAGGTCTCCGGCTTGATAGTAGAGGAAGCCGAGGCCTTTGTGGGCGGACACCAGACCGGCATCGAACTGCAACGCCGTGACCCACGACTCGAACGCGCGGTCGGGCTCGCCCCGATCGCAGAGAATGCGGGCGAAGAGATCGTGCGCCTTCGCGAGCTCCGGATAACGACCGAGGCCGGTACGAGCCACCTTGAACGCGGCGTCCAGCTGACCCCGCCGGCGAAGGGCTTCGCCGAGGTCGAGGAAGATCAGGCTGTCGGGATCGGCGGCGAGCTCCGCCGTCATGCCGCGGATATCGTCAGACATCGCGTTCCCCCAGCGCGTGAGCCAACGTCTCGGCTGCTTCGCGGAGACGCGCGACTGCGTTGGCGTGCTCGCGCTCGCCGGGCTGATTGCCCGCCCGGGTCCAGCGGTCGCAGCTCTCGATCGCGTCGGCAAACCGTCCCTGAGCCGCCTGAGCGAGGGCGAGGAGGCGTCGCGGTACACCGAGCGTCGGGTCGCGATGCAGGGCCTGGATCAACGAATCCTCAGCCTCGTCCCAGCGGCCCACGCGAATCAACGTGCGCGCGAGGGCAACGTAGCCGTCAGGCCTTTCGGGATTGGCCGCGACGAGGTCCACCGCCGCGAGCCGGGCAGACTCGACATCGCCCAGCGCGAGATGCCGATCTACCTGGGCTGCGGCGGGCGCGCCTTGAAAAGCCTGAGCTGGTGCCGGCTCGACGGGGGCCGGCGCCTCGAGCATGACCACGCCCGCGCTGGTCAGGCCGTAGATCGTGCGCGCCACGTCGAAATCGGAGCGGCCGAGTGTATCGGCGATGGCCCGGAGGTCGCGCGATCCGTCCACTGCAGCAAGGACCTCCCACTCGAACGGAACCAGATCGATCGGGTTGCCGTTGTCCTCCGGTGACTTGAGCCGCGGCACCATGCCGAGATGCGGCACCTTGCTTTCGATCCGAGTCCACTCGTCGATCCGACGTGCAGCTTCCATCAGCAGCGCTTCGGTCGGAATACTGACCGCCGCCTCGATGGTGGACCGGTCGGCGGGGCCTTCGACGAAGGAGAAGTATCCTTCCGACCAGCTCATCAGCTCGAATACCACTTCTTCCACCTGCGCCCGTACGCAGCGCTCGAGCTCACGCGCGGTGACCGCGTCGATGGCGACGAGAATCTCACCCAATCGCCTCCGATCACCGCCTTCCTGAAGCGCACGCGCCCGAGCCAGATCCTCTTCCCGCAGCTTGCCCGCCCGCAGCAATACCTCGCCCAGCGGGTGCGGATTGCTGGTGATGTGCGCACCGATCACGGCGCCGCGCTCGAACTGGACTACACCGGCGTTCTGCCGCAGCTCGGAGTTGACCCGCAGCACCCCGGTCTTCCGGCCCAGGTCGAGCAGCTGGAAGACGTCGTGGATGTTGAGCTCTTTGAGCGGGCCTTCGATCGCCACGGCTACTCCGTCACATTCGCAAAGATGTGTTGTAGGTCTCGGGCCGAGCGGGCTCGGCTCCGCGCGTCGGCGGCGAACACGCCGGCCGGATCCAGCTGGATGACCTGCTCCCAGTCGGCCACCGCGTCCGCGAATCGGCGCTGCCGGGCCCGAGCGACGCCGCGGTGGAAGAGTGCGGCCCGGTGTTCGGGATCGAAGCGCAGCACCCGCTCCAGCGCTTCGAGCGCCTCCGGCGTCCGACCATCGTCCAGCAGGACGCGACCCAGCGCCGCCAGCGCGTCGAGTTCGTATGGATCGGTGGCGAGAACGTCCACCAGGATGTTCACCGCCGCGGCGGCCGATTCGGTGCGCTGGACCAGGCTGGCCAATCCCAATGCGGCGGGCGTGAACGTCGGCAGAACTTCCAGAGCACGCTCGTAACACGAGCGGGCCTGCATCAAGTCCTGCCGCTCCTCCTCCAGCTGACCCAGCTCATACCACACCTGCGCCATGGATCCGTCGAGCCGCAACGCCTCCCGGTACGCCTCGTGGGCTCCGTTCCGATCGCCCAGCCGAGTGGCGATCCGAGCCTGGAGGTGCAGCAGGTCGGCCCGACCGGGCGCCAGTGCCTGCGCGGCGCGGACCGATTCGAGCGCTCCGACCGCGTCGCCAACGTCGAGCCGGACCCGGGCGCGGAGGACATGCGCGTCCACCACCGCGGCGCCGCCCCGAGCGAGCGACTCGGCGAGGGGCGTGGCCTCGCCCGTGCGACCAAGCGCCAGGAGCGCACGAATTTCTCCGGCCGCCGCTTCCGTGTTGCTCGGGTCGATCGTGCGAGCTTCGCGATACCGCTCGAGGGCCTCACCATGCAATCCACGGCGGGCGAAGAGGTCGCCCAGCAGCGCTGTTGCTGCCGCCGGCGCGGCTCCTCTTCCGCGTGCCCGGCTCAACTCGGCCGCGGCTCGCTCGAGGAGACCCTTGCTGATGTAGTCGCGGGCAAGCGCCAGCGGATCGGCTGCCTTGTCGGTCGCAGGCTGCGCCGGAGCCGGAGCTAGCTCGCGGAACAGGCTATCCAGGGCCGACGGATCGAACGAGAACTCACCGGCCAGCTCGCCGCCGACCACGTCCGCAGCCAGCTCCGGAGGGACGGCGATCGTCGGATCTTCGAACTGGAGGTCGATCGTCAGGGCGTACTTCTGGGGCACGTAAAACGGCTCCAGCTCGAGCGCGCGCTTGGTCGCGCGCAGTGCGCCATCGAAGTCGCCCAACTGACTCAAGGTGAAGCTCAGGTTGTAGTGCGCCGCGGCGAAGTTGGCGTCGCCCTCCACCGCCCGGCTGAAGGCCGTCCGGGCCTCCCCCCATCGCTTGAGCTCCATCAAGACGAGACCAACGCCATTCCACGCAGCGGCGTGGTGGGGGGCCTGCGACAGCACTGCGCGATACGCCGCAAGAGCCGGCTCGAGCCGACGCCGTTGGAGATGCAGCAATCCCAGATTGAGCCGCGGCGCCGGTGGCGGTTCGGGAATCGCAAGGGCCCGCTGCAACGCGTCGATAGCGGCTTCGACTTCGCCCTCGTGTGCCCTGAGCACGCCGAGATTGTTCCAGGCGAGCCCGTAGCCGGGATCCAGCGCCACGGCGCGCTCGTATGAGGCCTCGGCTTCCGCCCGGCGGCCGGCCTGATGCAATGCGACGCCGCGCTCGTTCCACAGCTTGGGTGAGTCGGGATATTCGCGCAGCAGCGAGTCGTAGAGTTCAGTGGCAGCCGGAAGATCGCGCCGCAGCAGGTGGACTTCGGCCATCGCCTGCAGATTGAGTCGGCGATCTTCACCGGCGTCGAGCCCCATCCGATACTCGCGCAGCGCCTCGACCAGATACCCGCGTTGCCGGAACGCCAGCCCCAGGTTGAAGTGGGCCAGCGCGCCCCCTTCGACCACGTGAGGCCGGACCGACTCTCGTGCCGCCTGCTCTTCCCGGGCCACCACGCGCTCGAGGGCGAGATTCGCCTGAGCCCGCGCCAGCGTGGGATTCAGCGCGATGGCCCGCTTGGTCGCGGCGCGAGCCTCGTCCTGCCGGCCCATGTCTCCGTAGAGAAAGGCGAGCAGGTAGTGCGCTTCGGCGTTGTCCGGCCCGCGGGCGATCGCCGCCTGGAGCGCCGCCAGGGCCTGGTCGTTGAGGCCCCGGTTATAGAGCGTCTCGCCGAGCTGGAACAGGGCGACGGAGCTCGTCGGGTCACGCTCGCAGGCCAGTGAGAACCATTCGCCCGCCACTTCGAGCCGGCCGCGGGCCCGTTCGGCCAGACCAACCTGGATCAGCGCGGCGAGGTCATTCGGATGCCACGCGAGAAGGGTCTCGAATTCCTGGGCCGCCTCCGCGTGGTGACCGAGCGCTGCGTAGGCCCGCCCCAGCTCCCAGCGGGCATCGCGATCGCTCGGGGCTCGTCGCAATCGCTCCTGCAGCTCGGCCACGATCCGGTCGTAGTGGCCGCTGGCCCGGTAGGCGATCTCCAGGTTGGCCTGGGCCACTTGCATTCGCGGATCCAGTTCGAGCGCCTGGGTGAACTGCTCGATTGCCTCGGACGCGAGACCCTTTTGCCAGTACAGCACGCCCAGGTTGTTGTGGGCACCGGCGTCCGCTGGGTCGATGCGCCGCGCGAACGACCGGAGCACCTCCCGTTCGCGCTCGGCGAGTACGGCTCCAGACATGTTCAGGAAAGACGGATCGCGCCGAAGATCGCCCGGAGGGAGGGCATGTCGGGGAGCAGCAGGAAATGCCCGCGCAGCGGCTGCACGGTGCCTTCGACGCGGAACGCGGTCTCGACGCAGAACACGAAGTCCCGATCGTGCCCGAAATTGAGATATGCGGTGGTGAGAATGGCGGCGCTCAGGTCGATGACCAGGCTGGGCACCGATGGCACCAGCATCATGCCCATGAAGTCGCTCAGCGCGTTCATGTACGCGCTTGCGAGGATGTTGCCCGCCTCCTTCAGTCCTGATTCCTCCATCGCGGTAAAAGCGGAGGTGGTTCCCGGTGCCCGCCGGAACAGGATGTCGCAGAGGGTCTTGGCGGAGGCCTCGGGAAACAGCACGAGAGTACGGCCGGTGAGATCGCCCATCATGTGCATGAGCACCGCGGCGATCACCTCGTCCCCGCTCCCCAGCAGCTCGGGCACCTCTTCCAACGGGCGGACATTCACCTCCGGGACGTTGATCATGATCGTCCGGCTGGTGAGCTGTGACAGCGCCGTCGCCGCGTGGCCCGCGCCGATATTCGCGACCTCTTTCAGCGCGTCGAGCTGCAGCTCCTTGAGTTCCCGCACGTCTTCCATGATCCGTCCCCTTACACCAGTGCGGCCGCGTCGAGGATGAGCGCCGGCGCGCCATCGGCGAGGATGGTGGCTCCGCCGAGATATGGCGGCAGTCCCCGTGGCGCATCGAACGGCTCGATCACAATGTCCTGTTGCCCCAGCAATGCATCAACTACCAGCGCGGTCCGTCGCTCACCGACCTCGAGGATGATGGTCGGCCGACGGAGCGGCAGGCTGTCCACCTTCGCGGCCACGAGGTCGCGCAGATGCACGGTGGGAATCACGCGATCGCGCACCACGACGGCCTCGCGAGCCCGCAACGCCGTGACTGCCTGCGGATCGAACTCCACCGTCTCGGCGACGTAGGCGAGCGGCACGGCGTAGCGTTCCTCGCCTGCCTGGGCCAGCAGCGCGCGCACGATGGCGAGCGTGAGCGGCACGCGCAGGGTAAAGGTCGCTCCCCGTCCGGCCTCGGTCTGCACTTCGAGGCTTCCGCCGAGGGCCCGGGCTCGCGCAAAGGCCACCTCGACCCCGACTCCACGGCCCGAAATTCCGCTCACCTCCTGAGCCGTGCTGAAGCCGGGTCGGGCGAGCACCCGAAGCAGGACGTCGTCCGTGAGCATCTCGGCGGCGGGATCGGCCAGACCATCCCGCTTGGCCTTGGCCAGAACCGCCGCCCGATCGATTCCCCGTCCGTCGTCACTCACACGAATCGCGACCGTGCGCCGTTCCCGCACCGCGGACAGCAAGATCCGCCCTTCCGCCGGCTTCCCCGCGGCTTCCCGGTCGGCCGCCGACTCCAGGCCATGATCGGCTGCGTTCCTGATCAGGTGCAGCAGCGGATCACCCAGCTCGTCCAGGATGGATCGATCCAGCTCGATCGAGCCGCCTTCCATCTCGAAGCGGATCTGCTTGCCGAGGTCCCGACCGAGATCCCGGACCAGTCGCGGGAACCGGTCGAAGACCTCGCTGACCGGTGTCATGCGTGCGGCCACCACCTGGGTCTGGAGATCGGACACGAGGCGGCTGACGCCTCCGGCCAGCTCCGCAAGCTCCGAGTCGCCGCCCCGCATCAACTCGAGCATGCGATTTCGCGTGACAACCAGCTCGCCCACCAGCTTCATCATGGTGTCGAGCCGATGGAGGTCGATCCGGATCTGCCGAGCGGCGACGATCGGTCCTTCAGCCTCGACCGAAACATCAGCGTCAAAGGCAACCCGCTCGACGTCACCCGCCGACCGGAGGGCCGCTTCGATGACAGCCGGTTCCGCACCGGTGCGGAGGTGAAAGCTGAATCGGCCATCGAAATCCTCGCGTTCGATAGCCACGGCCGTGGGTCGCAGGGCAGTGATCTTGCCCAGCGCTTCCACTCGGCGAAGCGCCAACAGGGCTCGGGCTCCCCGCATGGGTGTCCCCGAGCGGATCGTCACGCCGACGAGATGTCCAGCCGGCCCTCGAGCGGGAATTCGCGCAGCGGCCCCACTCGGGGGGCCGGCGACTCCGGGCTGAGCACTAGTCTGCGGGCTCGAGCCAGCCGGCTTCGCCAAGCGCTCGGCAGGGAGCCCCCCCGCCTTATCGAGAGCCGCTAACAGCGCTGCCGACGGCTCGCCCTTTCCGGATTGAGCGCCCTCGATTCCCTTTTCGAGCGCATCGACACTGCGAAACAGAAGCTGGATCAGCGCGGGCGTTGCGGCTGCGCGCTCGCTTCGCACCGCATCGAGCACATTCTCCGCCCGGTGCGCGAGGTCGGCGATCGCTGAGTATCCCAGCGTGGCCGCCATGCCCTTGATATTGTGAATGGCTCGGAACAGTCCGTTCACCGGCTCAGAGGCACCCGGCGTCCGCTCCCACTCGAGCAACAGGGCGTTGCAGGAGCGCAGATGCTCGCGACTTTCGGCGAGGAACAGGGCGGCGTACTTCGGATCCGCCATGGGATGCTCAGCCGAGGACGCGCTGGACCGCTTCGAGCACTCGCGAGGGCTGGAACGGTTTGACGACGAAGTCCTTGGCGCCTGCCTGAATCGCCTCGACCACCAGGGCCTGCTGGCCCATGGCGCTGCACATCAGAATCTTGGCGTCGGGATTCTGCTTGCAGATCTCGCGGACCGCCTCGATCCCGCCCATATCGGGCATCACGATATCCATCGTGACGAGATCGGGCTTGAGGTCGCGATACTTCTGCACTGCCTGGAGCCCGGATTCCGCCTCGCCGACGATCTCGAAGCCGGCTTGCGTCAGGATGTCGCCGATCATCGTACGCATGAAGATGGCGTCGTCGCAGACGAGGACCGTATTGCTCACTGCCCACCTCCGTGCGGTTCCGGGTTCCCGCCGGCCACGGAGGCCAGCAAGGCATCGATGTCCAACAGGATGAAATGGCGATCGTCTTGCGCGGCAACCGCGCGAACCAGTGCCGGGTCGACTCCTGGCAGCTCCTCGCGCGACGCGATCGAACCGGGCGCGAGCTCGACGAAATCGAGCACCTGACCCACGGCCAGTCCGAAACGACGTCCCGCGATGTCGAGGACGAGGATGGCGCCCTCGTCGCCGGGCCGGGCTACCCGCCCAAGCAGCGCGTGCCCATCGGTGACCGTGAGCAGCCCGCCGCGCACGTTGACCAGGCCCTCCACGGCAAATGGCACGCCGGGAATCCGGGTGGCCGGCAGGCGCGGGAGGACTTCCCGGACCCGGGCGGCCGGCGCGGCACAAACCAGGTCGCCGATTCGGAAGACCACCGCCGCGAGCGAGTCGGCTTCACTCATGTCTATTGAAGAAAAGAAGATAGGTAAGGGGGTCGGAGCGGGCAACGAGGCCTTCGCCGGCGGCGATGGCGAGCGCCGCCCGAAGATCGGGGGGCCACTCGGATCGGAACTCGAGCGCGGCTCCCGTCAAGGGATGGCGAAACGCAAGCCAGGCGGCGTGGAGCGCCTGCCGGCCGGCAGCCCGCTCGAGCGCGTCGGCTGACGCCCGGGCTGCCCCCGAGATGCGGCGGCTGCCCCCTCCCCCATAAACCGGATCACCTACAATCGGATGTCCCGCGTGCTCGAGGTGGACCCTGATCTGATGGGTGCGGCCGCTGTGCAGCTCGAGCCGCAGGAGATCGACGCTGTCGAACCGGGCGATCACATAGGCGTCGGTTCGCGCAGCCCTGCCAGCCGGCGAGATCGCCATCCGCTTGCGGTCGCGCGGATGCCTGGCCAGCGGCGCTTCGAGCACCGTGGGACTCTCTGAAAGATGGCCCCACGCGAGCGCAGCGTAGGCCCGCACGATCCGACGTGCGCCCAGCAGATGACTCAGGCGACGGTGCGCGACATCGGTCTTCGCGACCAGCATGAGACCCGAGGTGTCACGATCGAGCCGATGTACGATCCCCGGTCTGCCCTGGACTCCTCCACCCAGCGCGGTGCCGCGGGCAACCAGCGCATTCACCAGCGTGTCGTCCCAGTGGCCGGGAGCAGGATGCACGACGAGCCCCGCAGGCTTATCGATCACGGCGAGGTGCTCGTCTTCCCAGACGATCGTGAGTGGGATGTTCGCGGGTCGCAGCTGTCGCGGCGGCTCGCCCGCAGGAATGGCGACGGATACACGATCACCGCGCGTGAGGAGCCGAGAGGCGCGAGCTACGGCGCCGCCCACCAGCACGGCTTTGTCGGCGATCAGCCTGGCGGCCTGGGTGCGAGAGAGTTGGAGCTGATCGGCGAGGAAGCGGTCGAGGCGTTCGGTAGATTCGGCGCAGACGCAGAATTGGAGTGAGAAGCCAGTGAGCGGCAAGTCGGGGGG
>JBKPOS010000165.1:0-4292 GCA_046733215.1 Gemmatimonadota bacterium
GCCGGCCAGCGTGGACAAGGCTTCCGCCTGCCGGTGGGGCACGCCGAGCTCCGAGAGAAAAGTCGAGCCGGCAGCGGCGACGCGATCCGGCTTGAGCGCGAGCCGGTCCAGCCCTGCGACCTCGGTCTCGAGCGGCTCGCCGAGCGCGGACGTCACACGACCCAGGAGATCACAGCCCAGCAGATTTCGCGCAGCAACCTCGAATCCATCGAACGCACCGGCGAGCCTGAGTCCCGGGCGGCGTCTCACTAGAAAGGCCAACCCGCTGTCCGCGAGGTGGCGCTCGATCACCGCCGGCTCGGCATCGAGATCGAGCAGATGCCGGAGCCGGGCGAGGAGCGGCATGAGCGCCGGCAGAAGGGAGGCCGAGAGATCCACGTTCAAATGCGAGCCTCGCGTAGCAGGTGCCAGGACGACCACTCCGCGACACCCGTCTAGCGCCACCGTTCTGGCGTAGCGGTATCCGTCCACCAGCCCGACACCGGGCGGCGTGTCACCGGCAATCGTGGCGAGCAGCGCGTCCCACGCGAGCGGTGGGCGGTAGCCGAGCGTGAGCCGCACCCAGTCGGCCGGCGGACCGGACGGCGTCGCATCGGCAACCGCGCGACGAGGCCGCCGGCGCAGCACACTTGGGCTCATGCGATAGCGCTGGCGAAACACCGAGTTGAACCGGCGCAAGCTCTGGAATCCGCTCGCGAACGCCACGCGCGTGACCGGGAGCCTGGTGTCGGTGAGCAGGCACTTGGCCAGAAGCAGACGGTGCGTCTGCGCCAGCTCGACGGGCGAGACGCCCAGCTCACGCTCCATTGCGCGGCGGAGGTGTCGTTCGCTCACGCCCAGCTCGCGGGCCAGGTCGCCCACGCCCTGGCCGTTGAGTGCCCCGGCGGCGATCCGCATCGCTGCCGTCCGCGCGACACGAGGCACCGCGTCGCACAGCGCCCGGCCCGGGGCCAGCTCGGGCCGGCACCGCATGCACGGCCGGTACCCATTCCGCTCCGCCGCGGCGGCCGACTCGAAGAAGCGCCTCCGCTCGGGATAGGTAACACGCGCCGGACAGACAGGCCGGCAGTAGATCCGCGTCGTGGTAATTCCGACGAAGAACACTCCGTCGAACCGCGGATCGTGCGACACGATCGCTCGGCTGCAGGCTCCCGGATCGAGCAGGGCGTGACTCATAGCCTCAATGTCCCCCGACGGGCGTGGCCACGAACGTCAGGATGTTGCCGGTGGCGGCGTCGCGTATCCGGCCCGTGATCACGCCCGCGTCGTTGATAGCCTGGGCGGCGAGCAGCACATCGGGCGCCGCGTCGGCCAGGTCGTTCAGGTTGTGCAGCACGCCGTCCTTATAAAGGAAAGCGCGGAGACCGGCGCTGCCGCCGAACGAGACGCCTACCACGTCTCCGCGAGAGTTGATGGCGAAGGCCTCGCTCAACGGGTCATCGTCGAGCGTTTTGAGATCGAGGGCCATCGTGCTGCCCTTCTTCCAGAGGAAGGCGTGCGCGATGAAGTCGCCTTGTGGGTCGCCGGGGCCGGGCGGGTTCGAGAAGCCGACCACGTCGCCCCGCTCATTGATGTACATCGGCGTGTGCCAGGTGACTCCGCCGAGGTTGGGGATCTCGGTGACCGTGCCGTGGTCCCACAGCACCGCGTGTCGGGCACTGAAGCGGCCGACCGCCTGGTCGCAGTCGCCCGAGATGCCGACGGCCCGGCCGTTCTCGTTGATCGCAGTGGCGGCGGAGGTCGAGTCGCCGTGAAGCGGCGGCAGTTCCTGTGTGATGCCCTTCTTAGGCTCCCACATAGCCGCGCGGAACTGGAGCTGCTGGACTCCGACACAGGTCGGATCGTGCACGGCCGTCTCCGCCCAGCCCACGATCTGCCCTCGACTGTTGACCGCGGTTGCGAAGCCGTGGTTGCCGCCGAGCGTGGGCAGCTCGTGCATCTCGTTGTTCTCCCACCAAAAGCCGCGGCAGATCAGGTTGGTTGCGTTCGGAAGGAAGCCGCCGGCCTCGCAGCTCCAGTCTTCGTCCAGGGGATCGATCTCGGCGGTCTGTGAGATGCCGACGACCATGCCCTGATTGTTGAGCCCGGGCCAGGGGACGGTGCTGCTCGGCCCGCCGAGTGTCTCGAGATCGGTGATGGAGCCGTTGATCCAGAGTGCGGCGTGGCGGGTGCCGTCGCCGGTCAGATTGGAAAAGCCGGCGACCCATCCCTGGTTGTTGATGGCCAGGCCGCGATTCTGAGTTCCACCGAGCGACGCCGAGTATTTGACCACGTGATATGCGATCTGAGACGCGACCTTCGCGTTCGGTTCCGTTGGTCGGGTGACGTCGGTTTCATTGGCGCAGGCACACAGCGCGGCGATGGCGAGCGCGGACGAGGTGTATCGCATGGGAGACTCCGGGGAGTTGACTCCCACACGCTAGTGCGCTGTGATGGGGGGTGCTGGCCGGATTCGGACGCCGAATCGGGAGCGAGACCCCATCATCAGTGAGGAACGGCTTTTTCGATGTCCGGGCTAATCGTCGCCGGCTTTGGGCTGCAGCTCGTCGCCCAATGGCTGTAGTTCCACGCGTCGGCGTGGGAGGTAGCGGAGCAGAGTTCGGAGCGTTTCCAGCTCGCGCCAGGCCGCGGCGACGGCTGCTTGTCGCGCCTCCTCGATTGCCTTCAGCTCGGCGAGGCCTGGGGACTCGTCGGGCTCGGGGCTGGGCTGCCAGGTCCACGCAGCCGCCCTCGCGGCAGTCGTTGCAAGGCTCCGACGGCGGCGGGTCATGCCGAAACCTAGGCGGTCCGCCCAGCGGCCGCAGTCCTGGGGCGGAAGTCCCTCCCTCGGACTGCTCAACTACAAGCGCTGGTGAAACTCGTTCGCGGGTTGAGCCGCGGGTCGTCGCATCGTGGGCGCATGAATGTCGTTCCTGCGCTGTCGACCCGAACAAGGACGGTGTCCGTTCCGCTGAGCTGGATGCGGAACTTGTTAGGCGTGGATCCGGTGAGAGAAGCGATTGTGATGGTTCCCTCACTATCAACATCGTAGTGGGTAATAAATGCAGCTTCCTGAAAGAAGACGCCCCCGGGCAGATAGGTCATCAGCTTGAGCTGATTTTGCGAATAGGGGCCGACCCAGGTTCCGTGAAGGGCTGATTGTGCACCTCGCGCTGATGTGAGCCGAACGTCGATCTCCTCCCGACCGTCGCGGAGCGTCAGCGTCAGCGTATCGCCACGCGGGGTGGCCGTCACCGTGTCGTACAGACCCTCGCCGTAGTGCAGGATGATCCGGCCCTGGGCGTAATCGTACGTGCCGCGCCCATTCGCACTGATTGCTGCAATCGGTATGAGCGCCCACACGGTGTCTCCACTCCGAAAATCGAAGCTGAGGAGGGCGGGACCTTTCTCCGTCACCCAGCGGCCATGAAGCAATGCCGCCTGTGCCGCACCGCTCCCCGTTTCAGCGCAGACAAGCAAGCCCGCGAGGCTAATTCGAAGCGCGGTGGTCAACGGTGGGCTCGGGTATAGAGGAAAGAGGCGTTGTCCCCGAATCTGCTTGCCCCCGCGGCTCCGCGCCAACGCATGGGGTCGCGGAGCCCTCCCGTCGGCGGCCACGGCCGGGCCCCCGGAACACCCTAAAACTCGCGTTCTGCCAAGCCTCTGACCCCTACAACCGTGTCTCTTTAAAGAGCTTACGTGCCCTGTTCCGGGGCACGCCGATTGCGCTTCGCTCGTGGGCCGTTTCGCCTCGTTGAGACCGGTCTCACCCGACACCTCGGATGTCTGCCGCCAGGCGGGCCCGCATGAGAAGCCGAATGGTGATTCATCGGTTTGCTATGCCACTTCTTGCGCTTGCTCTCCTCTCGGCCCCGGGCCCGGGGATGCTCCTGGCCCAGGCGGCGGCTCAGGACAATCGCGCCCTGCAGCGCCGCGCCGAATCATTGCGTGGCGAGCAACGCCTCGGCGAGGCACGCGACGTCTATCGCATGCTGGTCGATCGCGATCCCCACGACTTCGAAAACCGTTTCTGGCTGGCCAAGCTCGAGGGTTGGACCGGGCACCTGGCCGCCGCCGAGTCGCTGTACGTCGGCCTGCTGGCGGAGCGACCCGACGATTACGACAGCCGGATTGGCCTGGCCGACGTGCTGATCTGGTCCGATCGCTACGAGGCCGCGCAGGCACACCTCGAGCGGCTCGACCGCGCCTATCCTGGCAACGCCGAGGTGGCCTCTCGCCTGGATCGGGTTCGCGCGATCCGGCACGAGCCTCCCCGCGCGCGGTGGCAGATGGGAGTCGAGTACTACGGCGAC
>JBKPOS010000166.1:0-19178 GCA_046733215.1 Gemmatimonadota bacterium
AGCGCTGTTCTAGGATGTGGGGCTCGAACAGTCCCCCGTTGAGAAACGGAATGCGACCCAATCCCCGGGTCCGGCGAGTTCGCTCCTTGGGCGGCCGATTCAACGTGCCGAAGAAGAGCGGTCGTAGCAGGTCACGTTGGAGGCGCCTGCCGCGTCCGAGACAGCGATCGACTTCTCGCGCTAGGAAGTTCGACGTGCCGTCGAGCCATCCTTTGCTCTGCACGAAATAGAGGAAGAGCACTCTGGTGAGCTGAAGCAACACCCAGCCGTGTCGTTCCTGCGGTGGGCAGGAGCGAGGCATGGCGTCTCGCATGCGGCCCAAGACCAGCTCGAATTGGCGGAAGAACCGCCGTCCAACGGCTTCGGAAGAGAGTACGTCGGCAGCTCGCGCGGCGAACTCGATTGCGGTCCTGGCTGGAGACGAACCCAGGCGGGCGAGCCGGGTGAGCGTAAGATGATCCGGCTGATCGAGCGCACACTCGACGCACACAGGATCCGAGAACGCGATGGCAATGAAGAGGGAGCGACATTGGCTGCTGATCGCGACTACGCCCGCGGGGCGGCCCCGCGCAACCATTCGCCGAGCCACTAGCCGAGTCCCGCGCCCTGCGTCCGGCGCATCGATACCAAACCAGTGGAACTCTCCGATTCGGCCAACCAATGCTGCGCGCGTGAGCTCAGTCGTGGTGAGCCCGAGCCAGCCTGGGATTGGCAGCTCCTCCCACGCCGATTGATGCCCCAAGGCGTGGATGAAGTCGGGCAGGTCTTCCAGCCGGTGGAGCGAGCCGAGCATGCCGGCAGTGACCACGCGTCCGAGGCTCCGTGTCGAGGAGCCTCACGTTTGTCGCTGGTCGAAGTTGCTGCGGCACCATTCACGCGCGCGCAGTGACCGGAACTTGCCTGCGAACCAGAGCGCTACTACGATGCTGCTCCCATGCGCGCATCATTTGTGGCTTTTCTCCTGCTCGTGCCGGGCCTCGCCCACGCGCAAGCCGCTGACTCCAGCCGCTTCGTGGTCTTTCACGGTGCAGATACCGTCGCGACTGAGCAGTTGAAGCGGACTGAGACCGAGCTTCATGGCACGTTGGCGTTTCGCGGTGCCCGGACGACGGAGCTCTATCGTGCGGTGCTGGCCCCGGACCAGACGGTCCCGTTGGTCGAGGTCACGATACAGGAGGCCCCTGCCGGCAGCGCCGACAAAGCCCGAGTTGCCCAGCAGGCCCGGATCATTTTCCGGAACGACAGTGTGGCGATTGACGACATCAGCAATCACGGATTGGAAACCCGCGTGCTTCCGACGCAATCGGGCGCGGTACCTTACATCAATCTGTCGTTCGGGCTGCTGGAGCAAGCGATACGGCGGGCGGCGGTGCTGGGCAAGGATTCGGTGAAGGTTGCCTTCTTCAATCTGAGTCGGAGCGCATCACAGGGCGGTGGCGCTACAGTAGTGGGGACGGTTGCTCGCCTTGCTGCCGATTCTGTGTCGCTGGATTTGGGACAGATCGAGTTCCGTCTTCAGGTGGATCCGCATGGCCGGCTGCTCGGTGGTGGAATTCCAGCTCAGCGGCTCACGTTTACGCGTAACTGATTCATCCCAAGCCCGGGCGGATGTCGTACACGCGGCCCTTCCACTCGATCCGACGTGCCCCACGAATCACCGAGCGCATGATGATATAGAGTCCCACCAGTGCGCCCGCCGGATACGCCAGTCCGTAAAACACGGGAATTCCCATTCCTACAGACACCAGCATCCAGAAAAGCGCAGATAGCGCCACTGCGAGCAGCGCCCATCCCATCCAGGACACCAGCTCCAGCAAAGCCAGAAGCACAAGGACCGGCGGAAGCAACCAGAAGAGCATCGTGCCGCACAGCATGAGCGGAACCAGCGCCCGCCGAATGGGCTCGTCTGGAAAGGTTCTCCGGCCCCCGATGTAGATATTCTTGGACCAACCTTCGATCAGATGACCCAGGCTGTGATACATCCGGGTAGTGATCAATGGTTCTGCGTGCGCCATGATCAATCGTCTGCCAGTCCGCACTACGAGCTGCGCCAACGCCAGGTCCTCGGCAACCTCCTGGCGCACTCTCTCGTGCGTGCCAACGGCTTCATAGGAGGACCGCGGGAGTAAAATGAATTGCCCGTTGGCGATCACGTCCCGGGGGCGGCGGGAGCGACTCACCGTCCGTGGGTGGTAGCGAAACCCGAGCAGCATCCAGATCTGAGGCATTACCACTCGTTCCCAGAAGGTTTCGCAGCGCTGGCGCGTAGCGACTGTAAGAAGGTCGGCTTGGGTTGCGGCAAGCGCCCCTGCGGCTCGGCCCAGCAGCTCTCGGTGGTGCATCGTGTCGGCGTCGGTAAATACCAGCAGCTCACCCCGAGCTGCCTGATAACCCTGAATGCAGGCCCACTGCTTTCCGAACCAGCCCGAGGGAAGCTCCTTGCCGCGGATGACGCGCGCTCGTGAATCGCCGGCCGCCACGCGCTCCGCGATTGCAGCGGTCTCATCGGTAGATCGGTCGTCGACTACGATCAGCTCGAGTGGCTCATAGCAACTGCCGAGAACGGAGCGCATGACGGTCTCGATCGTAGCGGCTTCGTTCCGCGCTGGGACAATGACGCTCATCAGGCGGCCGGAGGCGAGGGGGAATTGCAGGAGGTCTGGGCCGCGCCGGGCAAACCGCAAAAGACCGAGGAGCGGCCCCAGCCAGGGGAGGGCGGGCCAGAGTGCGGCGAGCGTTGTCAAGGGAAATGGACGCTAGCGCTTCCGCACTTGCGCCAGGTCGCCCAGTTCGGTCTCGAGCGCGAGCAATTGGCGGTCGAGCTCGGCGGCGTCGTGTTCGCTGCCGGAGCCGGGGACGCCGTTCTGGGCAAACAGCGTGGCCACCAATGCGTCGGTGTAGCCCACCACCGCGACGGCAATCCCCTTGTCGAGCACGCGATTGAGCCGGAGAACGATGGCGAGCGCCTGACGCGGTCGCATAGAAATGAAAGCGTGGGCGAGGTTGCGGATGAGGAGTTCCCGAAGATACTGCAGCTCCTCCACCACCTCCCCGGCGGCGAGCCCCCGCGCCGCCGCCACGCGTCCATAGTGCTCGCAGACACGGGTCCAGATCACCCTCGCCTCGCGGCGGAGGGGCCCGACCATTGCGGTCATGGTGTCGACGATGAGTCGAAACTCCCGCTCGACGGCCGCACGCGGTATCGTGGAAGCGGCGGTGATCCGGTCACCCACCCAATCCGCCCACTGGGTGACCATCACGTCCCGCATATCGGAGATCACTCGGCCGGCGGCGAGCAACGCGGGCTGCGAAGCACGCACTGCCGTTCTCCTGTAATGGGGTTGGATCCAGCTTGGCTGGTCAATCTAAGGAGGGGATGAGGATGGGGTCAAAACCAGTGCTGCGCCCTCCTCGTCTGACCGCTGGAAGTCGTATTGGGCTGGTCTCCCCTTCGGGACCGGTGCTGGACGGCGATGACTTAGCGCGCGCCGGCGAGCTCTGCCGTGAGCTTGGTCACGAGCCGCTGCTCGGCGTCAACGCCCATCGGCGCCATGGCTATTTGGCTGGTACTGATGCCGAGCGCATTGCCGACCTCAACGCCGCACTGCGCGATGAATCGCTGGATGCCGTCTGGTGCGTGCGGGGCGGCTATGGTCTCACCCGCATCCTCGACCGAATCGACTTTGCACCGCTGGAGCGCCGGCCTAAGGCGCTCATCGGATTCTCCGATATCACTGCGCTGCTCCTTGCGGCGCAGCGGGTCATACGAATCGTCGGCTTTCACGCGCCAACCGCGCGCCAACCAATGCCGCCGTTTTCGCGCCGCCACTTCACTCAGGTCCTCGCCAGGCCTGAGCCGGCGGGCCGGCTTGAACGGAGGGAGCCTCCGGCCGGCGTGCTGGCTCCGCGGTCTCCGCGAATTGTGAAAATCCACGGTGGAGCTGCCGAAGGCACGCTAATCGGCGGCAACCTTTCCCTGTTGCAATGCCTGGTGGGGACGCGCTGGTTTCCTGACATCGACGGGGCCCTTCTCTTTCTGGAGGACGTCGGGGAGGATCTCTATCGGGTGGACCGGGCTCTCTCGCACCTCCGCCTTGCCGGGGTGCTGGAGCGAATCGCCGGGATCATCGTGGGCCAGTTCACCGATATGAAATTGGGTACTGGAGACGGCGCTCTTTCGTTTGGCGAAGTCCTGGAGCACTACATTGGACCGCTCGGCATTCCGGCTGCGTACGGATTTCCCATCGGCCACGTGGACGAGCAGTGGACCATGCCGATCGGTGTCCGCGCGCGACTCGATGCCGACAGCGGTCAGGTCGACATTCTCGAGGCAGCGGTTAGCTAGAGACCGGTCAGGCGCGCGCTTTCGTCCCAGAGCTGGCGGGCGACGAACAGATCATAGGTTGCCGCACTCGACGGCACTGCCTTCCGGCGCACGAAATACTTCCCCGTTACCTCTTCCAACTCTGGGGCCGTGGCCAGCCAAAGCGGCGTCTCGGCGCCATGCGCAGGGCTGGCCGCAAAGCGATAGACCAGCGGCATCGTAATCGCCGGCAGCGGGAACGCGCTCGCCAACAACTGGGTGGCGACGCCGCCGGGATGGGCGCAGTTGACGGTCACCCCAGTGCCGCTGAGACGACGCGCCAGCTCATAGGCAAAAAGTACGTTGGCCAGCTTGCTCTGCGAATACGCCCGAACCGGTCGCCACCCCCGGGAAAGCTGTAGGTCCTCGAAGTCGAGCTTATGGGTCCAGTGTGCATCCGAAGCCATGACCACGATACGCGCTGGCACTGACGTTCTGAGGCGGGGCAGGAGCAGAGAAGTGAGGAGGAAATAGGCGAGATGATTGACGGCGAATTGAGTTTCGATGCCATCGACGGTGAGCGAGCGCCGACGCGTGATGACCCCGGCATTGTTCACGAGCACGTGCAGCCGCCGGTACCGCGTCAATACCTGCTCCGCCACCTCTCGAATCGAAGCTTGCGATGACAGGTCGGCAACCAGAACGTCCACCGCGTTGTTCTCGGTTACGCGACGAATTTCCTCCGCAGCCGCGCTTCCAGCCTTCTCATCTCGAACGATCAGGATTACGTGGGCCCCCTGGGCGGCCAGCCCGTGGGCGATCGCGAACCCGATCCCCCGGTTCGCGCCGGTGACGAGACACGTCCGTCCCTGCATCGTCAGAGCAGGTGTTTAGAGAGCCACCCGACGGTTTCTTTCATGGCGAGATCGAGCGCCGCGGTCGAGCCCTTCCAGGGATGAGCAGCTCCGAACGTGTGCTCAGCGCCTTCGAGTCGAAGGAAGCGAGACGATGCTGGATTCGCGGCCTGGACCAGGCGCTCGGCTTCGGTGATGGCAACGCTCGCGTCGCTGCTTCCGTGAACGATGAGCCAGGGAGCGGCGAGTCTCGCGGCAGCTTGCTCGATGTCCAGAGTGTCCGCGCCGTGTCGCTCAACGTCGTGGAGTACGTCGGTGTATAGTGGAAGCACTTGCCCGGTTCGAGTGTTGACCACGTCGAGGCGACCCTCTGCTTGCCACTTCGCCTGCTCGGCTTCGCTCGGCCATCGCCTTACAGTGGATATCGCCGCCCACGTCACTAATGCCTTGACCGTCGGATCCCGGGCCGCCAGAAGAATGCAAATCCCGCCGCCCCGCGAGTGACCTATTAGTCCGACGCCCTTTGGCGGCGCTACGTCCAGCTTACCCGCCCGAAGTGCCGTCAACACGCTATTCACGTCGGCCAGTTCGGCCGAGAACGTGTTGTGACCGAACCGCTCCGGCCAGGTGAATTCACCCGAATCGTCGACGCCGCTGCCACTGAGATTCGGCAAGACCGCCGTGAAGCCTGCCTGCGCCAGGCGCTCAGCCAGTGGAGGAAACATCCCCCAATCCTTGAAGCCCTTGAAGCCGTGAACCACGACGACTGCTGGCCGTGGGGAGCTCCGCCCGCCGCTTCGGACATCGATCAGGATCTCGCCCAGAGCGCCCGAAAGACGATGTTTGGTCAGAGTTACCGTGGCCATGCGAGGGAAGGTATCTGCGACCCCACCGCTTTGCCTCCAGGGACTGGCAGCCCCGGCGATCCGGCTATCTTACGCCTATGCCCATTTACGACTATCACTGTCCCTCCTGCGGGACCGACTTCGAACAATTGGTCCGCAACGGAACCAAGATTGCCTGCCCCAAGTGCTCCGGTCGAAAGGTCGAGCGGCTGATGTCGGTGCCGGCTCGCCACGGCTCCGGAGGGAAACCCGCTGACTTCAGCAAACTAGGCCCGCCTCCTGGGGGCGGTTGCTGCGGCGGGGCTTGCCACTCCCACAGCCACTGATCCCGGTTCCTCCCTCCTTTGCCCGGCTGGCACAGCAGCTCGCTGGGCACAAGCCGATCTGGACGAATGACCCGGGGCGGAAGTGGGCGGCGGTCGCACTCATCCTCGCCCCTGATCCTGATTCCCTGCTACTGATCCGAAGAGCTGAACGGGTGAACGATCCCTGGTCCGGGCATGTTGGCCTGCCAGGGGGGCGCCAGGAATCGCGTGATTCCAGTTTGCTCCAAACCGCGATCCGCGAAACCGCGGAAGAGATTGGGCTCCCTCTGTCCGACGCTCAATCGCTTGGGGCACTCGACGACGTGGTTCCCCGAACCGTTTCCCTTCCCCCGATTGCCGTCCGGCCCTTTGTCTTCGCTCTGGATGACCGTCCACTTCTGGTCCTGAGCGATGAGATCGCTGCCGTGCAGTGGATTCCGCTTCGGCAGCTGCGCGACCCGGCGACCCACGCCCCGACGGTAGTCTCAGTGCGGGGTGAATCGCTGGTGGTTCCTGCCTATGTCGTTGGGGATTTAGTGGTTTGGGGCATGACCGAGCGCATCCTTAGCTGCTTCTTCCAAGTATCGCAATAGTATTCACTTAGCAAAGTAGATGTCGTCGTAGCGTCGTGATAGAGGCGCCATCTCTCTTCGTGCCCAGTAACCTTGACATTAGCTCAGTCGCAGCACAATTTTAGCCGACACTAAATGTTCAGGTTCGCATGAATGCAGCTGGCCTCAAAGAGCCCCTCACTGCGTCCGTCGAAGACTATTTGAAGGCGATCTACAATCTCTCACCCGAGGGCCGGGCGGCTTCCACGAGCGATATCGCCCACCGGCTGGAGCTCTCGGCGCCATCCGTGAGCGGAATGGTGAAACGCCTTTCCGAGCAGGGCCTCTTGGAGCACGTGCCGTACAAGGGTGTCCAGCTCACCCCCGAGGGTCGCCGAGCAGCGCTCCGGATGATCCGCCGCCATCGGATCATCGAGACCTACTTGGTGGACCGGTTGGGTTATACCTGGGATACCGTCCACGCCGAGGCCGAGCGGCTCGAGCATGCCGTGTCGGACGCCCTGATCCAACGCATGGCAGATGCGCTGGGAAATCCGCACGCGGATCCTCATGGCGAGCCCATTCCCACAGCCGATGGCCTTATCGCGGAAGTCAGCGCGACACCACTCCCCGAGGTCGCTTTGGGGGAGACTGTGGAAATTTGTCGGGTGACTGCCGGCGACCCTGACCGGCTGCGCTATCTGGCGTCGCTGGATCTCATGCCCGGGGCCAGCGTCACGGTCGTCGAGCGGCAGCCATTCCAGGGCCCGCTCACGCTCCGCATCAATGATCGACTGCAAGTGTTGGGGCACGAGCTCGGGTCGAGTTTGCTCTGCAGCCGGAGCGTTCCTCGATGAGCGCTGTAAGCCTCCCCCCGCCCGAAGAGCTCGCCGGCTGGCGCTACCCCCGGACTCAGCCGAGCCTGCCCGAGTCGAACGCGACCATTTTGGTTCCTCGGAAGGTTCACTGGTGGCGCAAGGCCCTGGCCTTTGCCGGCCCCGGCTATCTCGTCGCGGTTGGGTACATGGACCCGGGCAACTGGGCCACCGACCTGGCCGGGGGAGCGCGATTCGGGTACACACTCCTCAGCGTCATCCTGATGTCGAACCTGATGGCGATCCTCCTTCAGGCGCTCGCGCTCCGGCTCGGGATCGTCACCGGTCGCGATCTGGCACAAGCCTGTCGGGATCATTACTCCCGTCCGGTGAGCTTCGGTCTATGGGTGCTCTGTGAGATCGCCATCGCTGCCTGTGACCTGGCGGAGGTGATCGGCTCAGCTATTGCGCTCAACCTGCTGTTCGGGATCCCGCTGCTTTGGGGCGTATGTCTCACTGCGCTCGACGTGCTGCTGATCCTTCTGCTCCAGAACCGTGGGTTCCGCTACCTCGAAGCATTTGTTCTGGCGCTGGTGTTCACGATCGGCGCGTGCTTCGCCATCGAGCTGATCCTGGCGCGGCCCGATTTCGCGGCCGTGGCGCAGGGTCTGGTTCCGACCGCGCAGATAGTCACCAATCCGGCAATGCTCTACATCGCGATCGGCATTCTCGGTGCGACGGTGATGCCGCATAACCTCTACCTGCACTCCTCTATCGTGCAGACCCGGCGTATCGGAAGCGATGTCGGCTCCAAGCGGGAGGCAATCCGGTTCGCCACGCTCGACTCGACAGTGGCACTCCTGTTCGCCTTCTGCATCAACGCCGCGATCCTCATCATGGCGGCCGCGACGTTCAACGGAACAGGACATCGCGAGGTCGCTGACATCGGTGACGCGCACCACCTTCTCACCCCTCTTCTCGGAACGACGCTGGCGAGCGGACTGTTTGCGGTGGCGCTGCTAGCCTCGGGGCAAAACTCCACCATCACCGGTACTCTGGCGGGCCAGGTTGTGATGGAAGGCTTTCTCGATATCCGCTTACCAGCGTGGCTCCGTCGACTCATCACGCGCCTGATCGCAATCGTGCCGGCCATCATCGTGACCGCACTCTACGGTGAGCAGGGAACCGGGGCGCTTCTCATCCTGAGCCAGGTGATTCTCAGCCTGCAATTGTCTTTTGCTGTCGTCCCGCTGGTTCAGTTCACCAGTGAGCGAGCCAAGATGGGTCCCTTTGCCAACGGCCCGGCACTCAAGTGGCTGGCGTGGATGGTTGCGGCCGTGATCATGGGGCTCAACACCTGGCTCCTGGTGGGAACCTTCCGGAGATAGCTCGCTTGACGGGGAGATTCGGAGATGAAGGAGGATACCTCTCAGGCTGACCTCACCCAACGGCTCTCCCGCCGGGATCTGCTGAAGGTCGGTGCCCTGAGCACTGTCGGGCTCGCCACTGCCGGCGGGGCATTCGGCCTCCAGGACGGTGCCTCGCCAAAAGGAAGTCGGCATTCGGGCGGCGCCGCCCACATCTCGAGCCACCACGACATGGGAGCTATCGGTGAGCTGCGTGCCGGCGGCTTCGACCCTACCAAGTTCCTGACCGAGTTTGATTCGGGCCGAGTTTCTCGGCTGCCTTCGGGGCAGGTGCTGCGCGAGTACCAGTTCGTTGCCCTGGAGCGCGAGATCGAGGTGGTTCCCGGTGTGTTCTACCCGGCGTGGACCTACAACGGGCAGGTTCCGGGCCCCACGATCCGGTGCACCGAGGGAGACCGAATCCGGGTCCAGCTCACGAATGCCACCGAGCACCCTCATTCAATCCACTTTCACGGCACCCACCCGGCCGAGATGGACGGGGCTTTCGAGGCGGTTCCACCGGGCGGTCGATTCACTTACGAGTTCGACGCTGAGCCGTTTGGGTTGCACCTCTACCACTGCCACACGGTTCCACCCAAGCGGCACCTGCACAAGGGACTGTACGGGGTGTTTCTGGTCGATCCGCCAACGCCCAGACCGCCCGCTCGCGAGCTCGTGATGATGATGAACGGTTTCGACACCAACTTCGATGGCGAGAACGAGGTGTACGCGGTCAACACTGTAGGCTTCCACTACCAGAAACATCCGATCGAGCTCCGCGCCGGCGAGCTAACTCGGATCTACCTGATCAACATCACCGAGTTCGACCCGATCAACTCCTTTCACCTGCACGGCAACCTCTACCGGTTGTACCGCACGGGCACAGACCTCCACCGGTTCGAGTGGACCGATCTCGTCTCACTGTGCCAGGGCGAGCGGGCGATTTTGGAGTTCACCTACAAATATCCCGGGCCCTATTTGTTTCACGCGCATCAGAGCGAATTCGCGGAGCTGGGCTGGGTTGGCGTGTTTGACGTCCGGGGCCCCAATGTCTGAAGGTGGGCCGCTCACGGCGACTGATCGAGCTTCTCATCGGGTTGCCGTGCCGACCTGGGCGAAGGGAATCGCCCCGCTGGTGGTCCTGGTGCTATTGGTAGTGATGTTCGTGCAGGTTGGACCAGTCGGAGTGTTTCGAAAGGCCTTCCCTCCGCTCGAGGAACTGACAGTAGAGCGCATCACGCTTCCACGGGCCGGCGAGCTACGCGTTCAGGTGGTCAACGGAGGCCCGTCTCCCGTGACGATAGCACAAGTGCTGGTGGACGACGCCGCGTGGACTTATACGATCGACGGCGACCAGACGGTCGATCGTCTCAGCCGCCGCGAGATCACGGTTCCATACCCTTGGGTGCGGGGTGAGCCGCATCAGGTGAAGGTCGTAACCAGTACCGGCCTGACTTTCTCGGGCGACGTCGCAGTCGCCACCGAGACCCCCGCCGTGAATCCCCGCTACGTCTCGACCTTTGCATTGCTGGGCATCTACGCTGGAGTCATCCCTGTTTTCCTCGGTCTTCTCTGGCTCCCCTTCTTGCGTGCTCTCGAGCCGCGTTGGGTCGATTTCTTCTTGAGTCTTACGATGGGCCTCCTTGCCTTCCTGGGCCTAGAGGCATTCGCAGAAGCACTTGAAAGCGCGGATCGGGTCCCGGGCGCCTTTCAGGGAGTCGGCCTGGTGGTGCTGGGTCTGCTCGGCGCGCCCCTGGTCATGGCCATACTCGGCCGCCGCTCTGCCCGCTTCGGCACCCTGCCTCGCCCCGCGTGGTACGTGGCGATCCTTATCGCGCTCGGCATCGGCCTTCACAATCTCGGAGAAGGGCTCGCGATTGGGGCATCGTACGCCACCGGCGAGATTGCGCTCGGGACCTTTCTGGTAATTGGCTTCATCATCCACAACACCACTGAGGGCCTGGGGATCGTGGCCCCCCTTGCGACCGAGCGCCCCCGACTGGGCCAACTTGCCGCGCTAGGTGCGCTCGCAGGCGTGCCGACGGTAATCGGCAGCTGGATAGGCGGCTTCGCCGTTTCCCCCATTTGGACGACGCTTTTCTTCGCCATCGGCGCCGGGGCGATCGGACAGGTCGTGGCGGAGCTAGTGCGTTTGTTCCTTCGGAAACCGGGTACGCGTATCCTGACGCCGCTCAATTCTGCCGGCGTGATGACCGGTCTGCTCCTCATGTACGCGACCGGCCTTCTTGCGGCGGCGTGAGAGCATGTATCGTCTGCTCATCGCTGCTGCCGCGGCGGTGTGTCCCGCCCTGCGGCTTTCTGCCCAGGAACCCGAGCCTCTCCAGGACAACAGCTTCCTCATCGAGGAGGCGTATAACCAGGAGCCCGGGGTGGTTCAGGAGATCAGCACTTTCGGGCATTCGGTTGAGGATGGGAACTGGATTTACGTGCTCACGCAGGAGTGGCCGCTTGGTGGCATCCGCCACCAGTTGAGCTACAGCTTCAGCTTCCAGCATGAGTCGGACTTCAGCAGCACCGGACTGGGTGATGCGCTGATCAATTATCGATACCAGGCTGTGGGCGCGAATGGTGGGCAGGTCTATTTCGCCCCGCGGTTGAGCGCCGTGCTGCCGACCGGACGCCCGGAAAGCGGTCGGGGGAACGGGTCGTTCGGCTTTCAGACCAACCTGCCGCTCACGCTAATGCTGACGCCGACCATCTCTACTCACCTGAACGCCGGCGTCACGGTTCTGCCGTCCGCCGAAAACCCGCTCGGGCAGGAGGCGACAACGACGATCTTCAACGCCGGCGCGAGCGTCGTCTGGCTGGTGCGACCGTTGTTCAACCTGTTGCTCGAAGCGGTGTGGGTGGGCGACGACGATGTTGTAGGACCCGGGGTGACCGAGCGACGCAGCTCTGTTTTTCTGAACCCCGGGATTCGAGTTGGGATCAACTGCTGCGGAGGCCTGCAGATCGTGCCCGGAATTGCCTATACCGTAAGTTTGACCGACGCGGATCCGGACGCGCTACTGCTCTATCTCAGCTTCGAGCATCCTTTTCGTAAGCTCCAGGCGAATTAGCACCAGCTAGTCCTTCTTACGGCGTCGCCTCCGGCGATTGCGGTGAGTCGGGGTTTTCTTCGAACGCAAGCTCGATCTCCGTGGGCGGCTCGATAACGCGCAACAGGCGCGCAAGAAACTTGTCGCGTTCGGCCCGGAGCTCACTTGGCTCGTCATCGTATACGCGTTCGATGAGACGGATCAGCCGCTGCCGATCTTCACCCGAGAGCGACTCCCAGCGTGCTAGCCGCGCCCAGACTCGTTCGTACTCCTGAAGTGCTTCGCTCAGGAAGACTCCCGTACCTCTCGCACCAGCGCCCATGACCTGAGTGAGGTGAGGCCCGGCCGCCGCCCACTCGATGGCCGGCCCAAGGGAGACCAGTCGATCGACGTCCGCCAGATCCACCACTCCTTCCAGCACCAGATCGATACACTCGCGCCAGACCGCGGCGAGGATTCGCCCCGTGGCGTTGCCGGGCACCTCTCTCTTGAGGACGACGGTCTGGCGGTCCAGTTCCTCGAACCACGCGCTGACCAGCTCGACGCACGCGGGATCGGTCAACGGACTCGGCA
The DNA here is from genome assembly GCA_046733215.1 of Gemmatimonadota bacterium. GTDB lineage: Bacteria > Gemmatimonadota > Gemmatimonadetes > Gemmatimonadales > GWC2-71-9 > DASQPE01. Next base: position 12,712 of record JBKPOS010000166.1, read on the forward strand.
CGATCTCGACCAGTGGCGTCATCTCGACGGGATCCAGAGCATAAGCGACGACGTGGCGCTCAGGCCGCCGGAGTCGGGCACATAAGACGCTCGAGGCCATGTTGCCGGTCATGCTCACCGTGATCGATGCCGCGCGCGACACCTGCTCGATCTGTTCCACCAGGCGCTGCTTGCCCCCCAGGTCCAGCGGCATGACATCGAGCACGAGCTCCGCGTCGCCCACTGCGTGGAGCAGGCTGCGTCCGATCCGGAGTGAGTCCAGCGCACCGGCCGCGGCAAGCGGATCCGCCCGACCCAGATCCGTGAGGCGGCGCACTCGCTGAGCTACATCGGCGCTGGCACGTTGAAGCAGTGCTGAGTCGAGGTCGTAGAGGGACACCGGCCATCCGCGGCTCAACGCCAGCGCTGCCCAGCCGCGCCCGCGGTGACCCGCACCGATCACGGCAACCCGCGGTCGGTCAGAATCGGCCATGCCGTCCCTTTGAGAGGGAGGGAAGGTATGCGTGTAGGATAAGGATAATAGAACTCCGTGGGAGACGCTCCTTTGTGCGTGCAAAACCTCCCTTGGTTGCCCTAGCTGTCCTTGGTGTCCTGGGCTTCGGCGCCCCCCGGTGCGGAGCCATCCAGCACCCAAGTCGCTATGGCGACTCTCTCATTCGCATTGCCGTTGAGCGCCGGCTTGCCCGTGAGTTCGGCCTTCGGCTTGGCGATACCGTCCGATTGGGCTCCACCGTGGACTCGATCTCAACGCCAGCCGTTGTCGCTGCCGTCTACGAGCCGCGACCGGATCCGTCCGGGATCATCCGACCTGACTTCCATGTCCGGCTTCATCTGCCCGACCTGTCCCGCCTGCTCGGGGCGCATGACCGAGTGGACCGATTCGGCATCGCCATTCAACCCGGCGCGGACCCACGCCGAGTTGCCGAGAAGCTGAATCAGGTCGCATTCGGATTCCGCGCTTTCGAGTCGGAGGAGATCGCGTCGAAATCCTCGCAGACTTTTCTGGTAGTGAGTCGGTTTCACCGCGCCATCGCGCTGATCACTGTGGTCGCAAGCGCAATTTTCCTCTTGTGCATCATGTTGCTCAAAGTCGAAGAGCGGCGGAACGACGTGGCACTGATGCGTTTCGTGGGGGTACGTCGCCGCGTAGTGTTTCTTGCCATCGTCATCGAAGCCGCCCTCATTGCTCTGGTGGGCTCCGCCGCCGGCGTCGCGATGGCGCTCACGGCCGGCGCGGCAACGAACGCCTATTACCGTCGCTTGTTCGATACCCAGTTGATCTTTTCGCAGGTCACTCCCCGGATTCTGATTTTTGGCGTCGTTCTTTCCCTCCTACTCGGCCTCGGCGCGGGCGCAATCGCGGCGTGGCGGCTCGTGCGGGTCCCGCCCCTTGCGCTCTGGGGGCGCACCGGATGATTCGACTCAGTCTGCGGACTCTGGCTCGCAGACCTCTGCGGGCGGCGCTCGCCATCAGTGGGGTCGCCGTAGCGTCCGCCATGCTGCTGGATATGGTCATGCTGAGCGGCGGCATCGAGCGGTCGTTTGAACAGATGCTGCTTGGGCGAGGTTACCAGATTCGCTTGAGCCCGAAGGGGACTCTGCCGTTTGACACCGAGGCGTCCTTGAGCCGGGTGCGCGAACTGATCTCGAGGCTCGAGCGGGATCCCGAGATCGTCGGGGTCGCACCGGTCCTCGGAGGATCGCTTTATGCCCGCAACGCAGATTCTCTTCTCACTCTTTTCGGCTACGGCATCGATCCGACTGCCCAATTCCTGTATCAGGTCGAGACCGGTCGTGATCTGGGCGCCGAAGACACTTTGGGAATTCTTCTGAGCCGCGCATCGGCCAAGGCCATTCAGGTCGGGCCAGGCGACACCATCCGCATCGTGGGGCGTCTCGATCCACAGATTGGTGCCGCGGCTGTAGAGCGGCCGGTCGTCGTTCGTGGTGTGGTTCGTTGGCTGTACGACTATCAGGACCAGCGTTCCGTCGGTGTCGTGCTCCCTCTGATGCAGCGACTCCTCGGTCCGCTGGCAGCCGATCGAGCCTCGCTGATCGTGCTGAAGATCCGAGCCGATTCCGCCGTCCCCACGGTTGCCGCGCGCCTGCGAGTCGAGTTCCCAAGTCTTGAAGTGAACAGCGTCGCGCAGCTGGTGGCGCACTTCCGCGAACGGCTGGTGTACTTCCGGCAACTCTCCTACATCCTGGGGGCGATTAGCCTCGTAGTCACTGTTCTTCTGGTGGCGACTCTGTTGACTATCACCCTCAGTGAGCGGCTGGGAGAAATCGCCACGCTCCGTGCCATCGGAGTTGGCCGGAGCCGGATTATCCGGCAAATGCTGGGGGAAGGGTTGGCCCTGACCGGCAGCGGTGCTGCACTCGGCGTCGTGCTCGGATTGGCGACTGCCAAGTACCTCGATGCCATTCTGAAGAGCTTCCCGGGACTGCCGGCCGCCCTCTCCTTCTTTGTGGCCCAACCCCGAGCCATCGCAACTGCGGCAGTCATTCTGGCGCTGACCGGAATTGTCGCTGGCATCTACCCGGCCTGGCTCGCGAGCAAGGCGCCGATCGCAGCTACCCTGCGGGCTGAGGCACCGTGAGCCTCCTTCGCGCCGAAGCGATTCGCAAAGACTACCAACTGGACGGCGAGCCCGTCCACGCTCTTCGTGGTGTGGACCTGACGGTTGGCCGAGGCGAGTACCTCGCGATCGCGGGGCCATCGGGGTGCGGGAAATCCACTCTGCTTCACATCCTCGGCGGTATCGATTCTCCCACTTCCGGCACCGTCGAGCTCGAAGGCGTCGCGCTGGCTGGGTTGAACGACCGGGAGCTTACGCGCGTGCGTCTCACCCGGATCGGATTTGTGTTTCAGCGGTTTCATCTGCTGCCAGTCCTGACCGCGAGGGAAAACGTGGAGCTGCCGATGTCCGAAGCCGGCCTTGCCGGCCCCGCTCGACGAGCCCGGGCTCGCGAGCTGCTCAACTATGTCGGCCTGGCTCACCGCCAGCAGCATCGCGCGACTCAACTATCGGGCGGTGAGATGCAGCGAGTCGCTATCGCGCGTGCCCTGGCGAATGCTCCAGCGCTGATTCTCGCGGATGAGCCGACCGGGGAGCTCGATGCCGTAACCGGTCGGCAGATCCTGGATCTCTTTCAGCGACTCCACGCGGACGGCACCGCTCTGGTGGTGGTGACCCACGACGATCGACTGGCAGCGGAGGCCGGGCGCATTGCGCACATGCTGGACGGGCGAATCGTCGCCAACGGTGGCGGGCCTGCCGCGAGCGAGCTCCCAATAAGCCGGTCGAAATGATTCTGACCCTCGCGCTGCGACACCTTTGGGTGAGGAAGAGACGTTCCGCATTGCTGCTCCTCGGGTTTGCGCTGGGGGTGGGGGTCATGATCCTGCTCTTGTCGGTCGGGGAAGCGATGCTGGACCAATCCCGCGACGTGGCGCTGGTAGGCGGCGGCGAGGTGACGGTGCTTCCGCTGGGGATCGACGTGGAGGCAATGCGCACTGGAGGCGTGAGTGGGATGTTTTTCGGGATCGACCATGCTCGCTTTCTCACACGGCAGCTGCTCGGTGGACCGCGGCACGCGGACGTGGTTCGGGCCGTGGCCCCTGCTATCGAAGAGAAAATCCTGTATCTCGAGCGACGCGGCGTAAGCTTTCCAGTACGGGCCGGAGGCGAAATCCCGAGCCGAGCAGTGACCGTCGCCGCGGGTCTCGAACTTCTCGCGGGGGCCTGGCACGATTCACCGGCCGACTCGACCTGGATCTCTCCGAATGCGTCGCGCCTCTACGACGAACTCGACCGGTTTCACGTTCCGCAGAAGTCGGATTCGACGTGGGGGGAGTGGGATTACTTCAACGTGGTGACCGGGGATGGAGAATGGTGGTATATCACGCTTCTGGTCGGTGGCGCTCTCCCTGAAGGGCGGTGGAGCGGGGAAGTGCTCATAACGCGGCGCTCACCGGATGGCAATTACCAACGGTATTCAACTCGGGTGCCCGCAGCGCAAGTCAGATTCGACACCACGCGAGCGGACCTCTCGATGGGCTCGAGCAGCGTGCGACAGAACGATGGGATCTATCGTCTCGAGGCTCGCGCGGGCGACGCGAGGGTCGAGTTGGAGATTGAGCCGCTTCCGAACCGCTACTTTCCTGCCGTCGAGCTTCGCGAGGAGCCGCTCTTATCCGGATACGTCGTGCCCGGAGTTACTGCCAACGCTACCGGGAGGATTTGCGTATTGGACCGTTGCCAGCGGGTGACCGGTGTCCCGGCCTACCACGATCACAACTGGGGCGTGTGGAGGGGCGTGAGCTGGGAATGGGGAGCCGCGCGTGGCAGTACACTTGCCTTACTGTATGGCGGGATCTATTCGCCGGAGACAGACAGCACGGCAGCTCCGTTCTTCTTCACGGTGATCGACTCTCTCGGCGTACGACAGATCCTACGCTTTAGATCCATTCGCTATGCCGGCCGTCGGCCCACGGGCCCCGGCGGGAGGGTGACTGCTCCCACGCGATTCGACATCGCGGCCTCACGTGGGTCAGACTCCGTCCGGCTCGACGTTCACGTAGAGGACGTCCTGGCTAGCCGGATGGGCTCTGCCGGACTCGACCGGCACATCCTTCAGATGCGCGGCCGGTTCGGGCTGACGGGTCGTATCGCCGGGAAGCTGGTAGACGATTCTGGAAGCGGATTCTTCGAGACATACGTCCCCTGACTAGGCGTACCTTTCGATATGACTTCAATTATGGAGGCCTCCGAGGCGACCCGCGCCCTTGGCCGGCGGTTGGTGGACACCTTTGGCGAGGGCTGGGCCGGGGGAAACGTGGATCAGTTGGTCTCCATCTTTGCGGCAGAAGCGGTATTTATCGAAACCCCATTTTCCTCCCCGATTAACGGAATCGAGGCGATTCGGTCCTACTGGGGTGATGTCCCTTACCGCCAGTCGGAAGTCCGGTTCAGCTCGGGTGAGATTTTCAGTGTGGGACCCTGGTTTGCCGCGGAGTTCAAGTGCTCCTTTCGGCGGCGCCGATCCGGCGAATGGGTCGAAGCCCGCGGAGCGTTGTTTTGTGAAACAGCTGGCGAGAAGATCACCGAGATGCGCATGTATTGGCACCGATGGAATGGCGGTAGGGAGACGGGCAAGCCATAACGGCGGTTGTTCGCGGGAACCATCGGCCAGCGGGGATTGTATCAAAAAGAGGACGTTCGTATCTGCCGGATCCTCCGAGATTTCTGTAAGGAACGGATGGTTTCCGAGTGGCACGACCCTCGCTTTTCGGGTACTTGACCCTGCGTGCCCGTCGAGCATCATAGAGTTGTAAGGTGTCGGGAGGTGTTATGCTCTCAGCGCTCTTGTTTTCAGCACTCGTTCTCGGTAACCCGGTCAGTGCTCCTGCACCGACCGTGGTAGCACAGAGCGATCCCGCCATCCGTATCTGGCTTAGCAATGACGGCCACTATCAACGAGGCGACGCGGCCAAGGTCGAGGTCAAATCTCGTGACGATGGATTCTTGCTCGTCCTCCATGTCGATCCCGATGGGCATGTGCGGATTCTGTTCCCGCTGGACCCGAATGACAACGCACATATAGACGGCGGTAAGAAATACGAGATCATTGATCGCAGCGGGCATGAAGCGTTCACCGTTTCCAGTCGATCGGGCCAGGGAACGGTGTACGCGGCCATCTCCCACGATCCTTTTCGATTCGAGGGCTACGTCACCAGTGATCACTGGGACTATGCAGCTCTGGATAACGTGCGGATTTCTACCAAGCCCGAGACGGACCTCAATGAGTTCGTCCAGCGGCTTGCCAGGATCGACTTCGATTACGACATCCTGAGCTATACCGTCTACGAGAACGTCGTGTACGGCCAGGGCACCACCAACAACTACTACAACTATGGCCCGGCATACCCGGGGTATTACGGTTATGGCGGCTACGGCTACGGCGGGGTCAGTTTCTCCTTTAGCGTCGGGTATCCGTTCTACTACAGCCCGTTCTTTTATAGTCCGTTCTATTACCCGGCGTTTTACTACCCCGCGTACTACTATCCTCACTATTACTACTACCCCGGGTACTACTACCCCCGGTACTACTATCCCGGGTATGCCTACCCGGTTCACCACCCGTACTTCCCCTGGCGCACGCCTGTCCCTTACACCGGCTACGCCGGCTCGTTCCCCTGGCGCCAGCGCCTGCCAACTCCGGTTGCTCCAACGACCGGGTTCCAATGGCGAGCGCGCGAGGTTGCGGTCCGGACCCCTACTAATGGGGCGCTAGCAGCTGCCTACCGGGGTCGCTTTGCCGAGGTGAATCCCGTCATGAGCCCGGTTGCCCACTCAGCCCGGACCCCGGCGACACTCGCAACCACCCCAATGCGGACGCGTGACCCTGCCGCAGCCGCTGCCACGCCACGACGGTCGTTGGACATGACGCCCGGTCGCACCGAG
>JBKPOS010000167.1:0-38582 GCA_046733215.1 Gemmatimonadota bacterium
GGGATCGCGGTGAACGGCCAGGTGCGCTCGACTACGGACTCATCGGCGTACCGGGCTCCACGCGCCGAGCGCCCTCTGGCGGAGTTCGAGTCCCGACCATTTAGCGACTGGATCTTTCCAATTCTCAATAGCAGTCAGAACTGGTTCGCTGAAATGGTGCTCAAGCAGCTGGGCCGCCGCTTCGGGAGGGAAGGCTCGTGGCGTGACGGCCTCACGCTCGAGCGCCGGTTCCTGATCGATTCGGTCCGCATCGACTCGACGCAGGTCGCGCTGGTAGACGGCTCCGGCCTCTCGGCGACCAATTCAGTGACTCCGGACGCACTGGTTCGCGTGCTCCAGTTCGCCCGCCGGCATCCGCACATGGAGGCCTTTCTGGATGCGCTTCCCAGGTCGGGCGAGCGCGGCTCGCTTCGGAGCCGCCTGCTCGGCACACCGATCGAGGGACGAGTGCAGGCCAAGCCGGGCAGTATCCGCGGCGTGAACGGCCTGGCCGGATACCTTGATCTCGATGACGGGCGGCGGGTTACCTTTGCGGTGCTGGTTAACCACCACACGCTGCCGTCTTCGGTGATGATCACCGTGATCGATAGCGTGCTCGTCGACATCGCGCGTGCGCTGGGAACGCGACCGTAGCGACTGCCTGGAGGAGAAATGCTTTTGCTGCTGGTTCGTCACGCACACGCCGGCGATCGGGACCCGAGCAAGTGGCCCGACGATACGCAGCGGCCTATCACCGATAAGGGACGAAAGGCGCAAACGAGAGTGGTGAAGACCCTGGGCGACATGGGGCTCGTTCCCGAGCTCGTCCTCACCAGCCCCTGGCTGCGGGCGGCACAAACAGCCGAGCTAATTCAGGAGGGACTCTCGCTCGCGACGCCACCCGTTCCATGCCTGGCTCTTGCTGCCGACCCAGAGTTGGGCGCGCTGGATAAGGCATTGGGCCCGCCCCGCGGGGACAAGGCAGTGGTGGCTCTGGTGGGACACTCGCCCTGGATGGAGGAGCTGGTCGGCCTGCTGCTCACAGGTGCTGCGCACGGCCTCGCGGTGGATTTCCCAAAGAGCGGCGTGATGGCAATTGAAGCAGAACGGATCGGGCCGAGAGCGGGGACGTTGAGATTTTTTCTGCGGCCGAAGATGGCGTGAAACGAAAAGCGTGAACGGGCGTTTAATCATCCGTCTGACCGAAGATCGCCATGTTGGAGGAATGGCCCGGGTTCACCTTGAGCTTCGGGTTGATGTAGTGCACCGCATTGTTGACCGCGATGCAGGCTTCCCCGGCGCCAGTCGCGATGAGTTTCAGCTTCCCCGGGTAGCTGGTCACGTCGCCGGCGGCATAAATACCCGGGACGTTGGTGGCCATCACCTGGTCGACCTTGATGTCGGCCTTGTCGGTGTCGAGGCCCCATTCCTTGATCGCACCGAGATCGGAGTGAAAGCCGAGGAGAGGGATGACCGCGTCAACCTTGACGGTCTCCTCTTCCTTGGTCTTGTTCTGCATGATCGTGACGCCTTCCAGGTGTTCGGTACCATGGAGCGTCTTCACCTCCCAGAAGGTCCGCACGTCGCAACGGCCGCAGGCTGCCAGCTCCTGGACCTGCTTCACCGTAGCGCCGTGGGCACGAAAGTGATCCCGCCGATGGATGAGCCGTACCGACTTGGCAACGCCCTGGAGGTTGACGGCCCAGTCGAATGCTGAGTCGCCGCCGCCGACCAGTAGCACTTCCTTGCCGGCGAATTCCTTTGGGTCCACCACCTTGAAGTAAAGTCCCTTCTCCTCGAATCGATCTTCACCTTCGATCCCGAGCTTCCTCGGCTCGAACGCCCCAATCCCGGCGCAGATGATGACCGTGCGGCTAGCGTACGCACCCTCGGTCGTCTCCAGCAGAAAATGGGACGTTCCGTTTTCCTCGACTTTGTTGAGCCCGGTCACCACCTGCCCCAGGTGGGTCGGCGTGCCGAATTGCAGAGCCTGCTCTACCATCCCGGCTACCAGATCCTTCGCCAGGATTTTGGGGAAGCCGGCGACGTCGAAGATGTATTTCTCCGGATAGAGCGCCTGCAGCTGCCCTCCCAGCGCCGGCAACGCGTCAATGATGCGGGCCGAGGCCGCACGCATGCCGGCATAAAACGCAGCGAAGAGGCCTGTGGGGCCGCCGCCGATGATCGAGATGTCGCGCAGGTCTTCGGGCACTGTTACGAGATTCCCCGGGTATAAGACGAAGCGGGAAAATATAAACGGCTGCCAGCTATACTTCCCGCATGCCCATATACACCCGCACCGGCGACGAAGGGACCACCGGGCTCTTCGGCGGCGGTCGCGTGCCGAAGGATCACCCGCGCGTGGCGGCCTATGGCGATGTGGATGAGCTGAACGCAGCGATCGGCGTGGTGCGCGCAACGCCGCCGACGGATCTGGCCGACGGCCTGCTCGAGTCTATCCAGCGCGATCTCTTCGCCCTCGGGGGCCATCTTGCAACACCGGATCCCGACAAGGTCGCAAAGGCGCTCGAACGGGCGACCCTCTCGGAAAGCCGGATCACGGAATTCGAGCAGGCGATCGACAGCGCCGACGCCGAGCTTGCACCACTACGGGCCTTCATTCTCCCCGCGGGCACACCGAAGGCCGCCGCTTTGCATCTGGCACGCACGGTGTGCCGACGCGCGGAGCGCAATGTGGTGAGCCTGGCCAGAGAGGATCAGGTTCCGCCGCTTTTCATTACATATCTCAATCGGCTATCCGATCTGCTCTTTACACTCGCGCGACTGTCGAATCATCGTGGCGGCCCAGGGGACGTCACCTGGTGAGCCGCGCCGATTGCGGTTTGGTCCGGCCTGAGCGCGTGCGCCCATGCCGGTAATCCCGGTTCCTCACGCAACCGGTAGCTATCCGGTCTACGTGGAGCCGGGCGCGCTCGGGCGGCTCAACGAGTTCAGCTCGAGGCACCTCATTGGTCGGCGACTCGCGCTGATCAGCGACACCAACGTCTACCCGTTGTTCGAGCGCTTCCGGAGCGGCGGCGGAAGCGAATGGCGTCCCCCACCGACCAGCACCACCGTCAGTGCCCCAGTTTCGCTTCCCCAGCTCTCCGCGGAGCTGATCATTCCCGCGGGTGAAGCGTCCAAGACCCGGGATCGATGGGCCGAGCTGAGTGATGCGCTGTTGGAGCGGGGCTTTGGACGGGATAGCGCCATCGTAGCGCTGGGGGGTGGAATGGTCGGCGATCTGGCTGGCTTCGTCGCCGCTACCTACCTCCGTGGAATCCCATGCATCCAGGTTCCAACGACCCTGCTGGCGATGGTGGATGCGTCAGTGGGCGGGAAGACAGGTGTCGATACGCCTCGCGGAAAGAACCTGATCGGCGCGTTTCATCCACCCGCGGCGGTCGTGGCAGATCCGCTGGCTCTGCGCACGCTGCCGGAGGGAGAATATCGGGCGGGCCTGGCAGAAGCCGTCAAGCATGGCCTGATCGCGGATCGGACCTACTTCTCCTGGCTCAGCACGGTGGCGGACCAGATCGCCGCGAGAGAGATGGATACGCTGATGCAGTTGGTTCATCGCAGTGTCGAGATCAAAGCCGCAGTGGTAGCGGACGACGAGCGTGAGGCGGGACGGCGCGCCATTCTCAATGCGGGGCATACGATCGCGCATGCAATCGAACATGCCTCCAATTACACCCTGTCCCACGGTGAAGCTGTAGCGATCGGATTGGTCGTCGAGTCTCGCCTCGCGGAAGACATTGGGGTCGGGCAATCAGGGTTGTCGGCTCGTGTCGCCGACCTGTTGAGCCGGCTGGGCCTTCCCGTGAAGCTCCAGAGCGCGCTTTCCGGGGAGCGCCTGCGTGAGGCGATGACGCGAGACAAGAAGAATCGAGGATCCGCCATTCGCTTCGCGCTTCCGGCGGAGGTGGGTATGATGGCTCGGGGCGAGAACTGGACGGTGGAACCGCCGATGGCGCTGGTGGCAGAGTGTCTGGAAAGGCTGGGATGAGGGGGCGGAATCGGGGGTTCAGGAGGATTCGTAACTTATCCCCACGCATGTGGACTGGTGGAGAAAGAAAGGAAGCATCGCCTCACGAACAATTTGTGATGTGGATAAGATCAGTTGCTTGACCGTTTTACCCAATCTCCCTATTTTCAAATGCCGCAACGGCTTACGACGCAGCCCCTGCTTCTATTTGCATAAATTGCTGTTGGCTCAACCCTCTCGCCGGGGTGGTCTATGCCTGCTGTCCGCAACAACGGGAACCCTCGCCCGCTGTTCCGCTCCGCTCCCGCCAGCGCTTTCGACCAATACCTCCTTGATATCCAGAAGCTTCCCATGATCACCGAGCCCGAGGAGGAGAAGCGGCTGGCGCGACGGGCCCAGGCGGGAGACCCCACGGCGGCCGAACGGCTCGTCACCGCGAATCTGAGATTCGTCATCTCCTATGTGAAGAAGTATCAGGGTCACGGTCTCGAGCTTTCGGAGCTCGTTGCCATCGGGAACGAAGGACTGCTCAAGGCGGTGCGAAAGTTCGATCCGGACCATGGCGTCAAGTTCATCTCATATGCAGTGTGGTGGGTCCGCCAGGCCGTCCTCAAAGCTCTAGCAGAACAGACTCGCAGCGTCCGCATTCCTCTCAACCAGAACTCGGCCCTCATCCGCATGTCGCGCGCGGAAGGATTCCTTGCCCAGGAGCTGGGACGCGAGCCAACCGACCATGAGGTCGCGCTCGCGCTCAATGACTCGGTCGAGAATATCCGCGCCGCTCGTCGCATGACCGGCACCGAGGTTTCGCTCGACGCACCGGTCGAGCGCCAGGACCGTGGCTCGAGCACCTTCGGCGAGCGCGTCGCGGGAACGGGGCATGGCGAAATCGAAGAGCAGACCGATACCAGGCTTCGTCGTGAATTCATCGACAAGTTGTTCGAACGCCACCTCACGCCGCGCGAGCGGAAGATCCTGTCGCTCTACTACGGTCTGGAAGAGGGCTCCGAGGCGCTCACGCTGGAAAAGATCGGTGCGCTGCTGGGCGTCACCCGCGAGCGCATTCGCCAGATCCGCGAGCGCGCGTTCGAGAAGCTCCGGGAATCACCTGATGTGAAGTCGCTCAAGGAGGGGTGGGTGGCGGCGTAGCGGCGAAGCCGCTACGCAGCTATCAGCTATCAGCTATCAGCTATCAGCTATCAGCTATCAGATCGCCCCGATCAATAAATGACCCTCCGTGAATGTCCACGGAGGGTCGGCGTTTGAGGAGTAGCTGATAGCTGATAGCCGATAGCTGCTTGCTGATAGCTGCTTGCTGCTTGCTACTATCTTTCCCCCATGCCCCCGTATCCGCTCCCCCTCTTCCCTCTCAACGTCGTTCTGTTTCCCGGCACGCCTCTCCCGCTCCACATTTTCGAACCGCGCTACCGGCAGATGGTCTCCGATTGCCTGATCGGTGACCGACGTTTCGGTATCGTGCAACCCGGAACGGGTGCGGAACGGCCGGATCGGGGTGCGGTCGGTTGCGTCGCGGAGATCCGGGCCAACGAGCAACTGCCCGACGGGAGATCGCACATCGTCGTGGTCGGCGGGGCGCGGTTCGTGGTTCAGCGCATGCTCGACGATCCGGCTCCGTATTTCGTCGGCCTGGTCGAAGAATTTCTGGAGCAGGGCGGCACCTCGCCAACCCCCGCCGTCCTGAATGAGGTCCGGACCCTGTTCGCCCGCTATTACGAGCTGTACCGGATGTTGCACGATGCCGATCCGGAAGACCCCGATCTCCCGGACGAGGCGGTCCCCTTGAGCTTCACCATCTCCGCCGCTCTGGAGTGCGATCTGCCGCTCAAGGGTCGCCTGCTTGAGACCCGCGCAACGAGAGAGCGGTTCGAGCTGCTGCTCCGCCTGATCCCGGCACTCAGCACCGAGCTGGAGAGCGCGCTCCGAGTGCACCGGCGGGCGTATCAGAACGGCAAGGGCGGCCGCCATTCGGTGCTGCCGACGGAATCATGAACCCGAGCCTGGCAGAGGGGCTTCGGCGCATCGTCGGGCCGCGTTGGGTCCGCGATCGCAAGGCTGAGCTGGCGACGTATCGCATGGATGGGCTGCCCACCCACGAATCCGAGCCGGGCATCGTGGTCATGCCGGGGAGTCGGAGCGAGGTGATCGAGATCCTTCGGCTGCTTCACCTGCTCCAGATTCCCTTCGTTGCTCGCGGAGCGGGGACCGGGCTTTCGGGTGGAGCGCTGGCGGAGTCCGACGCGGTACTCCTCACGCTTACGCGGATGAATCGCATTCTTCGGGTGGATCGCCTCGCGCGCCGAGCCGTCATCCAGCCCGGTGTGGTAAACGCCCGGTTGTCCGAGGCGGTCGCTCCGCTTGGGCTTCAGTATGTGCCGGATCCTTCCAGCCAGGCTGCCTGTACTGTCGGCGGAAATGTCGCCGAGAATGCCGGCGGCCCCCACTGTCTCAAGTACGGAGTCACCACCAACCACGTCGTGGAGCTCGAGGTAATCCTGCCGGACGCGAGCATGGTCCGCATTGGATCGCCTCAGGGGGAGGCCTGGGGCCCTGATCTGGTCGGGCTGTTCGTCGGCAGCGAGGGCATGTTCGGGGTTGCAACCGAGATCACCGTACGCCTGGAGACCATTCCCTCCGCGGTTCGCACGCTCCTAGCCGATTTTCCGAGCGTGCGTTCCGCCAGCGAGGCCGTCTCCGCCGTAATCGCCTCGGGGATCGTCCCGGCCGCTCTCGAGATGATGGACCAGGCCTGCGTCCAGGCGGTCGAAGCCTCCATTTATGCAGCTGGTTATCCGACTGACGCTGCCGCCGTGCTCCTGGTCGAATTGGATGGGACAGCGGCAGAGGTGGACGCCGAATCCGCCCTGGTCGAAGCGATGCTGCGGGATCACGCCGCTCGCTCCATTCGGAGCGCCTCCTCACCTGCCGACCGGGCCCGCCTTTGGCAGGGGCGCAAGAAGGCATTCGGCGCCATGGGGCGGATTGCGCCGGACCTGGCAGTGCAGGATGCGGTCGTGCCCCGGTCGGCGTTGCCCGACATCCTGGATCAGGTAGGCGAGATTCGTCGACGCTACGGGCTGTCGATCAGCAACGTCTTCCATGCCGGTGATGGCAATCTGCATCCCAATATCAGCTTCGATCGTCGTGACACGGGCCTTGCAGCCAAGGTCCGGGAAGCGAGCCGCGCCATCATGGAGGCGTGTGTAGCGGCGGGAGGCAGCATCACGGGCGAACACGGAGTGGGCAACGACAAGATGGGTTACATGCCATGGATCTTCGACGCCGAGACCCTCGGCGCGATGCAGGCCGTACGTCGAGTGTTCGATCCGCAGGAGCGCTGCAATCCGGGCAAAGTGCTGCCCGAGCGCTCGTGCCGTGAATGGCGTGCTGTACCCGAGTCGCGACGAGCGGGGCCATGATCTTCTCCCGGCTTCGCGCCCTGTTGGGCCCCGCCGCGGTCGATCGAGATCCCGATAACCTTCCCCGGGTGACACCGGACTCGACCGATGCGCTGGCACTCGTCTGTAGGCTCGCGCATGACGAGGGCTGGACCATCCGCGTTGAAGGACTTCGCACGTGGCTGCCGCCCGACGCGCCTGCGGATCTGGCGGTCAGCACTCGCGGCCTCGACGAAGTCGTCTCGGTGAGCCCAGCCGACCTGGTTGCGACTGTCCAGGCGGGCGCTTCGATGGACGCAGTCCGCCGGCGTCTCGCCGAGGAAAGCATGTGGTTGGCCGTGGATCCACCGGGTCGTCCCGACCGCACGCTCGGCTCAGTGATCGCCACCGGCACCAGCGGTCCACTGCGTCTGGGCTTTGGGCCTATTCGGGACCATGTGCTCGGCTGCACTGTCGTAACCGGGGATGGACGTACCGTGCATGCAGGTGGCCGAGTAGTAAAGAACGTCGCCGGCTACGATCTCACCAAGCTGCACGTCGGTGGATTCGGTGGCTTCGGAATCGTCACGGAAGCACATCTTCGCCTCCGAGCGCTTCCCCGCGCCGATGTCACCCTTGTCTCGCGAGGGGGGCGGGACAACCACAGTGCGGTCGCGCGAGACCTGCTCGATGCCGGGATCGATCCGGCGGCACTCGAGCTGATCTCACCGTCGCTCGCCGGTGAGAGCGAATGGGTGCTTGCCGCGCGCTTCCTTGGCGTCGAGGCGGGTGTGCAGGCTGAGGTCCATCGACTCCCGGCTGAAACCGGCGCCATTTGGACCCAGCTGGCCCCCGACCGGACCGCAGATTTCTGGACCAGCCTTGCCCGAGGCAGCCTCAACGGCTCTGTGACGTTCCGACTCGGCGTGCTTCCAGGCGGGATCGACGACGCGCTCGACCTGCTGGGACGCGAGCTCGACACTGGCGTTGTCTCTGCCGGCGCGGCGAGCGGCTCGATTCGGTGGACCGGTGATGCCGCCGTCGATCGGCTTCGCGGTGTTCGCCGATCCTGCGCCGCTCGTGAGATTCCGATGACGCTCGAGCGGGCGCCCTGGAGCGTGCGGCACGCGCTGGGACATTTCGGCGCCTACCGGGAAGGCGTGGGTCAATTGGTCGGCCGGCTGCGCAACACCTTCGACCCGCGTCAATGCCTCAAGGTGGCCCTGGAGGGCAGCGAAAAGTGACGCCGGAGCAGAGATCGTGACGTCGGCGTCAGGCTATCAGGCACTGGATCCCTGCGTTCATTGCGGATTCTGTCTATCCGCCTGCCCCACCTACCTTGCGACCGGCGACGAGTCCGACAGTCCGCGCGGGCGGATTCTCCTCATGCGCGCCCTCGAGCGGGGAGAGCTAGCTCCCAGTGATGAGGCGCTGGGAAATCACCTGGATGCCTGCCTGGGTTGCCGCGGCTGCGAGCCGGTCTGCCCGTCGGGCGTCGGATACGGTCGAGGCCTGGAGGCAGCTCGGGAGCAGCTGTTCCGGTCCCGCGGTCTCCCCGGTCGAGCGCGGTTGATGTTGGCTGTGTTTCGCAAGGCTGCGCTTTGGCGGCTCGCCTTCGGTGGCGGCCGACTGCTACGCCGCACAGGGCTTCCCGCGAGGCTCGCCGGAGACACGCGCCTGGGATTCGCGATGGGGATGCTGGCGGCGACGAATGGCGGAAGGCGGACGCACACAGTAATCGGGAAGAGGCAAGACCGGGCACGAACCGACGCGAGCCAAAACGGCTCGACAGCGGCCGAGAGCGCACGAGGGCGCACGACCGCGAACGGACCGAAGCGCACGACGAAGGGCGCGAACGGATCGGTTGCGCTCTTTCGCGGCTGCGTGATGGACACGCTGTTCGCTCACGTGCACGCGGCTACGCGGCGCACGCTCGAAGCAAACGGCTACGAGGTCCGCGACGTAGCCGGACAGGGCTGCTGTGGCGCGCTCCACGAGCATGCCGGCGACCGGGACAGCGCCGCGGCGCTCGCCGCACGAAATCTGGCCGCGCTGCTGGATTCGGCGGATTACATCGTGGTAAACAGCGCGGGGTGTGGAGCGCTGCTCAAGGACTACGGACACTTGCTCGGCACTGACGCCGCCAGGCAATTCGGTGCCAAGGTGCGTGACGTTTCCGAGCTGCTGGCGGAGCAGGGTCCGCGACCGGGTGTGCGGCTCGGGCTCGAGGTTGCTTACGACGCTCCCTGTCATCTGCAGCACGCCCAGCGAGTGCATGCGGCTCCGCTCGCAGTGCTGAAAGCGGTTCCGGAGCTCGACGTCAGGCTCCTCCCGGGCTCCGATCGCTGCTGCGGGAGCGCCGGCATTTTTTCTCTGCTTCAGCCAGAGATGGCCCGCGCAGTCCTCGCGGACAAGGTGAGCACGCTGGGCAGCGCCCGCCCGGCACTCGATCTCGTGGTCACCGGCAACCCCGGCTGCCTGATGCAAATCGGTGCCGGGCTTCGTGCCGCCGGTTTCGACATTTCTGTCGCCCATCCGGTTGAAGTGTTGGATTGGTCCTACGAGTTAGCCGGCGTCTACGATGCCGAGAGCGTAAACGGTAAACGGTAAACGGGTGTCAGCGAGAGGGTCCTATGCGCGGGCGACACCCCCCGTTTACCGTTCACTGTTCACCGTTCACGCTTTTTCTTTTTTTATGCGCCGAGCCATTCTCTTCGACTTCAACGGCGTCATTGTCGACGACGAAGCGCAGCACTGTGACGCGCTGACCGCGGCGCTGGCGGAGTACCACATCTCGCTCGATAGAGAAGCCTACTATCGCGATTATCTGGGCTTCGACGACCGGGAGTGTTTTCGCTTCACGTTCGCCCGACACGGGTCCCCGGTCGATTCGACAGCGTTGGCCGAGGCGATCGAGCGGAAGGCCGCTCACTATGAAGCTGCGATACGGAATTCAATGACGCTGGTACCGGGCGCACTCGAGTTCGTCCGCGCCGCTGCGGACGGCGGTCACGCTCTGGCCATCGTTTCGGGCGCGCTGCGGAGGGAAGTCGAGCTGGTCCTCGACGCGGCCGGCTTGCGGGAGCATTTCGCGACGCTCATCGCCGCTGAAGACGTGTCGGCCTGCAAGCCGGACCCGCAGGGGTACCGCCGCGCCCGTGCGTCGCTCGGAGTTCCTCGAGAATACTGCGTTGTGCTGGAAGACTCGTTGCCCGGCCTGGCCGCGGCTCGCGCGGCGGGAATCCGCTGCGCGGCTCTCGCCACCTCGCATCCAGTGGATGCGCTGGCCGGTGCCGACGCGGTGTGGCCGGATCTGGTCGGTCGCAAACCTGGCGATCTGCCGTGGGCTGATGTCCCCGCGTGAGCTCAGCTACGACCGCCGCCGGCTGGAACGGCTTCGTCGCGGAGCCGTGCTCGTGGTTGGTGAGCCGGCGGTATTCTGGGTCGAAGGGCCGGGCGCCCTGCCCTGCCTTCAGGGGCTTCTGACCAACGATCTCGAGAAGCCCGGCGAGCACAGTCTGGTCTATGGCGCCCTGCTCACACCCAAGGGCGCAATCGTGGTGGATCACTGGGTGTTCCGCGAGCCCGAGCGATTCGTTCTCATCGCACCGATCAACGGGCGGGCCGCGTCGGTAGATCTGTTTCAGCGACAGCTCCCGCCGAGGCTGGCCCGTGTCTCCGACGCCACGGGACAAGTCGAGGTGGCCTGGCTGGTGGGGGGGCAGGCGTTCGCCGCGCTGGCGCGCTCATCCGTAAAGCCCATCCCGGATGCGGCTGGTCGCACCGTGTCGCTGGAGTATCCTCACGGGCGCTTGCTGCTCGGTCTGGCCCCGGAAGCAGCGCCCTTCGCCGCGATCGCAGTCGGACCGCGTACCGCGATCCGCGACTTCGCTCGGCTGCTCGACGGAGCGGGAGTCGAGGCAGGGACTCCCGAGGACGCCGAAGCTGCCCGGATCCTGGCCGGCTGGCCCGCCCTTGGCGCGGAGATCGATGATCGCACGCTGCCGCAGGAAGTTCGTTACGACGAGGTCGGTGGCGTCTCTTACACCAAGGGTTGCTACGTGGGACAGGAGACCGTCGCGCGGCTCCACTTTCGAGGACACACCAATCGGGAGCTGCGTGGGCTCGTGTGGCGCGAGGGTGCCGGCATCGCTGGCACCGAGATCACTGCGTCAGATCGTCAAGTCGGAACCATTCGGTCGACGCTCGCCCTGGACGATCGCTTATTGGGCCTGGCACCGATTCGGCGGGAGGTATCCGTGGGAGATGAGGTGGACGCCGGCGGGAAAAAAGCCAGGGTCGTCGCGTTGCCGTTTGGGGCCGAGGATCTCGATGGCTAGCCCGCAAAAATGGCCAAGCCCCGGGAAGCGAGGTTCCCCGGGGCCGGCGACGACAGTTCGGCGATCGCGCTTACATCTTCTTGCTGGTATCCCGCGCCATTGTGCTGTCGTGCTGCATCGTCCCCATACCGGTATCGGCAGGGGGCGTGGCGGGCGCTCCGGCCGCCGGAGCCTCGGACGAGGCGGGGGCTTCGGCCTTCTTCTCGCCAGCACAACCCGCGAGGGCCAGCACCGCGCCCAGGAAGAGAATCTTCTTCATCTGATACTCCTTCAGGGGTTTGGAAATTTCAAGAGATGTCTGCGCGTATGCCGCCACTGTCGTCGGGCATACCGCGGCGAAGGTAAGAGACAATCTCAGTTTGTCAAGCCGCCATCGGGGGCCGAGTTACGGGCACGATTCCCGCGCTGCACCCCAGCGGCCCTCACCCCGGTCGGGCCGTATCGCCACGTCCGGGAATCACTGGCCCCGCCACGTTCCGAGGGGCCCGCAATTCGAGGTAACTTCGTGAAATCGCATGGCATCGACCCCCGTACCCTGGGGGAGCTCCGCAACAGTCCGTGGGCCGAAGCGCCCCTTCGTAGCCGGACCATCCGGGACGAAATCCGATCAAATCTGCTGGTGAAGCTGGAGTCGGGGGAGGAGTTGTTCCCCGGCATTGTCGGCTATGAGGACACCATCCTTCCCCAGCTGGTCAACGCCCTCCTGGCCCGGCACCACTTCATTCTGCTAGGCTTGCGGGGCCAGGCCAAGAGCCGAATCCTGCGACAGCTGACCGAGCTGCTCGACGAGCGGATTCCGATCATCGCCGGGAGTGAGGTCAACGACGATCCGTTCAATCCGATATCCAAGTACGCTCGCGATCGCCTGGGAGAGTGCGGCGACGCAACCGCCATTGCGTGGTTGCATCGGTCGCAACGGTACGTCGAGAAACTGGCAACGCCGGACGTGACTATCGCGGACATCATCGGCGATGTCGATCCGATCAAGGCGGCTCGCGGAGGCCATCTGCTGTCGGACGAGCTCACGATGCACTTCGGGCTGCTGCCGCGCGCCAATCGCGGAATCTTCGCGATCAACGAGCTGCCCGATCTGAGCGGGAAGGTCCAGGTCGGCCTGTTCAATATCATGCAGGAGGGTGACGTCCAGATCAAAGGCTACCCCGTGCGGCTGCCGTTGGATGTACTGCTGGCATTCACCGCGAATCCTGAGGACTACACCGCACGGGGAAAGATCATCACGCCGCTCAAGGATCGAATCGGCTCCGAGATCATTACGCACTATCCTCGGACCGTGGAGCTCGGCATGGAGATCACCGCGCAGGAAGCGTGGACTCGACGCGCCGGCGTGGAGACCGACGTTCCGGATTTCATTCTGGAGCTGGTCGAGCGGGTCGCGTTCGAGGCACGCGAGGATAAGCGCGTGGATCGGCGGTCCGGCGTCAGTCAGCGGCTGCCCATCAGCGTGCTGGAGAACGTGATCTCGAATGCCGAGCGGCGTGCGATGGGTCAGGGAGAAAAACGAGTGGTTCCGCGGGTGAGCGACGTATATGCAGCCACCCCTGCCATCACCGGAAAGCTCGAGTTGGAATACGAGGGTGAGCTGCAGGGCGGCGATACCATCGCGCGAGAGCTGATACGCCGCGCCGCTGGGCGCGTGCTCGAGGAACGAGCCGGCGGAGCCGACCTAAGCCGAATCGTTGCGTGGTTCGATCAGGGCGGCGCGCTCAAGGTCTCGGGCGAGGAAAGGGCGGAAGTCTGCACCAAGGGCTTCGGCGTCGTGCCCGGCTTGCTCGACCTAGTCACCGACGTCGGGCTCGCCCAGCGCGGCGACCTGCCTTACGCAGTGGCGGCGTGCGAGCTGGTGCTCGAAGGTCTGGCGGCACAGAAGCGCATCAGCCGAAGCGAGGAGCTGGGGTATACGCGGGCAAAGCCGGAGAGACGGGAGCCGGGGTATGGCAAAGGTGGAATTTCCTTTGGATGACAGCGTGAACGCAGTTTCTATTTCCATCCCCTTCTTCCCGCCTCCGCCACAATGATCGCGACGGTTCCGTCGTACCCCAAACGTTCGGTGTTCAGCACCATGTGATACCCTACCGGATCGCTCCAATCACGACCATAGTGCTCCCGGTGGTAGCGCTCTCGCTGCGCGTCGGTCTGCTGCATGACTCGCTCGGCGTCCTTGAGATCGAGCCCCAGCCGCGTCGCGGCCACGCGGATCCGAAACGGTCGCGGCGCGACCAGCTTCACGTGCAGAGCTTCGCGCTCGCGCGCGAGCACCGCGGGCGCAGCCCTCCCAACCAGCACCGCCCGGCCCTCTGCCGCCGCCTCCGCGACGACGGCTTCGGTGATCCGGACCAGTGTGGCTTCGGACAGCTCGGGAACGGTCCCGGTGGCCGGAGGGAACAGCTCCGGGGTGGACGTCGCCAGCACCTGCGCCAGGCGCTCGATGAAGCTCGGCGTTCGCTCCTCGATTCCGGCTATCTCCTCGGCTGAGAGACCCGCTCGGGCGCCTACTTTTTCGACCAACTCGTTATCCACCAAACGCCAACCCAGGGCGTCTGCCACCAGCTTCGCCACCTCGGAGCCGCCCGCACCGTATTGGCGGGAGATGGTGATGAGCATGCTAGGCCGCTCCTGCCTGCTCGCGACTGTTCTCACCCGTCACCGTCAACTCCCGACCGGTCCACCGGTCGGCCTCTCCGCGCGGCCGGCTCTTGCCCAGGTACCAGGCGACCCACGCGACGGTGAGACAGCATGCGGCCCCACCCAATCCGATCGAGTAGCGCACCCCGATGTGCTCGGAGACGAAGCCTGCCTGCAGCGCACCAATGGGTGCGAGCCCTAGGACGAGGAACGAATAGACCCCCATTACCCGACCCCGCAGATGATCCGGCGCCTGAATCTGCAGCAGCGTGTTGCCCAGGATGCCGTTTGCAGCCATCGTCCACCCTGCCATCGTGAATAAGGCAAGCGAAGCCGAGAAGCTCTTTACGAGAGCGATACAGGCGAGCGTGGCGCAGAACAGCGACGAGGATACCATCAGCAGCCGTTCCTTGCGATAGCGCTTGCCGAATCCGGCCAGGCCAAGCGCCCCAGCCGCCGCGCCCAGCCCGATCGCCGACACCAGGGCGGCGTAGCCGGACGCTCCCACGCTGAGAACGTCGCGGGCAAACACCGGCGCCATGATCATGAAGGGAAACCCGAAGATGGCAAAGCCGGCGATCAGCACAACCAGGGCACGCGGCCAACGGTTGTCCAGTACGTAGCGGAAGCCCTCCTTCATCGCGGCGATCGTGTCGGTTCGCGCGGCCCCCGCGGGTGTCTCTACACGCATCGCGAGCAGGCCGGCCAGCACGGCGACATAGCTGGCCGCGTTGGTGAAGAAGCAAGCTGCCAGGCCGATTGCGGCGATCAGTGCACCAGCCAGCGCAGGCCCGATCACACGCGCCAGGTTGAAAGCCGAGGAGTTGAGGGCGATAGCATTCATCAGGTCATCGCGTTCGACCAGATCAATGACCAGCGCCTGACGGGTGGGCACCTCGAACGCCGAAAGCAGCCCGGCAAAGGCGGCCAGCCCCATGATCCAATGCACCGTTATCCAGTGGCCCGCCGTCAGGACGCCGAGGATCAGCGCCTCGAGGAGCATCAGCGCTTGGAGGGTTATGACTAGCCGGCGTTTGTCCACCCGATCCGCCACAACCCCTCCATAAAGCGTGAACAGGAGGATCGGGAGCGATCCCAGCGTCGTCACCAGTCCCACCGCGAACGGCGAATCGGTGAGCTCGAGCACGAGCCACCCCAGCGCCACCTGTTGCATCAGGGTTCCGCAAAGCGAGACAAACTGTCCAAACAGGAATAGGCGGAAGTTGCGGTGGCGAAGGGCGGCAAAGGTGGACCGCAAACGCAGCGCGGCGGCCCTAGGTAGGGCGGCGGCAACGGACGGGATGGCGTTGGACACTGCAAAAGCGTAAACGGTGAACGGTGAACGGTAAAGCGAACAGCGTGAACGGTGAACGGTAAACGGTGAACGGGGGGTGAGTGGCCGGCCTCATTGAACCCTCATGGGGCACCGGGTAGGATTAGGAATCCGGGGCCGGGACGGAGCCCCCGTTCACCGTTTACGGTTCACGCTTTTGAGCCTGGCCTATGCGCTTCACCACATACTCGAAATACCTCCCCGAGCTGGCCGACGCGGTGAACCTGCAAGGCCTGCTCGACCAGCTGAGTGACTTCCTCCTCCAGTCCGGCTTTGCCGGTCAGGGGCAGTCGTTCTGGCAGGACGAGATGGGGGACGGCGACCGCTCGCTGGACGCCCTCAAGCAGGCGATTCTCCGCGCGCTCATGGAGTCGGGCCAGCTCACCCCCGAAATGCTCAAGGTGCTGCGAGGGGAAGGAACCGGTGACCCATCCCGCGATCGCGAGATCGAGCGTCAGCTGGGTGAGCTGCTCGATCGGATCGTGCAGCGGCTCATCGACGAAGGGTACCTCAACGTCACCCAGGCGCCCCAGGTCCCGGGTGGGTATCAGTCGATGTTCGGACCGGGCGGTATGGCCCAGTCCGCCGCCCAGCAGGTGCATTTCAATCTGACCGAGAAGGGCATCGATTTCCTGGGTTACAAGACACTCAAGAATTTGCTTGGGAGCGTAGGCAAGTCGAGCTTCGGCGCACACGAGACGCCATACCTTGCGACCGGTGTCGAGACTGAAGGCACCAGCAAGCCCTACGAGTTCGGCGACGTCCTCAACCTCGACGTGCCGGCGACCCTCGGCAGCGCCATCGCACGCGAAGGCCTCGGCGTGCCGCTCAACCTCGAGTACGAAGACTTGATGGTGAGCCAGTCCGAGTATCGCTCGTCGTCCGCCACCGTGTTGATGCTCGATTGCTCCCACTCGATGATCTTGTACGGTGAGGATCGCTTCACTCCGGCCAAGAAAGTGGCTCTGGCGCTCACGCACCTGATCCGCACCCAATTCCCGGGCGACAGCCTGCGTGTAGTGCTGTTCCACGACTCGGCCGAGGAGATTCCACTCAGTGCGCTCGCCGCGGCCCAGGTCGGTCCGTATCACACCAACACGGCCGAGGGCCTCAAGTTGGCCCGGCGCATTTTGCTGGGGCAGAAGAAGGACATGCGGCAGGTCATCATGATCACCGACGGCAAGCCCTCGGCGCTCACGATGCCGGACGGACGGATTTATGTGAACTCGATGGGACTGGATCCCCAGATTCTCGCGGCAACATATCGGGAAGTCGCCAACTGCCGCCGGAGCGGGATCATGATCAACACGTTCATGCTTGCACGGGATCGGAGCCTGGTCGAGTTCGTAAAGCAGGTGGCGGCGATCTGCAAGGGGAAGGCCTACTTCACTAATACTATGACGCTGGGTCAGTTCATCCTCATGGATTTCATGAAGCGGAAGACGCGACGGGTGAGTTAGAGACTTTACCGCTTCATGACCGGCGTAGCTCGACAATCCCTTCCGCTTACCAAATCCCGGGCGAAACGCATTTGGCTGCGCGCTCAGCGACTCGATACCGCCGAGCCCTTCGGAGCCGGCCCGGACTCGACTCCTGCGGCGGTGGCACATCTGGGCTACGTCCAGATCGATACGATCAATGTGATCGAACGTTGCCATCACCACATCCTGTATACTCGCATTCCCGCCTATCGTCGCGAACACCTGAGACAGGCGCAGACCATCGACAAGACGGTCTTCGAGTACTGGACGCACGCCCTGTCGTATCTCCCGACGAGAGACATGCGGTTTTACACCGGTGCAATGAAGCGGGACTGGCGGCGCCGAAGTGTGTGGTTTACCGCGGTGAAGGAACGGGACATTCGCAGAGTGCTGGCGCGGATCAGGCGAGAAGGCGCCCTGACGATCCGCGACATCGATGACGACGTGCTGGTCGAAAAGGATCACGCGTGGGCCAGCCGTAAGCCATCCAAGCGGGCTCTTCAGCTCGCCTTCTACAAGGGATCTGTAACGATCAGTCAGCGCACCGGCATGCTCAAGACCTATGAGCTGACGAACCGACACTTCGGATGGCAGCGGCTCCCCAAACCGGCCTGCAACGGTGAGACGCTCGATTACCTGCTCGACCGTGCGCTTCGTGCTCAGGGTGTGGTGAGTCTGGAGTCCGTCTGCTATCTCGATCCCCAGTCAAAAACTCCGGTGCGACGACTGATCGAAGGCAGAGTAAAGCGTCGCGAGCTGGTTCCGATTGCGCTCGAGGGGGCCGGTAAGCTCGAACACTGGGCTCGGCCGGAAACGCTCGAGGCAGCCCTCGACGGCACCGGGGAGCTTGTTCACATCCTCTCGCCGTTCGATCCCCTGGTGAACCAGCGCAAGCGGCTCCGCCTATTCTTCGATTACGAGCATCGCTTCGAGGCCTACCTGCCCAGGGACCAGCGGATCTTCGGCTACTTTGCCTTGCCCGTGCTGGTGGGCGACGAAATCGTCGCGGCTATCGACCTCAAGACCGATCGCGACCGCGAGAAGCTGCTGCTCCAGCAGTGGACCTGGTTGACCAAAAGCGCGCGGCGCGAACGGAAGCGGCAAATCGAGGAAGAGCTGCACCGTTTCGAACGCTTTCAACTTGCCCGATGAAGATCATGCCCGCTTCGGCCAGCGGCGGGATCATCGCGGTCAACAAGGCCGTGGTCCGCTGCACCCACTGCCCAAGGCTACGCACATATTGCCGTGAGATTGCCCGCATCAAGAAGCGCGAGTTTCATGACTGGACGTACTGGGGCCGCCCCGTGCCGGCATTCGGCGATCCGCACGCGTCGCTCCTCATCGTCGGGCTGGCGCCCGCTGCCCACGGTGCCAACCGCACCGGCCGCATGTTTACCGGAGACTCGAGCGGAAACTGGCTTTACGAGGCGCTTTATCGCTACGGCTTTGCCAACCAACCTGGCTCGGTAAGCCGTGACGACGGCCTGGTGCTTTCCGACTGCTACATCACCGCAGCCGCCCGCTGCGCGCCCCCGGACAACAAGCCGTCGCCCGACGAGCTGGCCAATTGCCGAGATTTCCTCGAGCGCGAGATCGCCCTGCTCGACAGAGTCCGAGTGGTGCTTGCCCTCGGTCGGGTGGCTTGCGATGCCTGGCTTCGCGCGGCCGGCTGGTGGGAATCGCTGGCTCCGGCTAAGCGCCCACCGTTCGGCCACAGCCGCGAGGCCGTTCTTCCAGATGGCCGCACTCTGCTCTGCTCATTTCACCCGAGTCGCCAGAACACCAACACGGGAAAGCTGACGCGGGGGATGTGGTATGAGATTTTCGCGAGGGCGAGGAGCTTAATTGAAACAGCGTGAACGGTGAACGGTAAACAGTAAACGGGAGCTCCTAGTGTCGCGGACACAAGAAGCCCCCGTCTGCCGTCTATTGTTGACCGGTCAGGTTACTGCTGCTGCTCGGCTTTAATCCGCCCACGACTCTCTTGTAGAACTCGCCGGCCTTGAGGCTTGCGTTGGCGCTCTGGACCCCATTGATGAGCGCCACTTCCTCGACCTTTACTGAGGACGGATAACGCTGGTTGAACTCCGCCAATGTCATCGGCTGGTCCAGCTTCACCAACTCGATGCGCGCCGGCTGAACGTTGAGAGCGGCCGGATCGTTCAGCTCGCGGAAGCTGCCGATCGCACGGCGAAAGGTTCCGTCGTACGCCTGTAGATTTGCGGCCCCGGTGTACGCAAGGATGCCGTAGGTTGTGCCCCGATACGAGATGAACGACACCAGCCCCTGGATCTGCCCCTGTTCGGTCTGCGCGCTGAAGTAGCTCGAGGCCGCAGGCATACCATTGATTGATTGCGTGCTGCCCTGCCCTGCCTGAATTCCCTGCTGCGACAGGAACTGCCGTGCAGCCGACGTGGGATCGGTCTTGCCGGCCAGGGAGAGCTGCATCATCGCATCCTGGTTCGGGCTCACGCCCACCACTGCATCCGCCTGATTCTGGGTCTTCCACCCCTCCGGGAACGCGAGCTGGAATCTCATATCGGGATGGAGGAACGTCGTCCCCTGGAAGTAACCCTGTCTGGGGTCCTCGCCATACACCATGCCCTTCAGCCGCTGGACGTATTCGTCGCGCCCGACGATGGTGTTGCTCAGATCGCGGTGCAGCGTGTCGAGGCGGGCCTCCGTGGCCTGGGCGCGGTTCTCGGGATTCGGGTGGGTAGAGAGCCACTCCGGCAGCTTACCGCCTCCCTCCAGCTGGCTTACGCCTTCGAGCGTCTGGAACATGTTGATCATCTGCCGGACATCGTAGTTCTGGTTCAGCGCGTAGCGGAATCCGGCGAGGTCCGCCTGGTTCTCGGCGTCGCGGCCGTACTTGAGGAACAGGATACTGAGCCCGCTCCCGAGGGCCGAACCGAGCGGCTGGAGGTCGGGTCGCAGAATCATGCCGAGCCCGAGACCCAGCTGAGCGACCTCGGCCCGCGAGATCTGTTGCACCTGGTGGCGGTTGGTGACGTGCCCGATCTCGTGCCCTACCACGGTGGCCAGCTCAGCTTCGTTGGTGATGCTGGTCATCAGGCCACGGGTGACGTAAATGAAGCCCCCCGGCAGCGCGAACGCATTGACCGAGGCGTCGTTCACGACATGAAATTCCCACGGCAGCTGAGGACGCTCCGAAGCCTTGGCCATCTTCAGGCCGATGGCAGAGACGTAGCTCTGGATTGCAGGGTCGTTGTAATACCCGATGGTCTGGGCGACCTCCTGGGCGCTCTGCCTGCCCATCTCGATCTCCTGACCTTCGGAGACGAGCGCCAGCTCCGACTTGCCGGTGACCGGGTTCGTCGCGCAGGCAGCGGCGAGAGCGATCGGAAGAATCGCGAGGCGCCGATCCATGGGGACCCTCCTCGGGGTGTTGGAAGTGCAAAACTAAACACCAGAAAGCCGGCGGACCGTGAGGTCCGTCGGCTCCAGTACCCTTCTGATGGGCGGCCTCTGCCTTAGGTGATAGGCTAGGGTTTCCGCCGAGGAATAGGACGCTTGGGAGCGGGGGAAGAATCGGCCACCTCACCACCCACGCTTTCCGTGACGGCGGGAGCCGGCAGCGCTTCACTCATCTTATCGGCCAGCGTGAAGGTGCTCTGTCCCCGTGCGTCCACACCCAGCCCTGCCCGGGTCGAGCCCGCACGATCGGCGAAGACGATATTGGAGGAGCCATCGGCGGAGATGCCCAGCACGCTGCGAGTCTTCCCGCTCTCGTCGGCAAAGGCCACCGAGCCGGTCTGGTCGGGAAGGAGCGCGAACACGGCGCGAGCATGGCCGGTGGAATCGGAGAAGGAAAGCCCGGAGGTCCCGTCCCCGAGCAGGCTGACTTTGACTCGCGGCCGGCCTGTCTGGTCCTGGAGAACCAGCCGGACTGCGCCATCCTCGCCCATGCCCCAGACTCCGCGGAGAGTTCCGCTCTGATCCCGCAGAACAAACTGACGTGCCGCGACTTCCCTAGCCACGCTGCCCGGCATCCCGTATCGGCCGGCAACCCACACCAGTGCGACGACCAGCCCCAGCAAAATGGCGATGCCGATGAACGAGAGGTTGGCCGAGCGCTGGAGTCGGCGATTGTCCCGCTCCAGAACCTCCAACCGATTGAGGAACATGACCTCGGGGCGCGCGCGGGCCGTCTGTTCCTCGCGTGATGGCTCGGCGCCCTGGGCTTCGCTCACGTGACCTCCTGCGGAGCATCGAGGAAGTAGGAGTTGCACGCCCGATCCAGCAGGTCGGGAGTGAGCCTCGGAGCCACCTCGAGGTAATGAACCATGTCGAGGAAATGGTCCAGCACATCGCGGGGATGACAGTTCCGGGGAACGATCTGCCGCCGGCCATAGTACTCGGCATACATATGAGGTACTACCCAGGACTCGTAGTTAATCTCTCGCTCGGCACAACAGCGGCGGAAGATTTCGGCGTACTCCTGCTGCGTGGGCCCGAAGACGTGAAGCTTGTAATGGATCCGGCGCAGAAACGCTTCTTCGACCAGCTCGTGCGGCGCGAGATTGGTCGAGAAAATGAGCAGACAGTCGAACGGCACCGGAAACTTGCCACCGGTGTGCAGCGTGAGGAAATCGATGCGCTTCTCCAACGGCACGATCCAGCGGTTGAGCAGGTCGCGGGGGGGAGTCCGCTGCCGACCGAAGTCGTCGAGAATGAGCACGCCGCCGTTTGCCTTCAGCTGAAACGGCGCCTGGTACATCTTGGCGTAGCTGTCGTACTGGAGATCGAGCTGGTCCAGGGTGAGCTCGCCACCCGTCAGCACGACGGGCCGGCGGATCGGGATGTAGCGCCGGTCGTACTCCGGTATCTGCTTGAGCCAGGCCGGCTGGTCCGCCGTGAGCAGCGGTTCGTCATCCGGCACCTGGTGATGGTAAACGGGGTCGTAGAGCACCAGGATCTGGCCGTCCACTTCGAGGGCGTAGGGAATGTAGAGGCGGCCGCCGAGCATGTGAGAGATGCTTTCAGCAATGAGCGTCTTGCCGTTACCAGGCCCGCCATACAGGAACAGCGACTTGGCAGAGTTGATGGCTGGCCCTAGCATCTCGAGGATGGGGTCCGCGAGCACCATGTTGCGGAAACCGAGCCTTACGGTATCCCGGGACACATGGACCCGCGAGATCGACTGCTGCATGGTCCACTCGCGGTACTGCGACAGCGGCACGGGGGCGGGGCCGATATACTGGCTCGACTCCAGCGCTTCGCGAGCGCGGGTGCGGCCCTCTGAGGTGAGATCGAACATGTAGCCGCCCCGCCCTGCCCCACTGGTGCCGCGGACCTCCGTCAAGCGACGCTGCTGGAGTCCGAGGAGCAAGTCGTCTACGAATGGAAACGGAAGCTTCACGGTTTCCATCAATTGCTGCCCGGTACGGGCACCTTGCACGTAAAGTGTCTTGAGCAGCAGATCCACCACGAACTCGACGGACAGACCGGTTGCCTCGATCGTCTCGGGTAATGGCGGCCGGGTCGGTGCGCTGGGCCGTGGTTGAGTCGGGACAGGAGCGGCGCTCATGAATGAAACTCCTCGGTGCACACGATCTGATCACCCTCGCGAGTCCCGCTCGCCGCCAGCGTTCCGGCGGGCAGCTCGAGGGCTCCGTCCGCCTGCCGATGCCATCCGGTTCGGGCACCGGGCCGGAGGTTGGGATACGTTGCCACCACGGTGCCCCTGGTATCGAGGAATGCGATGTCGAGCGGAAACCGCATTCCCATCATGTGGACCGCCCGGCAGGGCCGAAGCAACAAGCCTTCACCTGGCGCGAGGCCGGAGCGACCCATCAAGCCCTTCAGGCGTGACCACCAGCGGTCGGCGATCACGATGCGATCGCCCAGCACACGGCCCCTCTGGTTGGCAGCCCGCAATAACCGAACGCTCAATGGCCCAGTGCTTCGAAGATCTGGATGATCGCCGAGCCCAGAATCACCACGAACATCGCGGGGAAAATGAACAGCACCAGCGGGAAGACCAGCTTGATCGTCGTCTTGGCCGCGGCTTCCTCGGCGCGCTGGCGGCGCT
Source organism: Gemmatimonadota bacterium (assembly GCA_046733215.1). GTDB lineage: Bacteria > Gemmatimonadota > Gemmatimonadetes > Gemmatimonadales > GWC2-71-9 > DASQPE01. The sequence continues at coordinate 23,215 of JBKPOS010000167.1, forward strand.
TGGTTCGCAGCGTGTCTGCCTGCACTCTGAGCGCTTGCGCGATCGACGTACCGAAGCGATCGGTCTGAATGAGCATCGCCATCAGCGACTTGAGATCGTCAAGACCGGTGCGCTCGCCCATGTTGCGGAAGGCATCGTCCCGCGGGGTGCCGGCCCGAATCTCCAGGTTGACCAGAGCAAACTGCTCGCTCAACACCGGGCTCAATCGCTCGATCTCCTCGGACACGCGGACCAGCGCCTGGTTGAGGCCCAGGCCGGCCTCGACGCACACCACCAGCAGGTCCAGCGCGTCAGGCAACGCCTTCTGCATTTCCTTCTGCCGGCGCCGGATTCGTCCGCCAATAAACACCGAGGGCGCGATGTATCCCAGCGCAGAGAACCAGATAACGGCCACCAGCCCCATCAGGCTGGCCATCCCTAATACACTGAGGATCGTGACCGCGCTGAACGCCATTGCGATCGGAAGCGCGAGGCGCAATCCCAGGTAGACCGGCACTGCCGCCTGACTCTGATATCCGGCCTGAAGCAGTCGGAGCCGGACAGCCGCCGCGTCCTTGTGGCCGGGCTCAATCCGCTCCCCAAGCGCCTGCACCAGGCCGGCGAGCTTCTCGGCGCGCAATTGGCGCCGGCGGCGGCGGAGAATCTCAGTCGAGTGAGGATCGGTCTCGAGCTCCGACAGCCGCGACGCCACCGTGTTCTGCCGCCCGGGGGCGATCTCGCCGATAAACATCACGGCGAACATCACCGAGAGAGCAATCAGGCCAATGGCAAGTAGGAGAAGCACCACGGCGTCAGATCTCGATGTCCACGATATTGCGGATCCAGATGTAGCCGATCACCTGCATGATTGCCGCGACGGCCACCATCAATTTCCCCATCGGATGCGTGAACAGCAGCTTCATGTACTCGGGGTTCAGGAAGTAAATGGTGACCCCGACGATGATCGGGAGCACCGCAAGGGTATATCCGGTGAATCGGCCCTGCGCGGTGTATACGCGTAGCTGACGGCGGATGGTGAACCGGGCGCGGATCACTTGCGCGAGGTTATCGAGCACCTCGGCGAGGTTACCACCGACTTCGCGCTGGATAAGGATGGCCGTGACGAGAATCCGCACGTCAACGATGTCCACCCGATCCGCCATGGCGACAATGGCATCGTCGAACGGAAGTCCGAACCGCTGTTCCTCGAAAGTCCGTTGAAACTCCCCCGCGATTGGCTCCTGAGTCTCGTCTGCCACCATCTTGAGGCCGGCAGAGAGGGGATGCCCGGCGCGGATGGCTCGGCCCAGCAGGTCGATGGCCTCAGGCAACCCGCCCTCGAAGGCATCGTTCCGTCTTTTTCGCTTCCACTTGAGGTACCAGAAGGGCGAGTAGGCGCCTAAAGCCGAGCCGATGACGCCGAACGGCAGAAACCGCGTGATAATGAAGACGCCGGACCCCAACCCGACCCCAAGCCCGAGCACCAGGAGCAGGAGGGATTCCACCCGCCAGCTCACGCCCGCCTGTTGGATGAGGCGTCCCAGGTCGCGCAACTGTGGCGTCCTGGCGGAAAGCGCGCGCAGCCAGGGCGGCTGCTGCTCGAGGGGCCGGCGCAACAGGCCGGCTTCCGCTTCGGCGATATCGAGCGATCCGAGCGTCTTGAGCTGCCGGACCACCTGACGGCGACGACGACTTTCCTGCAGTACCTCGAGCAGGAGCGCGAAGCCGATCGCGCCGAATACGACCGCACAGAAGACCAGCGCGGCCGAGACCCAGGATGCTGCCGGAAGGTTCACCAGCGTCCCCCACTCGCAGCCCGGGGCCCGCTTTCACGCTGGTTGAGGAACAGCAGGGCGGAAAGATCGATCCCGTATGCTTTAAGTCGTTCGGTGAACTTGGGACGGATGCCCGAAGCCTTGAAGCGCCCAAGCACCTTTTCGTCCTCGCCGATGCCGAGCCGCTCGAACACGAAGATGTCCTGCATCGTGATGATGTCGCCTTCCATCCCCGAGATCTCGGCGATCTGAATCAGCTTTCGGGAGCCGTCACTCAACCGGCTCACCTGAATCACGACCTGGATCGCGCTCGCGATCTGCTGCCGGACGGCCTTGTCCGGCAGATCGAGGCTGGCCATCGAGACCATGGTCTCGACCCGGCTCAGCGCATCGCGCGGCGTGTTGGCGTGAATGGTCGTAATCGACCCGTCGTGGCCGGTGTTCATGGCCTGGAGCATGTCCACCGCCTCGCCGCCGCGGCACTCACCCATGATGATCCGGTCGGGCCGCATACGAAGAGCGTTGATCAGCAGCAGGCGCTGCGACACCTCGCCCGTTCCTTCGATGTTGGCCGGCCGGGTCTCCAGCCGGACCACATGCGGCTGCTTGAGCTGAAGCTCGGCCGAGTCCTCGATCGTGACGATACGCTCGGACGGCGGAATGAAGGACGACAGGATGTTGAGCAGCGTCGTCTTGCCCGCGCCGGTACCGCCCGAAATGATGACGTTGAGCCGGGCGCGTACAATGCCCTTGAGCAGCTCGAGCATCGCGTCGGTGAGGCTCTCCTTGGCCAGGAGATCGTCGCCGCTCAGTGCATCGCGCTTGAACTTACGGATCGAGAGATGGGGGCCATCGATCGCGAGCGGCTTGATGATCGCATTGACGCGGGATCCATCGGCCAGACGGGCGTCCACCATGGGTGAGGAATCGTCGATTCGGCGGCCAACGGCAGAGACGATGCGGTCGATAACCTGGAGCAGGTGCCTGTCGTCCTGGAAGCGGACGTCGGTGGGCTCCAGCTTGCCGAAGCGCTCGATGTAGACCTGCTTATAGGTATTCACCAGGATATCCGAGATCTCGGCATCCTGCATGAGCGGCTCGATGGGACCCAGCCCGAAGATCTCGTCCAGTACCTGCCGAACCAGCTCTTCCCGCTCTTCGAAGTTGAGCGGTGCCGCCTCCGCGGCCAGGAGATCGTGTACCACCTTCCGGATCGCGTCCACAACCTGCTCGCGCGACAGCTTGTCGAGGCTCGACAGGTTGAGTCGCTCGATCAGCTTGCGATGAACCCGCCCCTTGATTTCCTGGAAGAAATGCTGCTTCGCTCCCGACTTCGGTGCGGCCGAGGGCCGGGGCGGCGGCGGATCGGCGGGCCGCTCCCACGGAAGCTTGAGGCGCGTCTCGCTGGTGTTTCTGGGCTTTGGGCCGTTGTCCTGGCCGGCGGATTCGGTCATGCCTCTTTATCTCCTTTGCGCACGATCTTGCCAACCAGCTGACCAACGATCTGGCTGGCGCTCGGCCGTGTCACGCGGTCCTTGGCTCCCAATCCGGCGATCTTGGCGCCGAGCCCTTTTACATCCTTGGTGTACTTGGAGCTGCCGTTCAGCACAATCGGCTTCCCCTGATTGATCGAGCGGATCACCGCCTCGTAGTCGTTGCTCAGGGTCCAGAACACTTTGAGGCCCAGCGTCTGCTCGACCTCCTTGAGTCCGATCTCTTCGTCCGGCTGGTATCGATTGACGATGAGTCTGGCCTGCTCCAGCCCGCGCGGCAGCACCCGCTTGAGCAGCGGAAGTCCGCGCTGGACATTCCTGAGGGATGGCAAGTCCAAGGCCACCACTACCAGCACGTTGTCCGACTGGTCGAACGCGGCGAGGGTGGTGGGCGAGAACGATTTGGCAGTGTCGATCACGACGTAGTCGTAGTGCTGCTTGAGAAACTGGAGGATCTTGCGGATCTCTTCGGCCGACGTGGCCTCGGCCCGCTCGGGATGGAACGGCGCGGAGAGCAGATGCACTCCGGAAGAATGCTGCTCGATGAATGAGGCGAGCAGACCGGCGTCCATCCGGTGGTAGTTCTGGATCATGTCCACCAGGTTGAACCGCGGTCGCACGCCCAGCTGAACGGCCACCTCGCCCAGCTCGAGATCGAGATCCACCAGCAACGTGCGCTTGCCGGTCAGGCGCTGGAGCACGATCGCGAGATTCGTCGCGAGCGTGGTCGAGCCGGTGCCGCCCTTGGCACCAAATACGGAGAACACCTGCCCCGGCTTGCGTCCCAGGTCACTGGATCGTCCCAGAAGAGCCGTGACCCTCCGCAGGGACTCCTGCAGTGCATCCGGCTCGACTGGCTTCTGCAGATAGTCCGAAACGCCGGCCCGCATGGCGGCGAGCAGAAGCCCGGGCGACAGCGGGGGGCCTGCCGCGAGAACCCGGTGCATCGGGTGCGACTCGGACAGGAATTGAATGAGTTTGACCCCGACTTCGGGGTCATCCTCGAGATCGACGATCAGCAGATCGGGTGCGGCATGTCGTAACGCCTGGACCTGCTCTTCGGCGAAATCGGCAAAGCGGACCGAGAGCTCCAGAGCAATCCGGAACCCTCGTCCGCTTTCGGCTAGCGCTTCGCGGAGGCGGTCACGAAACCGGACGTCGGTCGAGATGATGCCGACTCGAATGTGGCCTTCGGTCACGTGATGCGCCTCTCCCGTCTACTCTACGAGCTGGAGCTTCTTAATAAGTGAACCTGCCACCGGTCCCGAGGGCCCGGAGGAGTGCACGAAGTACAAAAATCTCCCCTGCACGGGCGCCTGGTTGCCGTTACCAACCATGCCCTCCAGGAAGAAGAGAGCCAGGTTATTGAACTGAATGTTCAGGCTCCCACCGCTCTGGATGTTCGCGATCTGAGCTGGGTCGAACAACGATAGCACGATAACCCGCGGGCTGTCGCGCCAGTCCGCGTACTTGGAGCCCCGAACGGCTCCCGTGTGTCCTAGCCCGTCCGGGAACGTAGGATCCCAGTGGGCACCGGGATCGTACGACATCAAGTCGTTGATTGCCTGCTTCGTCGGGCCGACCATATTGCCGTCCTCGACGTCGAACGTTTGGCCGAGCTGGACCGGCGCCGCCAAGGTACAGGTGGTGTCGGAGAGCAGGGAGCGGTAGTCGTTGGCGCCTTTTGCTTCGGTGCCGTCCGCAAAGTCCATGCGCCACGGATAGAACCAGCCGCTCGTGATGTTGTCGTGCGGGCTCTGTGGCTTGATCGTGATCTGAAGCCCGTAGTCGTTGGTCACGCCCAGGCCGTTGCTGTTGCGCCACGTGCTTCCGTACCCGGTCTGCAAGGCCTGCGCTGCGAGAGTCGTGTCCGGATTGTAGGCCGCGTAGCGATCGGCTGGGGGCTCGTATTGCCACGCCTCGCTCGGGTCCCAAACACGATTATTGTTGACGTCCTGACTCGGACCCGTGCCGCCCTTTTTCCCGGCACTGCCCAACTCGGCCCATAGATCCGGAATCGCGAACGGCTTCACGCACTTTCCGGTGCCTGACGTACTCACCTGCGCGGCGGCCTTCACCGAGATGGGGACGAAGTCCCAGCCCAGCAGCTTGCCAAACCAGGTCGGGTTCTGGGCGCGCCGAATGAACACCCGCACTTTTCGCTGGTCGGTCAGCACCTGGACGTAAGCTTCCGGTGAGTTCACGAGGCGGTTGTTCCCGGAATCGCTGAATATCTTCCCGCTCGTGTCTATCCCCCGCCAGCCAACGTAGTTCCTGGCGGCGTACGCAATTGCCGAGTCGGCGGCAGGCCCCTTGGCCACCGCGGGCGTGGCATCACGGAATTCCTGAGCACCGGCCAGGGCCGCTGCATCCGCGGCACGCTGCGCATCGCTCCGCCATTTCATCAGCATTCCCACGTCCACTGCCAGAGACACCATCCCTAGCAGAGCGGCCAGTGCGACGCCCACGAATACCGCCGTGGCGCCGCGTCGGCCCAGTCCCTTTCCCTGTGGTCCCATACCGTCTCCTCGCACCTGCCCCCGCTACTGCGGCGGCTGCTGCTCCTGCTGCGGTTGCTGTGGCTGCTGCTGTTGTTCAGGCGGCTTGACCGGCTCAGTGCCCGGCGCCGGCTTTTCCAGCGCCTTGGACCACGGCCAGTTGCGCACTTCTCCAGTGGGCACCGGAGCCGGCTCGCCTTTAGCGACCACGAGCTGCGGGGTAACCAGCACCAACAGCTCGGTTCGTTTCTGTTGCAGGTTCTTGGACCGGAACAGCTGGCCAAGGATAGGAATGTCCCCCAGGAACGGGATCTTGGTAACGTTGTCGGTGACCGTATTATCGAGCAGGCCCGCGATGGCCAGATACTGCCCCTCGCGCAACTCGACTTCGGTCTCCGCCCGCCGCGCCGTGATAGATGGAATGGTGAATCCACTGATCACGAGACCGTTGGCGAAGTCGAGAGCGGAGACCTCGGGGGCGAGCTTGAGCCGGATCGCACCGCTCCGGGTAATGTACGGCGTAAACCGGAGTCTGACACCGAACTCTTCGAATTGAACGCCGATGGACCCTGCCACACCGCCGCCCTGAACCGCCGGATACGGAAACCGTCCGCCGGCCAGAAAGTAGGCTTCCTTGCCGGGCAAGGTCATGAGATTCGGCTCCGCCAGGTCGCGGAAATCGCCGCGCTGCTCCGCAGCGCGGATCAGAGCCGAGAGCTGCGCATTGCCGGGAAGATTGTCCAGCAGGAAGTTGATGGTCGTCGCGTTGGAGGACGGATTGGTCGAGGCCGTGTAGTTGCCGTTAGAGCTCAGATCCTGGGGATTGACCGTCGTGAGCTGCGCGCTCCAGGCCCTCAAGACGCTGCGACTGATCTCGGCAAACCGGACGTGCAGCTCCACCTGGACCGCAGGCGGCGCCACCAGATTGTCGATGATGGTAGCGCCCGAGCCCCGCGCGATGTCTACCGCACGCTGTACCGAGTTGGGATCCTTGACGTTTCCACTCAGCGTAACCGAGTTGCCGCTGGCGGTGACTGCGATCTGCTCGTCCGGCATCACCTGCCGGAGATAGCGCTCGAGAGCCGGTGCATCCGCGGTCACCTCGACCGAATACACCTTGACCTGAGTGGAATTGTCCCAGATGAGAAGCGTGGTCGAGCCCAGCGCCTTCCCGTTGATCACCACCTCGGTAGGGGACACGATCGTCGCTTCGGCAACGCCGGGGTCACCGACCGAAAAGCGTTGGAGCGCCACCGGATTTACCAACAGCACCGACGCGCCCTTCGAGACCGAGATGACCCGCTCTGGCTGGCTGAAGACCTGCTGCGCCCGAATCGTCGGTGCGACGCCGAGCACGAGAACGGCCAGCGCCGGCACGAACCGGGATAAGCGCAATTGAACCCGACCACGCAGAGGCTGGCTCACGGCACTCCCATCGGCTGGGGTTGACCTGCGACCGGTAGCACTCGCTAAAACTTCTGCAGCGTGCGGGCTCCACCACGGTACACCTCGATGACCGTCTGAGTCGGCTCGGGCACGCTCAGCTCCTGCGCAGCTGGCGCCCGACGCCTGACGGCCACCGGCGGGCCCACCCGCCCAATCGGCCCACCCATGAGTGCGCCAACCCGGGTGCCCCGGGTCTCGATATGCAGAGTGTCGAGCATGTTGCGGAGCGCAAGCTGAATCCGGCCCTGACTCGACGCCAATGCCAGCGTCTCGGCCTGCTCAGGGGTCACCAGCAGCGTGATCACGGGAACCGTCTGCGGCTTGCCGTCCTTGTCCTGTTGAATGGACTGGCCGGCCGCGAGCGTCTTGACGTTCTGCATGATGACGCGAGTGGCAGGCTCTTTGGTGCCCTGGATGTCGCTCATCGTGAGCAACACATCCACCCGCGTTGAGGGCGTCACGAAGCCTGCGACGCCGACGACCTGGTCGACGCCGACGCTGACCGCGCGCATCCCTTGATCGATGATCACCGGGAGTCCGCCGCCAACGCCCTTGGCTGCCAGCTTGGCGTCGAGGATCGGCTCGTTCTCCTGCACCGGTACGATTAGGCCCCGGCCAACTGCCTCTGCGGGACTGCCGATGAATCCGGGAGGCAGAGCGCCGCCGGCCCATTCCACCGTCTTGACGTCCCGCTCACCCAGAACGGCCCCCAGGGGCATGGCATGCGCGGCCACCACCACCTGAGAATTCTTGGGCGTCGCGGCGAGCAGTGGCGTCGCCTGCTGGCGGATATACTGCAGCGCCAGATACGCCGCGGCCCCGCCGGACAGGACCGCGAGCGCCAACAAGACGAACGGACGGCTCCTGCGCGCCATATGCTCTCCTCACTCCATCCGCATCGTGAACGAGCTGGTCAGCGGGATCGTGCCGAAAACGTCGCTAAAAAACATGAATGAGTAAGGGATTACCACGGTCACGGTTTGCTGGCCTGGCGAATGCCAACCACTCGCGGGATCGCCGCCCGTCTTGGAGAACGTGATCGCGGCCGCCCCGATAGGTACGCCGGCGGTGGCCAGCTTCTGATCCATGAAGTCGTGGACCTGGGTTTCGGTGATGCTCGGATCAGCGACGACAGCACGTCGGGCGCCTTCCCGGGCGACGTCGGACATAAGCTGCGCCAGGTTCCACGCCCGGCCAAACTCGATGATGCCGAGCACGAGCAAGAGCAACAGTGGCAGGATCAGCGCGAACTCGAGCAATGCTTGCCCACGGTCCTGACGGGAGAGCACACGCAGCCGTCTCAAGACACACCTCCGAGGAACCACCACATCATCGTTCCCGCCGCGATAGCGAGCCCGTAGGGTACCGTAACTTTTTGCGCAGCCAGCGGCCGCCGGACCGGCCCCAGCCGGCCGAAGGTCACCCAGTGAAGCAACGTGGCGCCGCAAAGCGCGAGCGCGGGGCGCAGCATCCCGCGGCGAAGCGCTTCCGCCAGCGCCAGCAATCCACCGGCAAGCGCGATAGCCAGCGCGGCGAAGCCGAAGTTGCGAGGGCCGAGCACGGCACCCACGGCCATGAGCAACTTCGCGTCGCCTCCGCCAAGCACACCGGTCGCAAAAGCAGGCAATGCGACCAGCACGGCCAGTCCAAAACCGAGACTACCTTCGACGAGTGCGGACGGGCCTTCGGCAAGTCGCAGGCCGAGTCCGAGAACCATCCCTGCGAGCGTCAGCCAATTCGGGATCCGATTTGACCGCCAGTCCGTCCAGCACGCAACCACCAAGACGGCCACGAGTCCGACTGTCAGCCAGGGGCCGTGTTGAAGATACGGTTCATGCATGCTGCACTTTTGTCCCCGGCTGGGCAAGAGTGGAATACACCCGCCCTTGCCCACCGACGGCCGGGTCCGGCTTCAGGGCGTGAACGGCGCCGACGGCGCGTTGTTCAGCTGCGAGGCCGCGTTCTTGAATACGTTACCGATCGAGTTCCGGAGCACCAGCAGAATCGCGATGAGACCGACCGCGACCAAGGCGATGATAAGCGCGTATTCCACAAGGCCCTGACCGGACTCGTCGGCCCACAGCGCTCTCAACATGGACTGCATGCAGCTCCTCCTCGGCCTCCCGGCCAGGGTGGTGGTGTATGGGCCCCCGCGGAAAGAGACAGGGGCTCCTCGCCGACAGGCCGAGAGGCCCGTCAGGGGCGATCGGTACTCGTCCCTCGAATGCTTACTGATAGGATTGACTTAATTTTGAACGCTGCAGAAACTAGCAAGACGTATGCCCTGCATCACCGTCATGCTGGGTTAGATTAGCTAATACATTGGTGCACCAGCACTTGCTAATCCTGCTGACTCAATTCTATTCCGAAGCAGCCACTGTACCTCGGCCCGCTCGTTGGCGGCATAGTGACAGTGAACAAAATGTCGCCAGTAACGCAACACCATAAGCGGCAACATGTTGGCTAGACCCCTCCAGCCAGCAGACCGGATATTGCTCGCTTGCGACGACCGTTCGTCGGTCCCAAACGACCTCTATGGTTGCTGCGAAGCATCAACAAGTGATGTTCGAGAAGGACAAGACGCGCGGACTTTCAGCTGCGCCTTCCGGCCCGGATGATGCGCACCCCTCCTGGGTCGCTTAAGAATCATCGACCTCTCGCCCCCCGCAAGGATTCGTGCGAAATGTTCTTTGGCTCCCCTGAGCCCAGAGCTGAATGAGCGCGCCGGATCCATCAGTGTCCGTAACGGCACCAGCGCCACGCGAGAGCATCGCCGCGCGGAGCGCGCGGCCATCGCTCTACGACATAATCTTCATCTTCTGGGCGATCGCGATCCCGTTGGGCTTTTCCAACCGCCTGCTGAGCAGCGACGGTGATCTCGCTCGCCACCTCCGCCTCGGCGAAGTGATGCTGGAGCAGCACGCCGTGCTGCGGCAGGAGTTCTTCTCCCACACCGCTGCGGGCCGTCCCTTCCTGGCGTTCGAGTGGTTGAGCGAGGTGGTCTATGCAGGGGCCGAGCGAATCGGCGGCCTTGCCCTCGTAGCCATCGTAGCGAGTCTATTGCTCGCGCTGACGTTCACGCTGGTCGCGCGTTTCCTGATCAAGCGCGGGGCGGATCCATTGCTTGCCTATCTCGTGAGCATGGCCGCCGCGGTGCTCACGGGGAGCCATTGGCTGGCGCGTCCTCACCTCTTCACCCTGCTCGCAGTCGTCATCCTGCTCGATCTCCTCGAGCGCACCGAGCCGCCTCGCGTGTGGGTCTTTGCAGTGCTCTTCGTTGTGTGGGCCAATCTTCACGGCGGATTCGTCTACGGCTTGATTCTGATCGGGGCCTATCTGGTCGGCGATCTTCTCGAGGCTCGTTCGGCTGATGATCCCGCGCTCTGGAAGCGCCGGGCACGCGCACGCGGGACGGCGTTTGGAGTAGCGTTGTTAGCCACCCTGGTAAACCCGTACGGCATCAAGCTGCTGATGCACGTGAGCGGGTTTTTCGGGAACGATGCCATCATCCGCCAAACCAATGAATTTCAGTCGCCCGACTTTCACACGATCAATGCCAAGATTTTCCTCCTGGCGCTGCTGGGTGTCATGGCAGGGTTGGCGTTGGTGCAGCGCCGGCCCCGCTGGCACTGGCTGCTCATCGTCCTGGGAAATACGGCGATGGCTTTGGTCTCGCAGCGCAACATCGAGCTGTTCGGCATTGCTGCGCTCCCGCTGGTCGCCCTGCACCTCGACCCGGAATGGAGGCGGCTCCCCGTCTTCGGAAAAGCTCGGGGCGTCTTCCAACGTGAGTATCGCGGGTCGTATCCGGGCGTTGGGGCGTCGATCATAACGGTGCTGCTGCTTTGCCTCGCCCTCGTGAACGGCCGCGTTGCCGGCGTCCAGCTGGTCGAAGATCGCTTCGATCCTACGACCTTCCCCGCCGACGTGACCGCTCGTGCCCGCAAAGCCGGGTTGAGCGGACCCCTCTTCAACGAGTTCATCTGGGGCGGCTGGCTGCTGCACGAGTGGCCGGAACAGCGCGTGTTCATCGATGGCGGCACCGACTTTTACGGCGAGGCGCTCTTCAAGGAATACGTCCAGGTCTGGAATCTCGATCCCGGCTGGAGGGACGTACTCTCCAAGTGGAAGATCCGGTGGGCATTGATCGGGCCCCGGTCCCGTCTGGCCACACAGCTCGTACGTGAGCCCGGCTGGACAATCTGGGATTGCGACTCGGTAGCCGTCATGCTCAATCGCAATCCTCCGGCGGACTCAGTGGACCCCAGCGCCCTCGAGCGGCTCAAGCGCTGCGTAGGCCAATCCAACGCAAAGCAGTGACGGTCACCTCGCCACCCGAAGCTGAGTCGCAGACGATCTCTCCCCCGGGCCGAAGCCTGGGAGTGGGTCGAATTATTCGAGCAGTGGTGGTCTGGCAACTGCTCGGCGTCGTCGCCTGGGGATTGAGCCCTGCCCCTCGTTTCCTCATAGCCGCCCTCACGGGCAGCGCTTTGCTGCTGCTGTTGGGCGAGCCGGCGCGGGGGCGGCTCCTGCGAGCAGCCATCCTCACTCTTGCCTTCGGGCTGGTCTGGAGCCTGGGACCTTCCGGCAGTCGCGTGAGTATCGTGAGTCATCCCGGATTGATCGGAGCGTTCGCCGGGCTCGGGGCACTGGCCGACTTTGCCTTGCATCCGGCACGCGACCCTCGATTGAACGTGGCCGGGTTCGGGGTTCCCGCGTTCGTGTTCGTCGTGGCGCTCACGCTGATCCCGATCGGTCATGGCTGGATCGTGACGCAGGATGCGGTGCTTCTGCTCGCGGACCGGGCGCTGGGTGGATTGCCGAGCTACGCCGTGGCCGATGCATTCGCGGCCTGGCCACCACTCGCGGCGTTCGCGTGGGTTGCCTACCTCACCCTGCCGCTCGAAGCCTCGCTGGTTCTGCTCGTGTCGATTCGGCGAAAGCGCGCCGACATGGACTCGCGCCGGATCCTCCTGGCATGCGCCGTCGCGGGCCTGCTGGGTGTCGTCGGATACTGGCTGTGCCCCGCGACCGGGCCCCGCTACGCCTTCAGCGGGTTTCCGGTTCGGCCCGAAGGCGTCGCGCTCCAAGCCATCAGTGTTCCGCCGGATTTTCCCCGGAACGCGATGCCCTCACTCCATTTTGCCTGGGCCTGCATCCTGTACCGCGCCGCGCGTCCGGTGGCCTGGCTGCGCTGGACCACCCTGGCCTGGCTCATTGGCATTGCGGTTGCTGCGCTCGGATTCGGAGAGCACTACCTCATCGACCTGGTGGTCGCGGTTCCGTTCCTGGCCGCGGTCGAGTCGGCGCTGATTCGTCGTTGGCGATGGATGCTGGTGACCGGTGCGATCGCCACCGCGTGGATCATATATCTGGGCCGTGGCGGAGGGCTCGATCCCGTAGTCGGCTGGATCGCTGTTGCGGGCAGCCTCATGATCGGCGTCTTGGCCCTACCTCGCCAGGTGTACGGCAGCCCCACTTTGCCAGAGGCCAACGCATGACGGTCGCAACCGAACCCCCTCCGATCAGAACACGGCCGGAGCAGAAGAGCCGGGCCGGCCTTCTGTTTCCGCTGTTTCTTCTGTCCGGCTTCGCGGCCATTCTCTATCAGGTAGTCTGGCAGCGGACTCTCTTCGCCGTCGTCGGCATCAACGTCGAGGCGGTGACGCTGATCGTAACCACATTCATTTTCGGCCTCGGCCTGGGCAGTCTGCTGGGCGGCCGGCTATCGCAAGGCACGCCGGACCAGCTTGTCCGCCGCTTCGCCTCCATCGAGCTCGCCATTGGAGCGTTCGGGCTGGTTTCGCTGCCCCTCATGCGCCAGGTAGGCGAGTGGACCACGTCGCTCACGCCTGTCGCGACAGGAGTGGTCACCTTTGGTGTGCTGGTCATTCCGACCCTGGGCATGGGCGCAACGCTTCCCATCCTCGTCGCTCACTACGTTCGACGCTCCGGTAACGTCGGCACGTCGGTCGGCGGGCTGTATTTCGTCAACACACTCGGCTCGGCGCTGGCCGCGCTCGCGGCGAGCTACGGGCTGATGCGGGCATTCGGCCAGTCGGGGGTTATCTGGGTCGCGGTCTCGTGCAACGTGGTCGTTGCGACGACTGTCTGGATCCTGGTTCGGGATCGGGAGAATCCGGCATGAGCTTCCCGATGGCGATCCTGGTCGCCGGCCTGAGCGGGTTCATCGCTCTGTCGTACGAGATCCTGTGGTATCGTGTGTTTGCCGTCGCGTTCGGCGGAACGGCGCAGGGCTTTGCGCTGCTTTTGGGCTTCTACCTATACGGATTGGCCGCGGGAGCGCTCGTGGTCGAGCGACTCTGTCGCCGCACGCAGCATTGGCCTACTCGCCGCCTCTTGCTGGCGCTGGCCACGTTCAATCTGGGCGCCTACGTCACCGCCTATCTGGTGATCCCCTTTCTTGGATGGGGCTGCCGCCACTCTCTCTGCCTCACTGCGCTCCCCGCGGTCGCTGCCTGCACCACGCTGCTGGGTGCCGCTCTGCCACTGATCAGCCACCTGGCCATTCGGCCTGACGCGCGGGCCGGTTCCGGACTCTCCCGGGTGTACTTCGCGAACATCCTGGGGTCCACGCTGGGGAGCCTGTTGACCGGGTACGTGCTGCTGGACCGGATGCCTGCCAGCTCGGTTGCCCTGGTGCTCGCGGTGCTCGGGCTGCTGCTCTCGGCCGCGTTGTTCTGGGCGGCACGAGGATCAGTCGTCGTCTTTGCAGGCCTCGGCCTCCTGTGCTTCGGACTGGTACGCCTCACACCCAGCTTGTTCGATGGCCTGTACGAAAAACTCATTTTCAAGCACCAGTTTCGCCCCGACATGCGGTTTGCGCACACCATCGAGAACCGAGTCGGCGTGGTAAACGTCACCCGCGCCGGTAAAGTCTTCGGCGGCGGAGTGTACGACGGCTGGGCACGCATCGACCTGGTGCACGACCCCAACCTGCTGGTGAGGGCCGTGGCGATTCCCGTATTCCATCCGCGGCCCCGACGGGCGCTGGTAATCGGGCTGTCGATGGGCGCCTGGGCTCAGCTGATTGCCAACCTGCCTTCGATCGAGCAGCTGACTATCGTGGAGATCAACCCGGGATACCTGTCCCTCATCCCGCAATATCCGGACGTAGCGAGCCTGCTTACCAACCCCAAGGTCCGTGTCGAGATCGACGACGGCCGCCGCTGGCTCGCGCGACACCCGGACGAACGATTCGACCTGATCGTCGCCAACATCACATTCCACTGGCGCGAGCACGCCACGAATCTGTTATCGGCTGACTTTCTCAGGCAGGTCCGCACTCATCTGGCCCCAGGCGGCGTCTACTTCTACAACGCGACGTCGTCCCCGGACGTCATGAAAACGGGATTCACGGTCTTTCCACATGGCTTGCGGTTCGGAAGCTTCATCGCGGTCAGCGACGCGCCACTCCGCCTCGATCACGCAGCCTGGGCCGCCGCTATCAGGCAACTCACGGTCGATGGGCGTCTCTTGCTGAACCCCGTGGACCCGGTTCAGGCAGCTGCGGCGCAGCGGCTCACGGCGGTGATCAATGACAGCGTCGGTCCAAACGCCAATTGGGAATGGCGGAGCTCCGTTCTGGAGGATGTGGCCGGAGCCCGCATCGTCACCGACGACAACATGGCGCCGGAATGGGGCTTTCTCGCCGTGGGAGCGTGGGACCCCTAGGCCAACGGGACGGGTCCGTGCTCGTCGCCACCGTCACGCGCCTTCGGCCGGTCTTGTGCGGCCTCCTGGTTGGGGCGATCGCAGCCGCACTCGTGGGTCACGCGCTGGCTCGCGGGCCGTTTGCCAGCGACTTCGATCAGCTCTGGATAGCGGGACGCGCCCTGCTTGACGGCTCGGACCCCTACGCCGCCGTCGCTAGCGCACACATCAATCTCGGCTACCCTCTCTATTACCCGCTCCCCGCCGTCGTACTGACCCTGCCACTGGCGCTCATGCCCCTCGCCGCAGCCCGCCTGGCATTTGCGGTCGCGTGCGGGTTCATCGCGGGTTTCGGCCTGCAGCGCCTTGGACTTTACGCACTTCTCGTCGTGTTGAGCCCGCTGTTCCAGACGCCAATCATTCAGGGTCAGATCGCGCCGGCCCTCGCCGGTGCCGCCCTGGTGCCGATGCTGGGATTCCTGTTAGTCGCGAAGCCAACTATC
>JBKPOS010000168.1:0-4401 GCA_046733215.1 Gemmatimonadota bacterium
GTTCAAGGTTGAAAGGATCGTTCGCGTAGAGGCAGACGACGCTGCCGGTGCCGGTAAGCTAATCCACGATGAAGGCGGAGAGACCTGGCTGGAGCTAGCGACTGCCAGCTTCGCTGAGTATCTCCGCGTGCTCAACCCAACACTGTACTATGCGCTGGCGTTCTATCTTATCGGTTGCGAGAATCCTCGCTATTTCTTGGTAGAGTTCTACAAGTCTGTCGAGGTCATCACAAATGCGTTCGGTGGCCAAGAGGCTTTGCTCGACGCTCTCAAGCCTCACGGCGTAAGACGGGCCGAGTTCATGGACTTCGGCAAAGTATCCAACGACATGCGTTTGGCACCCCTGGATATCGGTCGCCACGCACCAATGCCCGGAGCCCCATTGTACGGGGTTGATCTGCGGAACCTGCTAGTTGAACCCCGCTCGCGTGACGTGTTAGAGTCGTCAACGGTTTTCTGCCGGCAAGTTATCGATGCATACATCGCGTTCTTGGTTCAGAACGCGGGCTAGCTTCCCCTGTATCAAGGGCAGCGGCCCAACCCACGCGAAGCTCTCCGGCCGCTCGCCACACGGCCTCCACCAGCGCCCGCGGCGCGCCGGTCACCGCCAGATCCACCGCCGCGATCCGCAGCCGGTCGGCGAGTGGCAAGGCGCGGAGCTGCTCGTCCTCGGGCATGTCCCAGCATCGCGACTGACCCTCAATTCTTCTTCAATGCTGCCAGAGTTCGCGCCAGCAGGCTAGAGTAGAGTCGACCCCTGAAACAACTCTACCCAGCCGGGCTATGGCGCCGGCTCGGAACTCCGCTTTCGACCCGGTTTGCCCACCAGTACCTTTCTCACCCCCTCCTTTTCATCAGAAGTTTATCTTGGCACGGCGGACAACTGGCCGTTGTCAGGGGCAGCGCGCATGACCTGGTTGCTTGACTGGTGGGATTGGTATGTGTTCGCCGCGATCCTCGCGGGCCTGTTCGTCCTCTGGGGCGTTAAGAAGCGGCTCTGGGGGTTCGTCCTCTTTTACGTGGGGCTCCTGCTCGTCTTCATTGGCCTCCGCGAACCGCGCAACAATCCCCTCGTTTACGTCGGGCTCGTCCTCGAGTTCGTGGGCGGTGGCATCATCATGGTTCGGCAGCGGCGACAGCAGGGCCCGCCAGCGCCGTGACGCGAGTGGATGACTCAAGGGATGCGCTCCCCGCCCACACCGCCTCGACCAGCGCCCGCGGCGCACCCGTCACTGCCAGATCCACCGCCGCGATCCGGAGCCGGTCGGCCAGCGGCAGGGCGCAGAGCAGCGCATCTTCAGGCATGACCGACAATGTCGCTGGTAGGTCTCAACGGAGCTTCAACAGTGCCGTTCGGGTAGGGACGCTCGCAGGGGCGGTGGCTCCGACCAGGGTGCCTGGGTGAGCAAAGCTCTGAAGCCTGCTGAGCTCAGGGCATTCGCCGACGAGCATCTCGCCTATGAGATCGAGATGCTCTTCGCCGCCGTCCGGACCCGCGATGTGAGACTTCTCAGTGACGACGCCTCCCTGCTCAGCTTCTTTCAGAATGCGAGGGTGGAGGCGTTCGTGAGTCACCTGCGCACCCTGATCGGCTTTCTGTTTCCCGACGTGTACCGACCCAAGCGAAACGACGTCACAGCCCGGCATTATGTCGAATCCCCAGGTAGGGGGGGCGAATGGGAGGACTGGCGTGGGCCTCTCTCAGACGCAATGCGAAGCGCAAAGGACCGTGCAGACAAGGAGGTCTCACACCTGACTGACCGGCGCATGGCGGGGATAGCACCAGAAAAGGGATGGGTCATGGAACCGCTCGCTAACGAGGTACGAGAAATACTGCTGAGATTTGTTGCGGCGGCCGAGCGCGAGCGCCTGGGGGAGCGAGTCTCTGGACTCGTTCCCCGGGTGCCATTTTAGTGCCCAGCGTTGATCGGGCAGGCAGGTGACCAAGCGGCGCTCGATCTTCTCAATCACGAGCCACGCCGCCGCGACCAGCGCCCGTGGCGCGCCGGTCATTGCCAGATCGACCGCCGCGATCCAGAGCCGATCGGCAAGGGAAAGCCGCTCGAGCAGTTCCTCTTCGGTCATAGCGCAGCATAGCGACTGACCCTCAACCCAGCATCAACGCACATGTCCCTGTCGTTGCAGAAGCCGGAAGGTCGAAAGGCCAATGCTGTAGATGCCTTTCGCGCTCTGTATGACGAGGGTGGGCAGTGCAACCTCTGCGGTCTGGGGGATTGGCCGCTGATAAAGATGCGCTCGCTCCGAGCTCTTGCGCAGTGAGCCACTGGCGTCAAATTGGCGTACCCGCGCCTCTTCGTGCCGTGAGCCCAGTTGCAGTCCCTGGTCCCGAGGCAGAGCTGATACTTTGCTGCGCCCGGACCCAGCTGACAGCCCCGCTAACCGAGCGGATTCGGACGCTGCTTGACCTAACGCTGGACTGGCCCAACCTGGTCCGAACGGCGCTGATCCAACGTGTCGCACCTCTCGTTTACAACCGATTGAGCACAATCCGTCCCGAAGTTGTGCCGGCGGCGGTTCTCGACGACCTGGAGAGACGTTACCTCGCGAACGCCGAGCGCGACCTTCTGTTGGCGGAGGAACTGCCTAGAGTTGTGGCTGCGTTCGAGTCACGCGGTGTCCGCGCCATCCCGTTCAAGGGTCCACTCATCGCCGCGGCTCTCTACGGGAACCTTTCGCTGCGGCGATTCTATGACCTGGACATTCTGGTCCATCCCCACGACGCGCGCCGCGCCAGTGAGGCAGTCCTCTCGCTGGGCTATCGGCAGGAGGGCTTCGCTGGGGACTGGGAATCGCACTTTATGGAGGAACAGGGCCGGTGGCCGGTCGACCTCCACGAGCGGGTGGCTCCGCGCTTTTTCCCTTCGCCGGCCCCCTTCGACGAGCTCTGGGCGCGACAACAACCGGTCCCCGTGCAGGGCAGACCCATCCTCACCTTAGCTCCTGTCCACCTTCTCCTGGTGCTCAGCCTGCAGCTAGCCAAGGACTGCCGTCAATGCAAGCAGCGGTTGGTACAGATCTGTGATGCGGCCGAGCTGGTGCGCACATACCCTGAGCTCGACTGGGAATTCGCAGTTGAACGAGCCCGGGCGATTGGAATGCTCAGAATCCTGCTGCTCGAGCTCCAGCTGGCGAACGACCTGTTGGATGCGCGCCTTCCCGAGCGCATTCTGCGAGCAGCGCGAGCCGACCGGCGGGTGCTGCCGCTCGCCGCCAGGGTGAGCGCCAGGCTCTTTCCGCGCCCAGGAGCACCGGCCCACGCCGGCCGGGCGGAACCCGGCACCCATCGACTGGACAGCGGTTTCTACCTGAGCTCGCGGGAGCGCCTGAGGGACAAGCTGGAATACCTGCTCGATCGGGCCCGGACCCATCTCCTGCCGCTCATCACTCCAACCGATCGTGACCGGCGCTTCGTCGCCCTTCCCCGAGCACTCGCCTTCCTTTACTACGGCGTTCGGCCAGTGCGGGTCCTGGTCCAATGGGCCCGCACCGGGCAGCCGAGATCACAGGATGGTTAGGCTACGTCGCGTGTCGCTTGCATCGTCCCGCAAAACGGCCGCGCTCGACTCGAGTCTGAGCGATCTCATTGCCGATGTCGGGGTTCCTCTCGTCAGCGCGACCTTGCTCACGCGGTGGTGGTCACCGCTCAGACCGCGTGCCGCCTGGCAACTCCGATTCGCCGATCAGCGTGTCCTCAAAGGTGTGCGATTCAACAACTCCGCCGCAGCCGACGGGACCGAGCACCTGCTCCGGCTGCTGGGCGATCGATACTTTCCCCGCATCGTAGCCCGTCGCGGACCCGCGATGCTGCTTCAGTGGATCGAGGGCGCGCGACTCACGTCCCGTCGCTGCCAAGCCGATGTCCTCCGCCAGTGTGGTTTCCTGCAAGGATGGATTCATGTGCAGGCACCCACTGGACCAGCGGTCACAAACCCACCCACTGAGCCGGATTGGGGTGCTCGATTGGATTCCGCGGCGGAGACATTAGCGAAGGCCGAACTGCTGCCGCGCGAAGCCGGAGAACTGATCCGCCAAGCCCTGCTGAGCCTACCTCGAGCCGTGCCGACAGGTATCACCCATGGTGATTTCTGTGCTGACAACCTGATCGTGCAGCCGCCGGACCGCATCTACGTTATCGATAACGATACGTTGGAGGTGGGTGCTCCGGATTACGATCTGGCGCGTACCTGGTACCGCTGGCCCATGCACCGAGCCCAATGGGCCGCATATGGCGAGGGCTATCGCCAGCATCGCGGTCTGGCGAGTTTCGAGGCCCACTTCCCCTATTGGTCCGTTCTGGTGCTGCTGGAGTCCGCGGTTTGGCATGTGGCAATGGGGACCGGCGCCGTGTCGATTCCGCTGCGACGGCTGCAGACCCTTCGC
>JBKPOS010000169.1:0-6748 GCA_046733215.1 Gemmatimonadota bacterium
GCACGAGAGTGACCGGCCCGTCGTTGACGAGCTCTAGCTCCATCATCGCGCCAAATCGCCCCGTCGCCACTTCGAGCTTCCGCTCGCGGAGCGCGGTGACAAAGCTCTCGTAGAGCGGAATGGCGGTTTCCGGCCGTGCCGCATCTATGAACGATGGCCGACGTCCCTTCTCCGCATCACCGTACAGGGTGAATTGCGAAACCACGAGAACATTCCCGCCAACCTCGCCCAGCCCCAGATTCATCTTTCCCTCGGCATCGGAGAAGAGCCGCAGCCCGGAAATCTTCTCGGCCATCCACTCCACCTGCGCGGTTGTGTCGGTGTGGGTAAAGCCGACCAGCAGGCAGAATCCTGCCCCGATAGAACCTACTACCCGTCCGTCGATCTTCACCGCAGCCTTCGAGACTCGCTGAAGCACCACCCGCATGGTAATCCCTGGTCGCCTCTTGGCCGGTCGCGCACTTACCGCCGCAGAAGGTCACTAACTTAATGCGTCCGGTATTCTCGAGGCTCGAGGAAGTCATGGCACAGCCCTACCAAGCCGATGCGATAGATCCTGCAGGCTCCGAACAGCGCAATTGTCGAGGGCGACCAGCGCCTCGGCGTCCGCATCCTGACCGATGGCCCGATAGTCAGGCGACGTTCGCCTGGCTGGGTCATGCGACTGTCCTGGCCAACTTTTTCGGTGTGTGGCTCCTGACCGATCCCGCGCTCGAAGCGAGGATCGGAGTAGGCCGGGGTCGTGCGAAGCTCGGGCCTCGGCGGCTCACGGCTCCCGCGCTGCGAGCCGCCGAGCTACCACAGATCGACTTGCTGCTCCTGTCGCACGCACACATGGACCACACTGACCTGGGTACGCTGCGCTCGCTGCGACGCGATGTGCCCGTCATCGTGCAGCCGGGCAATCGTGACCTCGTCCGGCGCTTTCGGAAGGTCGATGAGCTGCCCTGGGGAGAGCGAGTGACCGTCGCGGGAATCGAGATCGAATCCGTTCCGGTGCGTCACTGGGGTGCACGAATGATCACGGACCGGCATAGGGGGTACGGCGGGTATCTGCTGCGGCGTTCGGGCCGGACCGTCCTGTTTGCGGGGGATACTGCGTACACCGATGCCTTCGCTCCCCTCGGCCGGCGAGGCCCGATCGATCTCGCCATCCTTCCCATCGGTGCGTACGACCCCTGGATCGCAAACCACGCATCACCCGAGGAAGCGTGGCGGATGGCGCGTCAGATGAACGCGACTCACCTTCTGCCGGTACACCATTCCACTTTCAGGCTCAGTCGTGAGCCCATGCATGAACCGATCGAGCGGTTGCTCAAAGCTGCCGGGCCCGAGCGAGATCGGATCGTAATCAGAGAAATCGGACAGACCTGGACGTTGCCGGAGGGCACGGCGGACTAGGTAGGAACAGGGCGTGGGCTACAAGAACGAGCCCCGGGGCCAAGGCCCCGGGGCTTTAGAATCGACCAAATCGATGCCGATGTGGGGGCGTTATCAGTTCGCCCGCTACTCCACCGTCACCGACTTGGCCAGGTTTCTCGGCTGATCCACATTGCAGCCGCGGCGCACGGCCACGTAGTACGAGAGCAGCTGCAACGGAAGGCTGGTCAACATCGGCGTCAACAGGTCCAACGTTTCCGGGATCGTGAACGTGGCATCTGCCAGCCGCTCGATTTCTGCATCACCCGGGTTTACTAGCGCAATAACCTTGCCACCCCGTGCTTTTACTTCTTCGATGTTGGACACGATCTTCGAGTGCACTGCGTCCTTGGGGGCAATGAAGACAACCGGCATGTTCTCGTCGATCAGCGCAATCGGCCCGTGCTTCATCTCCGCTGCAGGGTATCCCTCCGCGTGGATGTATGAGATTTCCTTGAGCTTGAGGGCCCCCTCCAACGCCACGGGGAAGTTCACGCCGCGGCCCAGGTAGAGCGCGTTGTGACTAATGCTGAGGAACCGGTCGGCCAGTTGCTCGATCTCGCCTGCCCGCTCCAGGATGTTGGCCATCTGATCCGGCAACTTGCCCAGGGCCTGAATGATTTGCCGGCCCTGCAGGATGCTCAGATTCCGCAGCCTGGCGATACGCAGCGAGATGAGCGCCAATGCCGCTACCTGGCTGGTAAAGGCTTTGGTGCTGGCGACCCCGACTTCCGGCCCCGCGTGCAGATACAGACCGCCGTCCACTTCCCGCGCGATCGTCGAGCCAACCACGTTCACCACGCCGATAGTTCGGGCTCCACGCCGCTTGGCTTCCCGAATCGCGGCCAGCGTGTCCGCGGTCTCGCCGGACTGGGAAATTCCAATCACGAGCGTCTTGTTGTCCACGACCGGATTCCGGTATCGGAACTCGGAGGCGTACTCGACCTCCACCGGCACGCGGGCCATCTCCTCGAGCATGTACTCGCCGATCAGACCCGAATGCCAGGAGGTGCCGCAGGCCGTGATGATGATCCGCTGGACTTGCTTGAGATCATCATCCGAGAGATTGAGACCGGTGACCCGTGATGTCCCTTCGTCTTCGAGCAGGTGGCCGCGCAGCGTATTCCGGAGACTCTCCGGCTGCTCGCAGATTTCCTTGAGCATGAAGTGGGAATAACCGCCGCGCTCGATGGTCGCGAGGTCCCACTCGATCTGATTCACCGGCTTCTCGATCTGCGCCGTCTCCAGATTCCGGATCCGGTATCCGTCGCGCGAGAGGATCGCCATCTCACCGTCGTCGAGGTAGATGACCGACCGAGTGTGCTGCAACAAAGGCGAAGCATCGGAGGCGACGAACCACTCGTCTTCGCCCACACCGACCAGAAGTGGCGAGCCTTTCCTGGCCGCAACCAGCACTCCGGGCTCGTCGGCCGATACGAAAGCCAGCCCGTAGGCACCGTCCACGTCTCGCAGCGCAGCCGCTACCGCTTCTTCGAGATTCCCGCGGTAGAACTCACCGACGAGATGTGCCAGCACCTCAGTGTCGGTCTCCGACTTGAAGGTGTGGCCCCGCTGCTGAAGCGCCTTTCGAATGGCGGCGGCGTTCTCGATGATGCCGTTGTGGATGACGGCGATGCGTCCTGATTGATCGGTGTGCGGGTGAGCGTTCGGCGTCGTGGGCGCGCCGTGCGTGGCCCAGCGAGTGTGGGCAATGCCGACCGTCCCGGCGGGCAGGTCTCCCTCGAGCTGCTGCTCCAGTACCGAGATCTTCCCGGCAGCCTTGGCGATCTCGAGGCCCTTGCCGTTGACGATGGCAATGCCTGACGAATCGTATCCCCTGTATTCCAATCGCTTCAGGCCGTCGAGCAGCAATCCCGCCGCCGGTCGAGGGCCGATATAGCCGACGATTCCACACATCCGTGCGCGGTCCCCTAGGTCAGAAGTTCTCGGCCCGCGGCCACCAGTTGCTCTGCATCGGCGGCCGTCGGGGCTTCGGCGATCAGGCGAACAATCGGCTCGGTTCCGGAGGGCCGCACATGCAGCCAGCGATCCGGCCAAGCGAGCCTGAGTCCATCGCGTTCATCGGCTGCCGCGTCGGGGAAGCGGTGCCGCATCCGCTCGAACAGCGGCCCCAAGTCGCGTCCGCGTGGCGCTTTCGCCTTGAGAATGGTGTAGCGCGGCGCAGCGGCCACAACCCGGGATAGGGACGTCCCAATCTTGGCCAGATGGTGCAAGATCAAGGCCACCCCTAATGGTGCGTCCCGCCCTATATGAAGAGCGGGCAGGATCACACCACCGTTTCCCTCTCCTCCGATTACCGCACCTTCGTCACGTATCGATCGGGCAACATTGGCTTCACCGACGGGGGCGCGTACGAACCGGGCGCCGAAGTCACGCGCCGCGTCTTCCACTACCAAGCTGGTCGACAGATTCACGACGACAACCGGCGGCCCACCATTCGGGTTCCCGGCTCCCGCGAGCACGGCCCGGACAGCCAGTGCCAGCGTGTAGTCTTCCCCGATCGCATTGCCCTGCTCGTCCACCAGGGCGAGCCGGTCGACGTCCGGGTCCACCGCGAGGCCGAGATCTGCGCCGCTCTCGCGCACCAGGTTGCCCAGATCGCGCAGGTTTTCCGGAATGGGTTCGGGCGGATGGGGAAACCGTCCATCTGGCTCGAGGTGAATGCTGCTTACCCGCACGCCGAGGCGTTCGAGCAACGGCGGGAGCGCGACACCTCCGGCTCCCCGCACACAGTCCAGGGCAACATGGAACTGCCGGGATCGGATGGCCGCGACGTCGATCACCGACAACGCAAGGATCGCGGCAAGGTGGCGCTCCACGGCGTCCGGGTCCGCCCGCACGGCACCGATGCCGCTCCAGTCGGCTCGCGGCGGACCGGTCTCGGCGAGCGCGCGCACCGTTGCGCCATCCGCCGCATCGAGGAAGATCCCATCGGGTCCGACAAATTTGAGGGCGTTCCACTCGATGGGATTGTGACTGGCGGTGAGAATGAGTCCGGCACCGGCATGGTGATACTCCACCGCCAGCTGCACGGTAGGCGTGGGTACGATCCCGAGATCGATGACCTCGGCGCCGGTCGACATGAGGCCCGCGGTCGCTGCGCGCGCGAACATGGGTCCGCTGGTACGAGCGTCCCGGCCAAGCACGACCAGCGGATTGTTTTTCTGTTTGGCCCACGCGCCGAGTGCGGCCGCATGGCGCGCTACCAGCTCGGGAGTGAGGTCGGTGCCGACCAGGCCCCGCATTCCCGACACGCTGATCATCAAGGTGGAGGACACGTAGTCAACTATGAGACGTGAAGTGGAAGCGCTGCGACGTCGGGGAACGCGGCCAGGAACGCCTGTACCACGTTTGGGTCGAATTGCGGTCCGGCATGGCCGCGCAGCTCACCCACGGCCTCTTCCGGTGTCCGGCAGGGACGATAGGCACGATTGGTTGTCATGGCATCGAAGGCGTCCACTACGGACACGATGCGCGCTTCCATCGGAATCTCGGATGCCCGCAAGTGATCGGGGAACCCGGTCCCGTCCATTCTTTCGTGGTGCGACCGGACGATCTGCAACACGCCGGGAGATTCGCCAAGAAATGGCGCGAGAATCCGCTCTCCCAACGTGACGTGAATCTTGATGTGCTCGAACTCGTCGGGAGCGAGAGGCCCAGGCTTGTTCAGCACCGCCTCCCGGGTTCCGATCTTGCCGATATCATGCAGCTCCCCTCCCAGTCTGATCTGCTCGATCCGCTCTCCGGTAATTCCGAGAATCACGGCGGTCTTGACAGCGTACTTGCTGACTCGGGCCGAATGACCGCTGGTATACGCATCCTTGGCCTCGAGCGCCTGGACCAGCATCTGCACGCCATTGATGAGTGACTGCTTATTGAGCCGGTCGAGCTCGCGCACTCGACTCTCGAGGTGCTGCTGATAGAATCGGTTCTGCAGAATCAGATCGCGCTTTTCGAGCGCCTTCTCCACCCGGGCTTTCACTTCGTCGATGAGCACGGGCTTGGAGATGTAGTCGAGCGCCCCGATCTGCAGACACTCGACCGCCGTGCTCACCTCGGCGACGCCGGTGAGCATGATGATCGCCATGTCCGGATAGAGCTCGAGGGCCTGCCGGAGAAAGGTCACGCCGTCCATCTCTGGCATGTAGATGTCCGAGATGCACACGGGGATTTCGCCATCCCGCCGCAGGAGATCGAGCGCCTCCGTTCCGGACGATGCCTCGACGCACGACAGCCCCTGCGACTGGATGACCCGCACCAACGCTCCGCGCACCTGGGGATCGTCGTCTACCACGAGGCAGCGCGCAGCACCAGATTTGCGCTGAGAGGAGGAAGTCACTCCGCGAAAGTAGATTCCGTAGTGGAAATCTTCAACCAGCCGCTTGCAGGCATGCAGCGCAAGCCGTTACGCTTCCCCGACGTCAGCCGGCCCCTGCGATGACTCGCGCGCGCACACAAGATACCGATCTCGGCTTCGCCACCCGGGCTATTCACGCGGGTCAGGATCCCGACCCGCTGGCTGGCGCCGTGATGCCTCCGATTTATCAGACATCTACGTACGTCCAGGAGTCACTCGGCCGACACAAAGGCTACGAGTACGCCCGAACCCAGAACCCGACCCGGGAGGCTCTCGAGCGCAATGTCGCAAGCCTCGAGGGGGCAGCCCATGGCTTCGCCTTCGGCTCGGGACTGGCTGCGCTGGACGCGCTTCTCAAGCTGTTCAAGGTCGGCGACCATGTGGTGTGCGGCGAGAACGTCTACGGCGGAAGCATGCGGTTGATGATGCGCGTCTACACCGAGCTCGGGTTGCAGTTCACCTTCGTGGATATGCGCGACATCGGGCCGATCGAGCGAGCCATCACGCCGCGAACCCGGCTCGTATTCTGCGAGACGCCGACCAATCCGATGATGTTCCTGACCGATCTAAGCGCGGTCGGGGATCTCACTCAGGCTCGCGGACTTCTCTACGCAGTCGACAACACGTTCGCCACGCCGTTCTTTCAGCGGCCGCTCGCGTTCGGTGCCGACATCGTACTCCATTCGACCACCAAGTACCTGAACGGCCACAGCGACATGGTCGGCGGGCTGCTGGTCACAAACCGGGACGACCTGGCCGAACGACTGGGCTTTCTTCAGAATGCGGCGGGGGCAGTGCCGGGTCCGATGGATTGCTGGCTGGCGCTCCGCGGCCTCAAGACGTTGCCGCTTCGCATGCGCCAACACGACGCCAGTGGGCGCCGAATCGCGCAATGGCTCACCACTCGTAAGGAACTCACCAGGCTGTACTATCCGGGGCTTCCATCGCATC
>JBKPOS010000170.1:0-14007 GCA_046733215.1 Gemmatimonadota bacterium
GATTAGGTCGTTGGTCTCGTGGGCTCGGAGATGTGTATAAGAGACAGTTCATATGCCTCGCGTGAAGAGCGGCGTCGCGCACCACGCCCGCAAGAAGAAGTACATGGAAGCCGCGAAGGGTGCGCGCGGCGGCCGGAGCAAGCTGTACAAGTCGGCGAAGGAGACGGTCGAGCGGGGGATGCGGTACGCCTATCGGGACCGGCGCAAGAAGAAGGCGGAGTTCCGGGCGCTCTGGATCACGCGCATCAACGCCGCGGCACGACTGCACGGCTTGAGCTACAGCCGCTTGATGGCCGGACTCAAGAAGGCCGGCGTCGAGGTGAACCGCAAGCTCCTCGCCGACCTCGCCGTGCGGGATGCGGATGCCTTTTCCCGAATTGCGGAGGTCGCGAAGGGGCAGTCGTAAGGGACTCTGTCCCTCGACCGCACCCGTCGCGAGCCTCCGCCCGTGGGGCCGTCCGCCCGGCGCGGATGGCCCCACGGTCGCATGCACCGTTTCTTGTCTGGATCGTGAATGGCTGACCCCAGCGAATATCCCGAGCTCGATGCACTGAGGGTGCGGGTGGAGCGCATTCTGTCACTCGATGCGGCCCAACTCGAGGCGGAGCACATTGCGCTATTGGGTCGGAAGCAGGGTGCCATCACCGAGCTGCTCAAGCGCCTTCCGGAGCTTCCGCTCGAGCAACGCAAGGACTTCGGCGCCAGGGTCAACCAGGTCAAGCTCCGCGCCGAGGCCCTGATTGCCGAACGGCGGGCTGCGCTGGAAGCAGAGCGGCGGGGGCAGTCCGACGGCGCGGACCTCACCATGCCGCCTCGGCGTCGCTGGGTAGGAGCCGAGCATCCGGTCACTCGGGTAATCGACGAGCTGCTGGGAATTTTTCGTGAGCTGGGATTCGCCGTTGCCGTCGGTCCCGAAGTGGAAACCGAGTGGCTCAACTTCGGTGCGCTCAACTTTCCGCCGGACCACCCGGCGATGGACCTGCACGACACGATCTATCTCGACGCGCCGCCGATCGAGGAGAAGCCGCACGGCGGCCGTCTCCTGCTCCGCACCCACACATCGCCGGTGCAGATCCGGGTCATGCTCGCCTCGAAGCCGCCCATTCGCGTGGTCATTCCGGGCATGTGCTACCGCAACGACCCTTTCGATCCGTCGCACGCTCCTGCCTTCCAGCAGATCGAAGGGCTCGCGGTAGATGAAGGAATCTCCTTCGTAGACCTCAAGGCAACGCTGACTCAATTCGCGCGGCGCTTCTTCGGACCGGCCACCAAGGTGCGATTTCGTCCATCATTTTTCCCGTTCACCGAGCCGTCTGCCGAAATGGACGTCGAGTGCCAACTGTGTCACGGCAACGGGTGTCCGGCGTGCAAGGGGACCGGATGGATGGAGATCCTTGGCTCCGGCATGGTTCACCCTCACGTGATCGCCAACGGCGGGCTCGATCCGGAGCGGTACACCGGCTTCGCCTGGGGCATGGGTCCCCATCGCGTCGCGCTGCTCCGCTACGGTGTGCCGGACATTCGGCTCTTCTATGAAGGCGACATGCGGTTCCTCGGCCAGTTCGTCCCCGGGCAGGCGGCTGGATGGGCCGGAGATCGGACGCCGACATGAACGCGTCTCGTCGGTGGTTGGAAGATTTCCTCAAGCGTCCGCTCGAAACGCGTGAGCTGGTAGGCAAACTCGCGATGCTGGGCGCACCGGTGGATGCGGTCGACGCGCTCCATGCCGGACTCGGAGAGATCCGCGTCGGATTGGTGGAGTCGGTGGCACCGCACCCGAACGCAGACCGGCTGCGTGTTTGCGAAGTGAACGACGGCTCGGCCATGCTCAAGCACGTGGTCTGCGGCGCTCCGAACGTCGCGGCGGGGCGCAAGTATCCCTTCGCGGCGGTGGGGGCCTCGGTGCCGCACGGGAAGGGTGGGGCCCCGATGAAGCTCGAGCGCGCCAAGATCCGGGGCGAGGTGTCCGAAGGAATGCTCTGCTCGGCGCGCGAGCTCGGGTTGGGGCAGGATCACGATGGAATTTTCGAGCTCGAAACCGATGCGACGCCGGGGACCCCCCTGCTCGACGCCATTCCGCTCGCGGACGAACGGCTGGTTATCGACGTCGGACCCAATCGCCCTGATCTGCTCGGGCACAAGGGGCTGGCGCGCGAGCTTGCTGCAGCATACAACGTCCCGTTTCGCCTTCCCCAGATCCCTGGCGCCGAACGGTTCGACATTCCGCCCTCTCGACGAGCCGGCCCCACCGGGAACGCGGGGAACGTGCGCGTCGAGGTCCAGGATCTGGTGGGCTGTCGCCGCTTCCATGCGGCATTCATTCGCGGCGTGAAGATCGGCCCGTCGCCGTCCTGGCTTGCACGGCGACTGGAGGCTGTCGGCGTGCGGTCGATCAGCAACGTCGTAGATGCGACCAACTACGTCATGCTGGAACTCAATCAGCCGATGCACGCGTTCGACGCGGCGCGACTTCGGGGGCAGACCATCGTGGTGCGGCGTGCCAGCGTCGGCGAGACCGGCCTGGTCACGCTGGACAACACCGCCCGAACGCTCGACCGCGAGATGACGTTGATCACTGATGGTGGAGGCCCGATCGGGCTGGCCGGAATCATGGGCGGTGCCAGCAGCGAGGTCGGACCGGAGACTACCGACGTCCTTCTGGAGGCTGCCTGGTGGGAGCCGTCCGGGATTCGTCGTACCCGTCGGCAGTTGGGGATGAGCACCGACGCCAGCTACCGCTTTGAGCGGGGCATCGATCTTTGGGCCGGCGCCGATGCAATGCGGCGTTGCATCGAGCTGGTGCTCGTGACCGCTGGCGGAGAGCTGGTCGATGCACCGCTCGATCTTTGGCCTGAGCCAACCCACCCGCCGAGGATTTTTCTGCGGCCGAGCCGTGTGACGCAGGTATTGGGTGTCGAGCTTTCCTGGCACGAGATCGAACGGTGCCTGGTGGCTATCGGGGCGACTGTGGTCTCCAAGCCGGACGATGGCCGCATCGCCGTCGATGTTCCAGGATGGCGTCCCGATCTCAGGCAGGAGATCGATCTCGTAGAGGAAGTCGCCCGGATCCACGGCTACGAGAACATTCCGATCGAGTTGCGGCCGGCCCGGGTGGGCTCCCTTCCAGACGCGCCGGTGGAGGTTGCAGCCTCCGGCGTGCGACGCGGGCTTGCTGGGCTCGGTCTGCTCGAGGTCTCGACCCTTCCGCTCGTCCCCGTTGGTGGGCCGGACTCGGTGCGCTTGCTCAACCCGCCGTCAGCGACAGAGCCCTGGCTCCGGCGCGAGCTGTTGCCATCGCTGGTCCAACAGGCGCAGGTCAACTGGTCTCACCACGTCCGCGACGTACGCCTGTTCGAGATTGGAACCGTCTTCAAAGCACGTCCTGGCGCCCGGCCGCTGGAGACCAGACACGTGGCCGCGGTGGTGACAGGCGCCCGCGAGCCGGCGCACTGGAGTGGTACCGGTCGGACCGACTTCGACCGCTGGGATCTCGGCGGTCTCTTCGAGGCCGCCGTGGCCCTGGCAAATCCGGGTGCGGTCGTGCAAGTTGAAGGTACCGCGTGGGTTGCGGTGACCTCCGAGGGGCGAAAAGTGGGCCGGGCCGAAGCACTCGATACCGCGAGCCCGCCCTGGGCAGCGCCGGTTCTCGGCTTCGAAGTTGAGCTGGACGCATCGCCACGTCCGCACATCCGCTACCGCGCGTTGCCGTCCACGCCGGCATCCGAGCGGGACCTTGCTCTGGTACTCCCCGACGGGATCGCGGCCAGCCGGGTCCGTCAAACACTGGAAGAGGCCGCGGGACCTCTATTGGTTGGTCTGGACGTGTTGGACGAGTATCGGGGTGCGGGCCTGCCTTCCGGAGTACGCAGCGCCATGTT
Organism: Gemmatimonadota bacterium; assembly: GCA_046733215.1. Lineage (GTDB taxonomy): Bacteria > Gemmatimonadota > Gemmatimonadetes > Gemmatimonadales > GWC2-71-9 > DASQPE01. Next base: position 3,879 of record JBKPOS010000170.1, read on the forward strand.
CCGGCTCACCTTCCGCGCTCCAGACCGGACCCTGCGCGATCAGGAGATCGACGAGGCTGAGCGACGCGTCTTGGCGGCCCTCGAACGGGAGCTGGGTGTACGCCGGCGCGAGGCTCCGCAGTCGGCCGGTCCAGGGGGAGTGAAATGACCTACAACTACGAGCGACCGGATCTGAAGGCCGTTGGTGAGCTGGAGGAGCTTTTCCAGCATCTAGGCGCCGAGGTTGCAGCCTGGCGGCGCCGATCCCTCAAGGCTGAAGGCGAGCTGCAGGAGATTCGCGCCAAGGGCGGTGTCTACGAGGGTCCTGAGCTGTCCGGGGTGCGCCAACGGGTCGTGGAGCTCGAGACCGAGAACCAGGCGTTGAGAGAGCGGATCGACGCAGCCAAAGAGCGGGTGCGATCGCTCGCGGCACGACTGGCGTTTCTCGAACAGGGAGGCACCGCATCGTGACGGCGCCCAAAAATGCGGTCCGGGTCATCATCGGCGGGGAGGAGTACACCGTCAAATCGGAACTGCCGCCGGAGTACACCCGCGAGGTCGCTGCTTATCTCGATGCGGCACTCAAGCGGGTGAGGGATTCGCTGCCCGGCGTCGAGACCCACAAGGCCGCCATCCTCGCGGCCTTATCCATCACTGATGAGCTGTTTCAAGCCCGCCGAGGGGACCGGGAGATCGCGACCCGAGTATCCGCACTCGCGGATGACCTTGCCCGGCTCCTTCCACCGGCCAAGCGGGGGCACCGCGCGGCCGGCACCGTACCGGTCCCTGAATAATGACGAGCGTGAGCGAGATGCTGGCCAACCTCGATCGACCTGTTCTCATCGTGCTGGGCGCTGCGATCGGCCTCGCCATTGCCGTGGTCGTGGACCTGATCCGTGGCCGAATGCAGCGGCGCTATGGCCGTGGCATCGTGGAAGAGGCCCGCTCCGAAGCAACCCGGCTCACCACCGACGCTGCGCGCGACGCGGAAGCGGCCAAGAATGCCGGAGTTGTGGCGGGCAAGATGGAGGCGCTCAAGCTTCGTGAGGAGCTCGACCGGGAAATTCAGCGGAGGCGCGAGGAGTGGGAGCGGGCCGAGCGACGGGTCGAGGACCGCAGCCGCTCTCTCGAGCGCAAGCTGGAGGAAGTCGCGGGACAGGAACGACAATTTCGGGTGCAGGAACAGGCGCTGGCACAGCGCGAGCTGGGTCTGCGTACCCGCGAGGGCGAAATCGACAAGCTCGTACAGGAGCAACGGAGCCGGCTGGAGAGAATCGCGGGGCTGACAGCAGAGGACGCTCGACGGGAGATCCTCCAGCGAGTGGAAGATGAGGCACGAACCCAGGCCTCCGCCCTGACGCGTGATATCAAGGAACAGGCCCGCCGGACCGCGGACCGCGACGCCAAGCGGATCATCGCCATGGCGACCCAGCGGCTGGCGGCAGAGCATACGGCTGAGACCACCGTCGCCGCCGTGGCGCTGCCGAGCGACGAGATGAAGGGCCGCATCATCGGCCGCGAAGGTCGGAACATCCGGGCTTTCGAGACCGCCACCGGCGTTGATGTGATTATCGACGACACGCCGGACACGGTCATCATTTCCTGCTTCGACCCCATCCGGCGCGAAGTGGCGCGGCGCGCGCTCGAGGCGTTGATCGCCGACGGACGCATTCATCCCGGCCGCATCGAGGAAATCGTCGCCAAGTGTCAGCGGGAGCTGGAGACTCAGCTCGTCGAGCTGGGGGAACAGGCAGCCTACGACACCGGGATTCACGGTCTGCATCCCGAAATCGTCAAGCTGGTCGGCCGGATGCGCTACCGCACCTCTTACGGGCAGAACATCCTCGATCACTCGAAGGAAGTATCCTGGCTGGCCGGGATGATGGCTAGCGAGCTTCACCTCGACGTGGCGCTGGCCAAGCGGGGCGGGCTGCTGCACGACATCGGGAAGGTGTTGACGCACGATACCGAAGGGACCCACGTCGAGCTGGGCGTCGAGATCGCGCGCAAGTATGGAGAGTCGGCCGCCGTCATCAACTGCATCCACGCGCACCACGATGACGTTCCTCACGAGACTGCGGAATCGGTGCTGGTGCAGGCGGCCGACTCGATCAGCGGGTCCCGCCCCGGCGCTCGGCGCGAGGCCTTCGAGAGCTACGTGAAGCGTCTCACCCGGCTCGAAGAAATCGCTAACGGATTCGCCGGAGTGGAGAAGAGCAACGTGATTCAGGCGGGACGCGAAATCCGGGTGGTGGTCACGCCGGAGCGGATCGACGACACGGCAGCCGCGCACCTGTCGGACTCGATCGCCCGGCGTATCGAGAACGAGCTGCAGTATCCCGGCCAGATCAAGGTGGTCGTGATCCGTGAGACCCGCGCGGTAGACTTCGCCCGATGACGGCGCGGGTTCTCGACGGGGTGCCCATCGCCGACGCGATCCGGGCGGAAGTGGCCGCGCGGGTGGCCGAGCATCGGCAGCAGGGTCGGCAGCCCGGGCTGGCCGTTGTCATTGTGGGCGACAACCCGGCCAGCGCGGTCTACGTCCGCGCCAAGGGCAAGGCGTGCGAGGAGGCGGGCATGTATTCCGAGACGGTCCGGCTCCCGGCAGAGGCATCGGAAGCGGAGCTGCTCGCGGTCGTGGACCGCCTAAACACCGATCCCAGGATTCACGGCTTCTTGGTGCAGCTCCCCCTGCCCAAGCACATCAATGCCGAGCGGGTGCTCAATCGGATCAATCCCCTCAAAGACGTGGACGGCTTCCACCCCGCCAACGTAGGCAAGGTCTCGATTGGCGATCCGACCGGTCTCAAGCCGGCTACACCGTACGGCGTGCAGGAGATGCTGCTCCGCTCGGGGCTCGATACCAAAGGCACGCATGCGGTGATCGTGGGCCGCTCGAACATCGTTGGGAAGCCAATGGCGAGTCTGTTGATCCAGCCGGGTCGCGGGGGCGATGCGACGGTGACGGTCTGCCACTCGAAGTCGCGCGACCTCCCCGGCGTCTGCCGCAGCGCCGACCTTCTCATCGTGGCGATGGGGAAGCCCGAATTCGTCACCGCCGAGATGGTCCGGCCCGGCGCGGTGGTGATCGACGTCGGGATCAACCGGGTAGACGATGCCAGCCAGCCCAAGGGGTATCGCATCGTGGGCGATGTCGCGTACGGACCGGTTTCGGAAGTCGCCTCTGCGATCACGCCCGTGCCGGGTGGCGTCGGACGGATGACGATCGCGATGCTGCTGCAGAACACGCTTCAGGCCTTCGAGCAGGCCTCATGACCTGGTGTCGGCCCGCTGGCAGCCGCGGGCACTTCTTTCGATGACCCTGCCACTCCCACTCTCATCGGCGTTGGCCGGTGATGAAGTGCTCTCGATCCGCGATCTCACCGCATCGCTCAAGCGCGTAGTCGATGGCAGCTACGGCCCGCTTTGGGTCCGCGGCGAAGTCCTCCAGTGCCGGGCCCCCTCGAGCGGCCACTGGTATTTCGTCCTGCGCGATTCCGCGGCGCAGATACGCTGCACCATGTGGCGGACCTACGCCGAGCGCGCTGGACGGCCTCCCGTTGACGGAACCGAGGTTTTCGCGCTCGGCCGCCCCGACGTGTACGAGTCGAAGGGCGAGCTCCAGTTCATGGTCACGCGTATGCTTCCCACCTCGATGGTGGGTGACCAGCAGCGCGCCCTCGAACAGGTCAAGGCGGCGCTGGACCGGGACGGTCTTTTCGATCAGGCGCGGAAGCGCCCGTTGCCGGTTTATCCAGCTCGAATCGCCGTCGTGACCAGCACCGATGGCGCGGCGCTGAGCGACATCATTACGGTCGCTCGCACGCGTTGGCCGTCCGTGCGGCTGTTCGTTCTCGCCTCGAAGGTGCAGGGAGACGGCGCAACCGCAGAGCTGGTAGCAGCTCTTCGGCGGGTCAACCGCCTCGATGTGCAGCTCTGCATCGTCGGCAGAGGTGGTGGTGCCCGCGAGGACCTCGCCGCATTCAACGACGAGGCGGTTTGCCGGGCCTTGGCTGCTGTGCGGGTCCCAACGGTCTCGGCGGTGGGTCACGAGACTGACGTCACGCTGGCCGATCTCGTTGCCGATGTGCGCGCGGCAACCCCGTCGGCTGCGGCGGAGTTGGCGCTTCCCGATGTGCGCGCCGTGCGGCGCCTGGTCGGCGACCTCGGCGCTCGATTGGCTGGCGGATTGAGTCGCCGGACCAGACTCGCCAGCGAGCGACTCGAACGGACCGGAGACCGCATGGAGGCGGCAATGGAGGTCGCCATTGCACGGCGACGGCAGACCGCCGATCGCCTGGGAGCCAAGCTCGATGCGCTGAGCCCGCTTCGTGTGTTGGAGCGCGGGTACGCGGTTCCACTTAACGTGGCCGGTCGCGTGCTGCGCCGTCGGGCCGACTTTCATCCCGGCGACTCGTTTACCCTGCGGGTTACTGACGGAGATGTCGCCGCTAGGGCGGAATAGTGCTATGAGTGAACCGTCCGCTGTCGCCGGTCAGCCCGCGTCTGCTCCTACGCTCGCGGAGGAGCTGGCTCGCCTCGAAGAGATCGTTCGCCGGCTGGAGGCCGACGACCTCGATCTCGACGGCGCGCTCGCGCTGTTCGAGCAAGGGGTCGCCTGTCTCCGCTCGGCGCGGGAGCGCCTGTCAGCGGCGGAAGTACGGGTGCGTACAGTGCTCGAGGACGCAAACGGGACGCTCCGCCTTGGCAAGCTGGATGGGTGAGGTGGTTCGGGCGTCCGCGCGCGAGCTGCTCATCGAAGCCCGAGATGCCACCGATGCCCTCCTCGAGCGCTGGGCCTGCCGGCTCGAATCGACCGTCGCGGCGCCGGAAGGCGCTGCGCTGGCCTACGCACTCCGAAGTCCCGGCAAACGAGTCCGCGCAGCTCTGGTGCTCGCCGCTTTCCGCTCGGCGGGTGGAGAAGGTTCCGGCATAGTCGGCGTTGCTGGCGCCGTGGAGACCGTGCACGCCTACTCGCTGGTGCACGACGACCTTCCGTGTATGGATGACGACGACCTGCGGCGGGGCCGGCCGACTACACATCGCCAGTTCGGCGTGCTGGCCGCCACTCGCGCGGGATATCTGCTTGTGCCGGTGGCGGCGATGGTGCTCGCAGAAGCCGCGCGAGATCTCGAGCTGGAGGCGGCCGGACTGGGCAACATGGCAGCCGAGCTGTTTCAGGCCGGGGGTATCGAAGGCATGGTAGGCGGTCAATGGCTCGATCTCGACGCAGAGGGCCGCCTTCTGGAGCTACCTGAGCTGATGGCGGTCCATCGCGGCAAGACGGGCGCGCTGATTCGTGCGGCCTGCACCCTGGGCGGTCTCGCCGCTGCTGCACCAGTGAGCACCATCGCCGCGCTCGGTGGATACGGCGAAGAGATCGGACTCGCTTTCCAGATTGCAGACGACGTGCTCGATGCCACCGCTACCAGCGTTCAGTTGGGGAAGACCGCCGGACGCGACGCGGCTCTATCCAAATCGACATATGTCAGAGTGCTGGGGATCGAGGGGGCGCGCTCAGAGGCAGCGCATCTCGCGCGGCGAGCCGTGACGCACCTGGAAACGGCTGGAGTGCCGACGGGATCGTTGGCGGCATTGGCGGACTATATTGTGACGAGAAGTAGCTGATAGTTGATAGCTGATAGCTTGACCGAGGCCCCATGTCCCTGCTGGCTACCATTTCCTCTCCCGCCGATCTCAAGCGGCTGCGTCGGGAGCAGTTGCCTCTGCTCGCCGGCGAGATCCGGGAGCGCATGATCGAATGCTGCTCGGTGACGGGTGGCCACATCGGCGCAAGCCTTGGCGTAGTCGAGCTGGCTGTGGCGCTGCTCTACGAGTTCGATTCTCCCCGCGACAAGATCGTCTGGGACGTCGGGCATCAGGCCTATCCTTGGAAGCTGCTCACCGGCCGGAATGATGCCTTTCCGAGCCTGCGCCAGTCCGGCGGTATCTCGGGCTTTCTCAAGCGGACCGAAAGCGAGCACGATCAGTTCGGGGCGGGGCACGCCGGTACCGCGGTTTCGGCGGCGCTTGGTATGGCCACCGCTCGCGACCTCAAGGGCGAGAGTCACAAGGTCATCGCCGTGGTGGGAGATGGAGCTCTGACCTGCGGCCTGTCCTATGAGGGTCTGAACAACGCGGGGCATTCGGATCGGGATCTGATCGTCATCCTAAATGACAACGGCATGTCGATTTCGCCCAATGTGGGCGGAATTTCCAAGATGCTCGGCAGCATCGTCGCCAACCCGCGGACCAACGCACTGCGTGAGCAGGTGAAGCATCTCACGTTTGCGCTGGGCGGCGTGTTCGGCGAGAGCGTGGTGGACTTTGCCAAGAATCTGGAAGAGAGTGCCAAGAACCTCTTCTCGCAGGGCATGCTGTTCGAGGAGCTCGGGCTGCGCTACTTCGGGCCGATCGACGGCCACGATGTCCAGAAGCTCTGCGACACGCTCGCCTTCGTCCGCGGGCTCACCGGACCTCGCCTCGTCCATGTGATCACGGAGAAGGGGAAGGGCTTCGCGTTCGCGGAGGCGAATCGGGAGAAATGGCACGGGCTCGCGGCCTACGACCCCGAGACCGGCGAGCCTCGCAAGAAGGCGAGCGGTCCACCCGCGTGGACTCAGGTGTTCGGCGACGCCATCACGTCGCTCGCCGCCGCGCATCCCGAGCTGGTCGCGGTCACGGCCGCGATGCCTTCGGGCACGGGGACCAATCTCTTTCAGAAGAAGTGGCCCGACCGCTTCTTCGATGTGGGAATCGCCGAAGGCCACGCGGTCACCTTCGCGGGGGGCCTCGCAACGCAGGGAATCCGGCCGATCGTCGCGATCTACAGCACGTTCCTTCAACGAGCCTACGACAACGTCATCCATGATGTCGCTGTGCAGCACCTGCCGGTGATCTTTGCTCTCGATCGAGCAGGTCTGGTCGGTGAAGACGGACAGACCCACATGGGTCTGTACGACATCGCGTACATGCTGGCGGTGCCGGGGATGACGGTGACCGCGCCCAAGGATGGCGACGAGCTGATCGGGCTGCTCAAGACGGCACTGGCACACCAGGGCGGTCCGTTCTGCACCCGGTATCCACGGGCCGCGGCTCCGGGGGAGCCGCAGCCCGTGGCCGACGTCCCCGCGGTTCCGTACGCCACGTGGGAGCAGCTCCGACGCGGGCGGGACGTGGGTATTCTCGCCGTTGGCACCATGGTGATGCCAGCGCTGGGAGCCGCCGAGCTACTGGCGGCCGACGGCATGGACTGCGCCGTAATCAACTGTCGGTTCCTCAAGCCGATGGACCTGGGGCTGCTCGAGTCGCTCGCTCAGCGACATCGCGTGCTGGTGACCATCGAAGAGGGTACGGTGGTCAATGGGTTTGGCGCCCATTTGGCCGAGACGCTACAGACGACGCACCCTGAAGTTCGAGTGATCGCACTGGGCGTTCCCGATCGCCTGATCGAGCAGGCGCCTCGTGCCGAGCAACTGCAGACGTTTGGGCTTACGCCGGAGGGGATCGCTCGTCGGATCGCGGCCCTGCTTCACGAGGAGAGCCTCGAGGCGCGATGAAGGTCGGGGTCGTCGGCAATCCGCGGTATGGAGATCTCGCAGCCGTCCTCGAGCGCGTGGCTCGCGAGGCGCCGCCTCGCGGCATTACGCTGTTCACCGAGCCCCGGCTTGCTCCATTCTGGCCCTGTCCGATTCCCTATATCGATACGGCCCGGCTCGACGCGTTGCTCACCTTCGGGGGAGACGGTACGCTGCTTCGCGGCGCTCGTCTGCTCACCGACCTCCACACCTCCATTCTGGGTGTCAACCTGGGGCGGGTCGGCTTCCTGACTACGGCGACTCTGGACACGCTGGGTCAGGCGCTCGATGCACTGGTTTCGGGCGACTACATCGTGGAGCGCCGCCAGGCGCTCACCGCCGAGATCGCCACCGGCCTGGGCGAGGTCCGTCACACGCAGACAGCGCTCAACGACGTGGCAATCCACAAGGGCGGTGTTGCCCGGGTGATCCGGGTGAATGTGCTGATCGAAGGCGAGAACGTGGGGCCGTACAGTGCCGACGGGATTGTCGTCGCGACGCCCACGGGGTCGACCGCGTACAGCCTGAGCGCCGGCGGCCCCATTGTCGTGCCCGGCGTAGAAGCCATGGTCGTTACCGCGATCTGTGCGCACACACTCGCAGTCAGACCGCTGGTCGTTCCCGCATCCTATACGATCGTGATTCAGCCGATGGAAGGCTGGGCCGAAGATCTCCTGGTGTCGTTCGACGGCCAGACCGGAACCACACTGGTCGCGGGCGAGACCGTTACCGTCCGTCGCTCGACTTCTCCTGTATCACTTGTTCGGCTGGCACGCGACGGATTCTTCACCCGGATGCGCGAGAAGCTCCAGTGGGGTGATCTGTCGGAGCGCGAGCGCCCGCGGTGATTGCCGAGCTTCGGGTTCGCGATCTCGCCACCATCGCCGACGTAACGCTCCCGCTCGGGGCCGGCCTCAACGTCCTCACCGGCGAAACCGGAGCAGGCAAGTCGATGTTGGTGGACGCCCTCGCCTTGCTTCTGGGCGACCGGGCGGACAGCTCGAGCGTGCGTCCCGGAGCGACCAAGGCAGTGGTCGAAGGCGCATTCGAGAATCTCGAGCCTGCGGTACGACGCGAGATCGAGTCACACGGCCTCGACCTCGATGAAGGGCGGCTGATCGTCCGACGGGAGATCTCGATCGAAGGGCGCTCCCGTGCGTGGGTGAACGGCAGTCCCACCACCGCCGGCGTGCTTGCGCAGCTCGGTGCGGTGCTGGTCGATCTGCATGGCCAGCACGAGACGCAGTCTCTCCTTCGAGCCGACGCTCAACGAGACATCCTGGACGCTTTCGGTCACGCGGAGGGCGAGCGTGCCGCCATGGCGGAGGCCTACGCTGGCCTTGCCGCATTGCGAGCGCAGGAGGCCGACCTCGCCGCCCGCCGTGATGAAGTGAGGCGTCGGGCCGATTATCTGCGGCACGTGGTCGAGGAGATCGACCGCGCCAAGCTCCGTCCCGGAGAAGGCGCGGCCCTCGACCTCGAAGCCCGCCGCCTGGGCCAGGCGGGCGCCCTCACGGAACAGGCACGTCGCATCGTCGAGGCGGTGGATGGCGACGAAAGTTCCGCTCTCCGGGCCCTGGCAGCGGCTGACCGCGCCCTGGGCGCGCTCGAAAAGAACGATCCGACTGCGAGCGAGTGGCGCGAGTTGCTGGACGACGCCTTCGCCAATCTCGGGGAGCTGTCCCGGCTGGCTGGAGATTACGCCGAGTCGATTCAGGAAGATCCTGCCCGCCTGGCCGAGGTCGAGCGCCGGCGCGATGTCATCTCCCGGCTCAGTCAGAAACACGGTGCCAGCATCGAGGCCGTGCTGGAGACGCGGCAACGCGCCGCGGAGGAGCTCGACCTGCTGGACACGGCGGACACCGATTTGCGGGCGCTCGGTGCCCGGCGCACGGCCGCGGAAGCGGCGCTCGACGCCGCGGCCGACGCCCTCTCCGCCAGGCGCAAGCAAGCAGCCGAGCAGCTTGGCCGGGCGGTGAGCCGGCTGCTTCCCAACCTGGGCATGTCAGGAGGAAAGCTCAGTGTGGAGCTGATCCGGGCGAAGGAGCCTTCCAGTTACGGACAGGAATCGATTGCCTTCACCGTGCGGCTCAACGTTGGGCTCGAGGCAAAGCCACTGGCAAAGGTCGCCTCGGGCGGCGAGCTGTCCCGGCTGATGCTGGGGCTCAAGGTGGTCCTGGCAAAGCACGACGCAATTCCGACCCTGGTTTTCGATGAGGTGGATCAGGGCATCGGCGGCGAAGTGGGGGCGCAGGTGGGCGACGCGCTTGCGGCCGTGGCCGTCCGACGTCAGGTGCTGGTCATCACTCACCTCCCGCAGATCGCGGCCCGGGCCGATCGGCACCTGGTCGTGTCGAAGGCACCCCGGGCCGGCATAGCAACCAGTGAATTGACACTCATTCATGGAGAAGACCGTATCATGGAGTTGGCGCGGATGCTGGGCGACGCCGAGGGCAGGGAAGCTCGCCGCCACGCACAAGCGCTCCTCGGTCGGACCAAGGCAGAGAGGTCGAACTAGCTAGCCGGAGAGATCATGGCCACCGCTACGCTGGCGGAAGCGCCCTCGATCGTTC
>JBKPOS010000171.1:0-9627 GCA_046733215.1 Gemmatimonadota bacterium
ACGATTCTCGAGAGTCCCCGGGGCACCGCCGGGTTTGGCTACGATCCCCTCTTTCTGTCGGACGACTTGGAGAAGACCTTCGGCGAGGCCGCCGCGGCCGATAAAGACGCGGTGAGCCATCGAGGGCGTGCTTTCCAACAGCTGATCGCTCGTCTCGCCCAGCGGTGATGTAGACTGCCTTCTGAAGCCATGTCGCGAACAATCGACCTCCAACTGGAAACCACTGCCATGCGCAATCTTCTCGCACTCGGGGCGGCCGCCGGCCTTATAGCGGCGGGCGCAACCCTCGCAACTGCACGTACCGGAAATCGGCAGCAGACCACCACCGCGGCGACATATGACGTCCAGTGCTTCGGCTTGAAGACCTTGGCCAGGGACATCAATGCTCAAGCACATTCCGGCTGGACGGTCAGGGCTATGGATGATCACACGAGCCCGGAGGGACAGCAGTGCGTCCTCGTCCTCTTTGAGCGGCCAACACCCTAGCCAGGTAGCCGACGCCAGAGCGCGGCGTGCAATTCGCTGCACGGCGTGTCCGCAGTCTCTATTGACGTCTCTTACGTCGAACCATAGCCTTGCTTTGTCCAGTAAATCCACGAAAAGGCACACCAGGCGAAAGCCTGGGCCGCAAAGCTACGGGTCCTCGCCTCCCGAACGCCAAACTCAGGCCGCCTCGAGGAGCCTCACGACCGCCGAGCTACCGACACGGGTCGCCACACGCGGGAGTGAGCATGGAAGCGCGGAAACAGGACTGGGCGGCGACGGCTCTGGTTGAGCTGGCTCTGCTTGCCACCGGCTGCGGCGGTGGAGGCGACGCAATTGGGCCGGGAGGAGAGAACGTCCCCGACATGCCTGGTTATGCCGTCGTGAGCGCCGCCGCCGCCGGCACACTCGTAACCTTCACGCCCGAAGCCGACACCTACATCTCGAGCCAGAGCCCAAGCGCCAACTTCGGCGTTGCCCCGCAATTCGAAGTGGGTGGCCTCCCCACTGAACGCATTGCGTATCTCCGCTTCAACGTGAGCGGCCTCCCAGCGGGTGCGCAGGTGACCGACGCCCGCCTGACCGTGGTCGTATCGAACCCATCCAGCCAGAGCGGCGGGGTGATCCGCCAATACGCGCCCGCCTCACCCACGTGGGCAGAGGCCGCCCCGACCTGGAACGATCCGCTCGCGGGCAGCGATGCCTCGGGAGATCTCTACGCGATGGGTTCGGTCGCAAGCGGCCAGACGTACACGTTCACCGGGCTCACCAGCTCCATCCACGGGAATGGCCGCGTGACGTTCGTCATCCGGTCTGCGGGCAGCGACGGTGCCGGCTACCGCTCGCGAGAGTATGCGACTTCGTCGCAGCGTCCGCGGCTGAAGGTGACGTTTACGCCACCCAGTAGCCCCGAGGCCACAGTCGGGAGGTGGGATGCGCCGCTTACTACCCCTGTGATCGCGGTGGACCTGAACCACCTGGGCAACGGGAAGTTTCTGATGTGGGGGAAAGGCGGAGAGCCGCAGACATGGAGCCTTAACGACGGATTCCAGCAGGTGACTTTCAACAGCTGCACTGACAATACGACGTGCATCCTCTTCTGCAGCGGCCATACTTTCCTCGCGGATGGACGCTTGCTAGTAGCTGGGGGGCACAACGACGCTCTGGGTAACAAATACGGGCTCAAACAGGCCAGTATCTTCGACGGCAGCTCCTGGTCGGCGACCGGGTCGATGGCGTACGGCCGCTGGTATCCGACGCTGGTGGAATTGGCAGATGGCAACGTTGTGGCGATCTCGGGGAGCCAGACGCCGAGTCTCAACGCGGCGTACCCGGAACGGTACGATGGCTCGAGTTGGACCACCCTCACAGGGGCTTCTCTCGCACTACCCAACTACCCGAGGGCGTTCGTCGAGCCTAAGAATGGGTGGATCTTCTATGCCGGCGAGTCATCCTCGCGCTATCTGAATCCGACTGGCACCGGTAGCTGGACGACGGCAGGGTTGGGTAGTGGCGGTGTCCACGCCAGGACGGAGCGCAGCTACGGCTCTGCGGTCATGCTGGACGGCAAAGTCTTCTACATCGGGGGTGGGGGCGCGAGTACAACCTGTTCCAGCCCGCCCCAGAACACAGCCGAAGTCATCGATCTAAAAGCCGCGACGCCGACTTGGAGGTTGCTCGCGGCCACGATGGCCTTTCATCGGCGGCAAACCAACGCCACCATCCTGCCGGATGGAACGATCCTGGTCACTGGGGGCACGAGCTCGTGCGGGTTTAGCACCGAAACCGGGGCGGTATTCGCAGCGGAACTCTATCGTCCGGCAACGGGTACCTGGACCACCATGGCAAACGCCGGAGTCGTGCGAGTGTATCACTCGACCACCGCGCTGCTCCCGGATGGCCGGGTCCTTTCCACCGGCAGCGGCGATGGGTCGGGAGTCGCGATAACCCAGCAGTACAGTTACGAGATCTTTTCGCCGCCCTACCTCTTCTGGGGAGCGCGGCCAACCTACAGTCTGCCACTGACGCAGATGCACTACGGGCAGCCCTTCACCGTCACGACCCCCGATGCATTGTCGACGACCAAAGTAACAATCATCCGGCTCGCGTCGACGACCCACGCGTTTGATGCCGGCCAGCGGTTGAATACCCTGGCCTTCCAGGCGAGTTCCGATGGCCAAAGCCTAACGGTTACGCCCCCAGCAGCGGGCAAAACCGCCCCCCCCGGACCCTATATGCTTTTCATTCTCAATGGCAACGGCGTCCCGTCCGTCGGGCAAACGGTGCTGCTCTCGCCTTAGAGTCTTCGCAACGGCGGCGTCTGATGGACGATCGTGTTGAGAAATGTTTAGGCCGCCGGGCTCTCCTGGAGGTGCGGCATCGAAGGGAGAGCCCGCTGCTCGCCACGCAGCTGAGTGCTGCGCAGGAATGGTAAGCACTGATACCTTCTCCGACGCTACCAGCAGCTGCATCAGGGCACTATGCTACAGGTCCTTTTCGGTGACGCCGAGCTGCGCGAGCAACAAGCGCAACGTGCCGAAACGGGCCTCTTCTTGCACACTATGTTTTGCGCACCACGTCATCGCTGGTGCCGCAGAAGGTCCGGTACCGGTTTCATCGCAGTCTATTGCGGGGTGTGGCGCAGTCCGGTAGCGCGCCTGCTTTGGGAGCAGGAGGTCCCGGGTTCGAATCCCGGCGCCCCGATGAAGTCACTCCACGGGCCCCGCGTCGCGTGCGACGAGTGGGCCTTTCAGTTTCGAAGGGATCATGCTTCGCCGCCGCTGGACCTTGCTCGTTGCGAGCCTGATTGCAGCCATGCCGGTGCCTGCCCTCACACAGGCGCCGCCGTCCCAGCCCACCCCCTGGCGGGTTGAGGATTTCACCACCTACACGAGCGACGAGGACTACCGCGCCAACCCTCACGGCTGGCAAATCCGGGCGCCCCGCTGGTTCAATCAGGGCAGGCTTCACCTCGACCCGACCGTCACATACGAGGGCCACCAAACCTTGCGGTACGATTGGGATGCACCGCGGACCCCTACTGCCCGGTGCATGAAGGACGTTACCCGCGGCGCGGGATACAAGGCACCCGATGTGTCCGAGATGTGGATCGAAATTGCGCACAGGTTCGCGCCGACCTTCGATACCAACAAACGTGGGATGGGCGGCGCGTGTGGTGTCGCCGAATACAAGTTCCTCATGTTCTGGCTGAAGATTGCCCAAGGCGGGCGCCGCTTCGACGTGACCAACGGCATGAACGGCAACCAGTGGTGGAGCGCACACCCCGGGGGGCCGGATCAAAAGGCCTACGGGAACAAGTGCTCAGGCGTGGGCTTCAAGTGCCGGCTAGGCTACGGCGAAGGGCAGGAGCGCTTCCGACCCCTCGTGCCCAAGACCTCGCTTTACGATGGGCATTGGCACGTCTACCGTGTCCACATCAAGCTGCCCAACGTCAAGGGCGACAGCACTGGCGTATTCGAGTTCTGGATTGACGGCGTGCTCCTGAAACAGGTCAGGGGGCAGACGTTCATTGCGTCGAAAGGTGCCTGGAGCAACCGGATTGATTTCATTGCTCTGGGTGGGAACAGCAACAGCGGCACCTCCCGGGCCACCAATAACTGGTGGGGCCACTTGAAAATCTGGACCTCCAAGCCATCCTGGGCAGAATGAGGTGCCTCGATGCGCTAAATTCTCGCCATGGCGTTCGCTGAAGCGTTCCTGCAGCTGGCCGCGGCGACCGTTGCGGGCGCGGTCATCGGTTTGAATCGGGACCTGCGGGGCAAGCCCGCCGGCGTCCGGACCCACGCGCTGGTGGGCCTGGGGTCGGCCATCGCGACGCTGGTTGCATCATCGGCCTTCGTCAACACCCCGGACCCCGCGGCGGCGAGCCGAGTGATCCAGGGAATCATTACCGGTATTGGTTTTCTCGGAGCGGGTGTCATTCTGCACCCGGACGGCGGTCGGAGCGTCCGTGGACTCACCACCGCTGCGTCGATCTGGGTCGTCGCAGCCCTGGGGGTCGCCTGCGGCACCGCACAGTGGCCCGCTGCCATTGTCGGTACGGCGCTGACGCTGATCGTTCTGCTCTTAGGAGGGCCGGTCGAGCGGCTGGCCCATCGGCTTCGTGGGGGTGGCGAGAAGGCCTCTACCTTGCCCCCGCGACAACCGACCAACTAGGCCGACCAACAGGATTGCTGCCAGAAGGGAGCTCGCGAGCGTGGCAGACCTCGACGATCGCACCGCGAAAAAGGAATCGGAGGCTCGCGCACGGGCGGAGTACTCGTTCGAGGCGTTTCTGGAGGACCTCGACGCCCTGAACGCGAACGACTCGCTTCCACGCGCGCCTTTTCATCGAATTCCGATGGCCGCGCTCCCACACTTCAGAGCCAAGTACTTAAAGCCGCGTATCCGCCATTTCCGGTTCACGCGGTTCATGCTGGCGATGAGCTACATCGCCGAGCATTTCCAACGATTCGACACCGAGGACCTCGCGGTGTACGGGTCGGATCGGGTTGGCGGACTAATCAGCGAAGCCTTGCTCCGGGCGGTGCATCAAACATTCTCGGTGCCCGACGTTTTTGCCATGGAGGGGAGTCCTGATCCGGAGGCCGTGATCGCACTCGCGCGGGGACTCCGGACCGTCTCGCCCACGCAGGGGCGGCGCGCGCTCGGCGTGTAGCTTCAGCTCTGTCTATTCAGAGCCTCACATTTCTCCCGACACCGCGCAAGCAAGTCACGTAGTGCCAATTCCCGACAGGTGCCGCCCTCCGGTCTGATTTGGACGGGTCTCGCTGCGATCCTGCGGATGGGTGTCCGGGCGACGTTCTAGCCGAATCAGCATGTGCGTCACTCGGACGGCAGGTGCGCCGCCGACGGTGCGGCAGGATCCTTTCTCGGACGGAAGGCTGAACCGCACTTCGTCCGTGGCTACGATATCGTCGAACCTAAGCACGTTGATACTTGGCTGCACGGGCAGCGCCAGCCTGCCCGAGGCACCGCCAACCGAGACCAGCAGCGTGCAGTCGCTAACCGACCCTGTCGGGGAGGCGGTGATCTCGAGGAGCACACTGCCGGCCAGAGGAGCAGCCAAGCGAACATCTGCGAGGGTATCCGCCATCTCCCGGCCATTTGGTCGGGGCCGGTTCCATCCCGTAAAGGAACGAACGGCCGGGTTGTCCTTCGTCCGACTAGTGAAATCCAGCTCCACACCCCAATCGATTGGTGCACCCTGGATAGGACCGCTGAGTGCCGCCCGGAGCGGCGACGGATTGCTTCGAGCGACGCAAACAATGTGACCGTCTAGGCGGTTGCAAACGGCTTTGTCCCCTATCCACCATGCGAAGATCCCCGCAAAGGGTTCACCGACGATGTAGATCGTGCGGTCATTCAGTATCCCGGCGTTGAGACTGTCCATCCCAGCCCGGCACGCAGCGGCGACCTCGTGCACCGGCCAGCGAGCGAGCTTGGCACTGTTGAACCGAAGCCGTTCCCGGGCCGCAAAAAGAGAGAATGGAATGAGCGCATCGGCAGGACCCCAGGCGCGATAACAGAAAGGCATCGGCCCGTCGATGGCGACCCGGGGGACCAGCTGCACAGCATCGAAGAATGGGCGGCTATCATGGAACCCTGGTGAAATCGGCGATTCCGTCCGAGGCGGGTCGAGGTCTTCATGGATCCTGTGCAATAGCGGACGCAGGTCCAGCACTTGAACTCCCAGCGCCACCGCAGTCACCGCCATCGCGACGCGGGCAGAGGGTAGCAAGGCCACGCCTCCGAAGACGATCGCAACGATGAGGTAGTAAGCGGGCCATATGAAGCGGCCGGAGCTCCGGAACACTGTGGGCAGGGGGTTGAGCAGCCCCCAACCGTGGACATGGAACAGCGGCCGTCCTGCTAGAGTCACGGGTGTGCCGATCGCAAAGATGAGCATCGCGCTTGCCACAGCGATCAAGGGCAGATACCGCCACACCGTGTCTCGTCGTATGCGAAGTCGTGCGAGCGGAACCACGGCCACTGCACCCAACAGCAAGAGACCCAATCCCAAGTACGAATTGCCTTCCCATTGTTGCTCGCTGGTGGGCAAGGCAGGCAAGAAGGCGGAGTAGTATCTCGGGTCGATGAAGGCGAGAAGATCGGCAGTGTACCGGCCGAAGCCCGTGGCGGAGGTGCTCGCTCCAGACGACCAGTATCCCCAAACTGCCCACATGCCCACGCAGAGAGCGGTCATGCCGAGAACCCGCGCCAGGGCCTGCCCTCTCGAGAGGCTCTTGTCCAAAAACCAATACCTCACGTGAGCAGCTGCTCCAATCAAGACGACCATGGCTGCCAGGTATGGGTGGGTCGAAGCGGCAATTGCCGTAAGGCCCGCCCAACCGACCGCAACGCGGCCCTGTGCGGTGGGCAGCGTGGTCCGACAGTAAAGCCACAGGGCGGCCAGAATCTGCCAATGCGCGCAAAGCGACAGGTGCGGGTAGCGGCCCAGCAAGGTGGGGCTCAGCAGAAGGAAGGAAGTCCCCAGGAGACTCAGATCAACCCGGTCCGTCCACGCATGTAGGAGGAGCAATCCGAAGACGGCCTGCGCGATGAAGCATCCCAGCAGCCAAATGCCGAAGAACTGGAACTGCCCCGCCATCGCTGGGAGAACAATTTTGAAGAATGTCGCCAACCACGGGATCGAGTCCGATAGTGCGACTGTCGTCTGCAGCGGCCACACCATGGATGTGATGGAGCCCAGCGGCAGGCGCCACGGCTCATTTCGAAAAAAGAGCCAACCGACGAGAGCCTCGGCCCGGTCGGCAGATAACAGCCAATCAAGGTTGGATGGGTTCAGGATCCTAGGCGGGTAAACTACGCAGAACCAAAGGACCCCGAGAGAGGCAGCTGCAAGCAATTCGCGACCGCGTACCGGACGCCGTGCCTCAGAAATCATTACGCGACCGACCTCCAGGAGCGGCAGGTGCGAGGGCGAAATCCGCTTGAGTTCTCACCCATCGGCGTCGCTCCCACTCCGGAACGCAGGGCGCTACCTTCTTATCGCGTCACCACTTTTGCGCCCGTAGCTCAGCTGGATAGAGCATCTGCCTTCTAAGCAGAGGGTCGGAGGTTCGAGTCCTCCCGGGCGCGCTTAACCAATCATCCCAAGAATCATCTGGAAGCGCCGAGCGCGCTTCGTCTGCTAGTGGGATTCGCTCGGCGTGTCAGCTGGCGACGGCGTGTCATCCTGCTCAGAGCTCGCGTCATACTGGTCATCCGAGGATGCGTCATCCGTCGTGTTCGGGGCAGCGCTGGATTCCGTCGTACGCACGGGATCGGAACCCTTCAAGGGGCGAGGACCCCAGAGGATTGGGCTGGACCGCGCAAGCGCGAAGAGGAGTCCAGCTGCTACAAGTAGCGCCAGCCAGAACGGTCCCCACTCGAGCAAGGATTGGAGCCGCGTTTTCTGGCCCATCAGCCGCAGCGGTTCTTTCATCAAAGGCTCACCTCACGCGTAACCTCTCAAAATAGGTGAGTAGCCTCCCTCGTGGCCTTCTTTCGACGATCCGCCACTGGCGGCGTTGCCTTGGAATGAGGCGCGGGAACTGATCCGACAGCGGTGCCCTACACGGCGGCATTCTATCGAGGGCCGTGCCGGCTCGGGATGGGTGTCGGCCCATCCCGAATCCATCGGAGAAGCTTATCAATTCAGCCCTGCCGCTCGTTCCGATCCGCCCCCTCCAGCGCCATGGTGTTTACTTCGGTTTCGGCGAGTTCCGAGAGTAGCTGGTCTGCGGCTTCTTCTTCTTTGAGGGATTCCTCGACCAGCCGGGCCACGTCGCCTAGGCCCAGCAGGTTGGCATAGCTTCGAATGCAGCCGTACGCAGCAATCTCGTAGTGCTCGACCCGCTGAGCAGCGGCGATGAGGGCAGCGTCGATGACCGAGTCAGGGCCATCCTCATCCAGGACTTCAGCGCCCTCGCTAATAATCCCTTCCATGCCTTTGCAGCGTTTGCCCTTCGGGTCGCCGCCCAATTGATCGAAGATTGTCTCGATCCGATTGACCTGGCTTTCAGTCTGCTTCAAATGGTGTTCGAAGGCCTCCTTCAAGGCGGGAGTCGAGGCAGCCTCGACCATCTTGGGGAGTGCCTTCACCAGCTGGTTTTCCGCGTGGTACATGTCGCGGAGCTCATCGACCATGAGGTCCTGCAGCGACTTGATGGACATTGCGGTGGATCTTCCTCGCGTGCGACGCGAATTCGGGAGTTGCAGTTCGGGTGGGGGCAGTGGGGCTCCCCCTTTGGACGTGCTGACTGAGAGTCTGTGCTGCCGTCGCAGAAACGTCGGCGGCGCGGGTCACTGATGACGTGGGTTGCATGAGCGGTCTCGACGCAGCGGATGAGGTGGAGCAGGGGTTGACTCTGGGCGCTCCTTCGGTACATTGTCGGTCCCCCGCCAAAACTGAGTCGAGCAGGGGTGGTTATCGCGCGCCGCGGACTTGACCCAGGTTGCGGAGCGATTTATACTTGCGGGCTGCCGGGAAACCGGCTTCGCAACGCTCTTTGACAAGCGAAATGAGCAGAGATGTCATGGGGTGCGGACCCTCGGATCCGATCGGACACAGAGGCCGATCGGGGAGGGGAGCAACTCTGTCATCAACGTGATTCGGACGACAGAACCAGGTCGTTCGACTCGAGCTGTATCAGACTTTCTCATTGGAGAGTTTGATCCTGGCTCAGGACGAACGCTGGCGGCGTGCCTAACACATGCAAGTCGAACGGGACTGGGGGCAACTCCAGTTCAGTGGCGAACGGGTGCGTAACACGTGAGGAATTTGTCTTTCGGTGGGGGATAGCCGGCCCAACGGCCGGGTAATACCGCGTACGCTCTTCGGGGGGCATCCTCTGGAGAGGAAAGCAGCAATGCGCCGAAAGAGAACCTCGCGGCCTATCAGCTAGTTGGTGGGGTCATGGCCCACCAAGGCGACGACGGGTAGCTGGTCTGAGAGGATGGCCAGCCACATTGGGACTGAAACACGGCCCAGACTCCTACGGGAGGCAGCAGTGGGGAATCTTGCGCAATGGGCGAAAGCCTGACGCAGCGACGCCGCGTGTGGGATGACGGCCTTCGGGTTGTAAACCACTGTCGGGAGGGACGAAGCTCTGACGGTAC
>JBKPOS010000172.1:0-4837 GCA_046733215.1 Gemmatimonadota bacterium
GCTGGGTGATGCCCTATTTCGATCAGGTGTTCGGCGAAGAGATCGACCGCGTCTTCAAGGAGAAGTGCGATCTCCTGCTCGGGCGCAAGACCTATGAGATTTTCGCAGGATACTGGCCCTACTACGACGAAACCGCCCCTGCTGGCGGCATCGCCAAGCTGTTCAAGGGCATCAAGAAGTACGTGGTTTCGCGCTCGGGCATCGTCGATACGAGTTGGCAGGGCTCGGTGCTGCTGCGAGACGTCGCCAACGTGAAGCGTTTACGGGAAGAAGACGGCCCGCACCTCGTCACCCAGGGCAGCACCGAACTTGTACACGCGCTGTTCGCCAACGATCTCGTTGACGCGATAAGTACCTTCACAGTGCCGGTCGTGCTCGGCGGCGGCAAAAAGCTGTTCGCGGACGGCTCAGTGCCGCACAGCTACCAGCTGACCAGATCGCGGGTCTCGAGCATGGGCCTCATGATCGCACACTACGAGCGCGCCGGTGCGATCAAGATCGGCGATACCGCGCTCGATTCACCGAGCGACGCTGAACGCGCGCGCCGCGAGCGCATGAAGCGCGAGGGCTAGCCCAACTGATTCGCTTTATGTTAGGCCGCCGCCAACAGTCACTGAGTCGTTTGCCTGGCCGCCCCGCGGGCGTAAGTTGGCCCGCTACTCCATTGGAGCTCTGAACACCGGAGGTATCATGCGCCGCTTCGCCTTCTTCTGCTGCGCAGCCATCCTCGTGGGCTGCGGAAAATCCGAGGTCCAACCCCCTAGAGACACAACAGCCGTGGCTCCGGCAACGCCTGAAAGTCGAGTTGGGATTTCGCTCGCCGATATTGCTGGGAAATGGAGACTGCGCACGACGGATGAGGCGGGAGGAAACGTCGTGGAGTCCGAGCTCACCGCCACGGCGGACACCTCGGGTTGGACGTTGACCCGGCCGGACCGGAAGACCGTTCCGATGCGTGTTGTGGCCGTCGGCGGCGACAGCATCATCACGGAAGCCGGCCCGTACGAGAGCGCCCTGCGTAAGGGCGTTCAAGTCCGGGCGCGCATGGTCCTCCGACTCCAAGAGGGCAAGTTGGTGGGCACCACCGAGGCGCGATACACCAAGAGCGGCGGCGACTCGGTTGCGCACCGTCCGACGGAGGGCACGCGCGCGCCCTGAGGGGGCCCGGGCGGCCTAACCCGCAAGTGCAGCCGACAGGCGTTAGGCGCACCTTCGGTCGGCGTCCATGAACGAGCTTCCCGAATTGCCAGCGCCCATTGATCGTGCGTCTGCCCCTCACTACGCGTGGGGCGAAGGCTGCGATGGCTGGCGACTCCTCCAAACGGAGTCGTTGAGCGTCATCGCCGAGCGCATGCCGGCAGGCACGGTCGAACACCGGCACTGACACGCCCGCGCCGAGCAGTTCTTCTTTGTGCTAAGCGGTGAACTGACCGTCGAGCGCGAGGGCCTCGTCCACGTGGTGTCGGCCGGCGCTGGGTTGAATATTCCGCCGGGCGTTGCTCATGAGGTGCGTAACACCGGCATCTCACCGGCGGAGTTCTTGGTGATTTCTCAGCCACCAAGTCACAGCGACCGCCAGAGTGCGCCGCGGCTAGCCAGGGAAGGCGATGCCGCGGGCGCCTAATCGAAGCGTAGGTCTTAACCCCGTGAGAATGTGGCGCTCAGATCGCGCGCGCCGCCGCTGGAAGTACGCCGCCCTGGCCCTCGCTGCCTATCTCCTTGCACAGGCCGCCCTCGGGCCGTGGTTGCACGCGAACAAGCTCGGCGGACCGTGGTATATCGTGGAGGAGTCACGATGGTTTCCCGAGGCCGGGTTCGCCAAATACAGTCTGTATCGCCGCGGTGGGCCGCGGCTGATCAAAATCGACCGGTCGCTGAGCCAGTTCCGGTACTACCCACCCGATTGTGTGATCTACGATGGGTATCGCAGGCCGGTAGAGCACGTTGTTTTCGCGGTGTGCGGGGCGCGGGTCCCTGTTGCGATCGACCGCTATGCCGGGGGGGCCGTCTCGTACACGCCTGCAGGAGTGACGAGAGAGCACGACGCCAACGGAGGGCCCCTGTCGCAACCATGGCTCATGCCCATAGCCGAGATTCAAGCCGTCGCCCAAACCCAGCCTCCGTTTCACGCCGGATGGGAGCGGGCGCCGCTTGACCGTATCGCCGAGGTGCCTCGCGTCGATCTGCGATAGCAGGCCGAGCGGTTGACTTGTGAATGCGGGCGAGTGGCCGCAACCATTCGCTATCACGTTACTCCCGACGGAGCACCCATGAGGCGACTGCTCGTTCTGGCGTTGGCGCTTGGACTAACGGCCTGCGGCGACGAGGACTCCTCCGGCCCCAATGACTCCAATCAGGTCGTCGTCGGGGCCCTCCTCTCGCTCACCGGCCCGGGCCGCACCCTAGGCCAGACCAGTGAGGCCGCGCTCCAGCTCGGCGCCGACGACCTAAACAGCCACTTCAAAGCCGCAGGCTCGCCGACCCGCGTCAGCCTCCGTGTCGAGGACACCGGCCTCGATCCGTCGGTTGCCCTCGACCGGCTCAGCGCGCTGGCAGGAGAAGGCGTGCGGATCTTCATAGGCCCGCAGTCCAGCTCCGAGATAGCCGCGCTCAAGGCATTCGCCGACGCCCACGGGGTCGTCGTCCTGAGCCAGGGCAGCACCGCGGGCTCCCTCTCGATCCCGAACGACAACGTCTTCCGCCTCGTGCCGGACGACGCCGAGGAAGGCGCGGCGATGGTAAAGCTTCTCCGGGAGGACGGCATCGAGACTGTCGTGCCGCTGTGGCGCCAGGATGCCGGCAACCAGGGTCTCCACGATGCCGTCGAGCGACTGTTTCAGGAGGCGGGCGGCACGGTGACTGCGGGGGCCAGCTACGCGCCGGGAACGACTGATTTCACTGGGGCGCTGGCGGCGATCCGATCGCAGATCGAGGCCGCCGTCGCCCAAGGTGGCGCCGCGACCGTCGCCGTCTACTTCGCAGCCTTCGAGGAAAGCGCCGTGGCGATCTTCGCCGCGGCGAGCACAGATCCCGTGTTTTCTCAGGTCCGCTGGTATGGCGGGGATGGAATGGTGCAGAGCTCGTTGGTGGTTGCCGATCCCACCGCCGCCGCCTTCGCCGCGACGACGGAGCTCCGGGCGCCGACGTACGGTCTGGACGATCAGCTGCTACAGGACCACGCCGATCTGATCGACGCCATCGAGGCGAGGAGCGGTCTCCCCGCCGACGCGTTCACCCTCGCCGCGTACGACGCGCTGCACCTCGCGACGCTCGCCTACGCGAAGGTGGGGCTCGGATCGATCGACGCTTACCGCTCGGAGCTGCTCCGCCAGGCCGACACCTACATCGGGGCGACGGGACCCACGACCCTGAACGCCAACGGCGATCGCGCCGTTGGTGACTACGATTTCTATCGGGTCTGCCCCGGCTCGCCCGCCTCGTGGAGACGAGTGTCGGCCTATCGGGCGGCGGGAGGCACGATCGTAAACGTGGGAGGGTGCTGAGACCAACTCCACGCCGTTCTTCAGGCCGCGGTCAGCTGGTGGAATCGCTCGAGATCGATGTTGCCGCCGCTCACCACCGCAACGACCTTCCCGGTCCCACATCGACCGCTCAGCGCCGCCGCCACCGCGCATGCCCCGGCGCCTTCGGCAATGATGTGATTCCGCTCAGCCACCAGCTTCATGGCACGGCGGGTCTCTTCCAGCGAGCACACCACCGAGCCTTCGAGCAGGTGCTGGGCCAGCGCCCACATGCGGGGGAACACACTCTTACCTCCGCAGCCATCCACCCAGCTTGCCTTCCACTCCGGGAAAGCTTGTGGGGAGCCGGCCGCGAATGAGCGCGCCAGCGGCGCTGCAGTCTCAGGTTCCGCGGCAAAGACCCTGACCCGGGGGTTGCGCAGGCTCATGACCGAGGCGATTCCGCAGGACAGCCCGCCACCTCCAAACGCGGCGACAACGGCATCCACGTCAGGCAGGTCTTCCAGAATTTCGACGCCGGCGGTGGCGTTCCCCGCGATGAACGCGTCGTCCTCGAAGGGATGAACGAACGCGCCAGTCATCGCGGGATGGCTTCGCTCGCCCAGCGCCTTCCAGCAGTCATCATAGGAGGCAGGGACGATGTCGGCGCCCAGGCGGCGGATCGCATCGAGCTTGGCCGCGGGCGCGGTCTCGATCACCAACACTCGGCAGGGAACGCCGGCCTGCCGGGCGGCCAGCGCCACGCCTTGCGCTGCGTTGCCGGCGCTGACGGTCCAGACGCCCTCGGCCCGCACCTCCGCGGGCAGCGTGCGGACGGCATTGTAGGCTCCGCGAATCTTGAACGACCCGATGGGCTGCAGGTTTTCCAGCTTCAGATAGATCTGCGCCGGAGCCTGATCATACTGAAGCTGGACGAGCGGCGTGCGTACCGCGGCTTCATAGACGTACCGCCGTGCGTCCTCGATCAGGCCGAACGGGATGGTGCGAGATTCAACGAGTTCCAAGGACATCGGCACTACCTCGACGCGCCTGCGGTGCTGTCGCGCACCGGCACGCTGAGTGGAGCTTCGTGGTCGCAGGTGAACAGAGCGAGCAGGCGCGCGGATTCTGTGGTGCTGGCGTTGGCCGAGACCTGGTGCACTCCGTTCGGCGGCTCGTAGAAGGTCTGTCCAGCGTGGTAGACGGCTTCCGACTCTCCCTTGACCTGCGTTCGGATCGCTCCCTCGAGCACATATCCCACGACGGCACACGGGTGCGTGTGCGGGGCCGAGGCTGCGCCCGGGGCATACTTGACCTCGACCCCGATGGTCTTGAGGTGGTCGCCGTTCATGTGAGGCAGTGCCTGGCTGAACACC
>JBKPOS010000173.1:0-8421 GCA_046733215.1 Gemmatimonadota bacterium
CTCGCGCGAGCGAGGCGGTTCGAGCTCCGAGTCGAGCGGCGGCGGGTAGTTGGCTGGCGGTGGGGCGAGGGACCTTCGGTGTACCTGGTGCACGGCTGGGGATCGCGTGCGAGCCGGCTGCTCGGGCTGGCTCCGCCCTTGCTCGAGGCCGGCTATTCGGTGGTTGCCTTCGATGCCCCCGGCCACGGTGCATCGGGGCGGGGAATGAGCTCGATTCCGGAGTTTGCCCGAACGCTCCAGGCGGTGGTCGCCGAGCAGGGCGCGGCCCACGCGGTGATCGCCCATTCGCTCGGTGCCGCGGCCACTGCACTCGCCGTCGTGCGGGGGCTCGCCGTGCGGCGGCTGGTGTTCCTGGCACCGCCGGCCGATCCGGCTGGTTGGGTCCACGCCTTTGCCCAACGGCTCGGTTTGCGGAATGATGTGGTCGCGCGACTACAAGCCCGGAGTGAGGCCAGACTGCGCATGCGCTGGGCCGACCTCAATATCCCACGGGCGGCGCAGGGCATGGCCGTGCCGCTTCTGGTCGCGCACGACGAGAACGATGAGAAGGTCGCCTGGCGCGAGGGCGCCCAGATCGCCGCCGCCTGGCCGGGTGCCAGGCTGATTACGACGACCGGCTTGGGACATGGAGGCGTCGTGCGTGCTCCCGCAGTGGCGCGGGACGTGGTGGCCTTTGCCACGGCGCCCGAGCCCGGGCCGCCGTGGCATGACGAGGCGGAACGCCTGGAATGCGAGCTGTTCTACCGGGAGCTTCGCTGGGCCCACGCGGTCTGACCACGGAGGGAGCGCATCAATCGAGCGGAATGCGATCCTTGTTCCGCGCGAGCCACTGATCGAACGTCTGCAGCTCGGGATTCAGGCTGCGGGCAAAGGCCGGATCCCGAGGCCCGCAGAACGCTTCCTGAAAGTCGCGTTTGAACTGGAACATGTTGCCCAAGTCGTCGGCGCCGGGGAAACCGAAGCCGCGGTAGACCTCCGGCGGCACGTCGTTGTAGCGTACGTCCCGACCGAGGGCTTTCGTCATTGCGGCCGCCATTTGGCCGCCGGTCAGCTGCTCTCCCGAAATGGCCACGGTCTTCCCGATAAACTCCCGCCCGCGTTTGATCAGGCCGTAGGTGCATTTGCCGATATCCTCCACCGCGATACCGGGGAGCTTCTTGTCGCCGAGCGGAAAGGTGAGCGCCAACTTGCCGTCGGGGCCCGGCTTCGGCCCGGCGCCGAAGGAGATGAAGTTTTCCCAGTAGAACGACGTGAGTAGCAGCGTGGTCGGTACCAGGTCGGTGAAGACCTTGTCTGCCTCTCCCTTGGCGTCGAAATGGGGGACCTTGTACTTCCCTTGCAAGGTCGGCATGCGATCGTCGGTGAGCGGCACCCACCGCCGAGTGTCCTCCAGCGTGGACCAGATCACATGCGGGACGTTGGCCTGCTTTGCTGCGCGAGCCTGGTTGGTGGCCTGGCCCAGCTCCTTTTCGGGCGAGAAGTGCTCCCAGTAGTTCGTAAGGCAAAACACGACCGAGGCACCCTTGAACGCATTCTCGAGGCTGGCCTGGTCATCTAGGTCTGCAGCAACGACTTCCGCGCCCAGCTTCACAAGTTCCTTTGCCTGGTCGGAGGCGGTCTTCCGGGTAAGTGCCCGGGCCCGGAACCCCCCGGACTTATCTCGCTGAATCGCGCGAACCAGCCCACCGCCTTGCGCCCCGGTGGCGCCGACCACGGCAATCACCTTCGCTTCTGCCATGCGTTCCTCCTACTCCAGGCTTGGCTCGACCGGAGCTTCTTCCTCCCGCGGTCGTAGCTGATCGTTGTTTGCTAGAATCCGCGCGCAGGTGTTCCAGCGCAGAATGGCTTCATCGTTGCCGGCCGGCCGCATCCCCTCGGCTTTTTCATACCAGCTCATTGCTTCCTTGAACCAGGGATATGCCAGCTCCCCAGACCCGGGCGTTTCCCGCCGTACGAGGGCCTTGGCGCAGCGTTCGCAAATGATGCCCGCATAATACGCCTGGCGATACCGATCGGTGAGACGAGGAAGCAACTCCCGCGCGCGGCGGACGCCCTCGGTGGGCCCGTCGGCAAACTGATCCGTAATCGCGAGGAGTAGCATGACGAGGGCCTGCTGGTTATCGGGCTCTACGCCGAGCACATCGAGGCAGATGCTTTCGGCGGACGATGGGTCGGCGATGATCCGGTATCGCTCCGCCTTCTGCAGCGCCAGCGGAATGGCGTCCCGAGAAATGGGCTTGATCTCGTCCATGGCGATCACCGCTCTGCTTTGCGACTGAACACCCTGAGGAGGCGCCCCAGGGGATCATAGAACTGATCGACGACGCGTTCCTTGAGCGGAATGATCGCGTTGTCGGTAATCGTAATGTGCTCCGGGCAGACCTTGGTGCAGCACTTGGTGATGTTGCAGTAACCGATGCCGTCGGCCTGGCGCAGGTCCGCCACCCTATCCTCGACGTCGAGCGGATGCATCTCGAGCGCCGCCACGTGCACCAGGAACCGGGGGCCGATGAATTGTTCGTGAAGGCGATGATCCCGCAGCACGTGACAGACGTCCTGACAGAGGAAACATTCGATGCACTTGCGGAACTCTTGCACCCGGTCCACGTCGGCCTGGTGCATCCGCCAGGTCCCGTCGGGTGCATCCGGCTTCCGCGGCTTGAACGGCTTGATCTTTTCCTTCACCCGGAAGTTCCACGATACGTCGGTGACGAGATCCTTGATTGGCGGGAAGCTTCGCATCGGCTCGACGGTGACCGGCTTGTCGAGCGGGAGGTCACTGAGACGCGTCATGCACATCAGCTTCGGCGTGCCGTTCACTTCGGCAGAGCAGGAGCCGCATTTGCCCGCCTTGCAGTTCCAGCGGACTGCGAGATCGTTAGCCTGCTCCGCCTGAATCTGATGAACCGCGTCGAGGACGACCATGCCCGGCGAGACCCGGGTCGTGTAGTCGACCAATCGGCCGCTCCCACCTTCGCTCCTCCATATACGGAATGTGGCCGTGCCGTGCGGCTCCGGCTTGGCCTGCGGAGGCTCGCGCTCCTCCACGGCGCCGGTTTCGACCAGGTCCGGTTTCAGCGTCTCGGTCATACGCTACTTCTGCTCCTCGATCACCTGCTGCAACGGCGGCGGCATTGCAGGGATCGGCTCGCGGGTGAGCTGCATGCGGCCGTCGGCGGCCTTCCGAATGACAATGTTGAACTTGCCGCCGTCAGGATCCTTCTCGGGATAGTCCTCGCGAAAGTGGCCGCCCCGGCTTTCCTTCCGCTCGATAGCGGCCCGCGCGATGGCCTCGGAGATCGTGAGCAGATTCTCGAGGTCGAGGGCCGTGTGCCAGCCCGGATTGTACTCCCGATTACCCCCGACGCCTACCTGGCGTGCTCGCGCCCTGAGCTGCTCGATGTTGTCGAGCGCCTGCTCCATTTCGGTTTGGCGCCGCACGATACCGACCAGCTCCTGCATCACGGTCTGGAGCTCCTGCTGCACCTGGTAGGCCCCGCTCCCATTGGCGGAAGGCCCACGCTCAAACGGTTCCAGGGCGCCACGAGCGGCCTGACCGACCTCAGCAGAGTCGAGCGGACCGAAGTCATGATCCCGCGCGAATGCCGCCGCATAATCGCCGGCGCGCTTGCCGAAGACCAAGAGATCCGAGAGAGAATTACCGCCCAGCCGGTTGGCTCCGTGCAAGCCTGCCGCACACTCTCCCGCTGCAAAAAGCCCCGGCAGCGTAGACATCTGACTGTCGCCGTCTACCCGAATGCCACCCATGATGTAGTGAGTGGTCGGTCCCACCTCCATCGGTGTGGTGGTGATGTCGATGTCCGCGAGCTGCTTGAACTGGTGGTACATGCTCGGGAGCTTCTTGATGATGTGCCCGGAGGCATTGGGAAGCTTCTTCCTTATCCAGGAGATGTCGAGAAAGACGCCTCCGTGGGGGCTGCCTCGACCTTCGCGAACCTCGCGCATGATGCACCGGGCGACGTGATCGCGGGTGAGCAATTCGGGTGGTCGCCGAGCGTTCTTGTCGCCCTGCGTGTAGCGCCAGCCCTCTTCCTCGTTGTCGGCCGTCTGGCTGCGATAGTTTTCGGGAATATCGTCGAACATGAAGCGACGGCCCTGGTTGTTGAGCAGGACGCCGCCTTCGCCCCGTACGCCCTCGGTTACGAGGATGCCGCGAACGCTCGGAGGCCAGATCATGCCGGTAGGGTGGAACTGCACGAACTCCATGTCCTGCAACGCCGCGCCGCCCTGGTACGCGAGAGCATGGCCGTCGCCGGTATACTCCCAGCTGTTGCTCGTAATGGAATAGGCTCGGCCGACGCCGCCGGTCGCGAGGACCACTGCCTTGCAGCGGTATAGGCGGAAGCGCCCGCGCTCGCGGTCGTAGCCCAGCGCACCGGCTATGCGCGCACCGTCGGTGAACAACCGGAGCACCGTGCACTCCATGTGAATATCGATGCTCTGATGAATGGTGTAATCCTGGAGCGTGCGGATCATCTCGAGGCCGGTGCGGTCGCCAACGTGCGCGAGCCGCGGATACTTGTGTCCGCCGAAGTTGCGCTGCAGGATCCGACCGTCCGGAGTTCGATCAAACAGCGCGCCCCAGGCTTCCAGCTCGCGCACCCGATCCGGCGCTTCTTTGGCGTGGAGCTCGGCCATGCGCCAGTTGTTGACGTACTGACCGCCGCGCATGGTGTCGGCGAAATGCACCCGCCAGCTGTCGCGGTCGTCCACGTTGGCAAGCGCCGCCGCAATCCCGCCTTCGGCCATGACCGTGTGCGCTTTTCCCAGCAGCGACTTGCAGACGAGCCCAACCGAGACGCCCGCGGCGGCAGCGGCGATGGCAGCTCGGAGTCCGGCGCCGCCGGCCCCGATTACCAGGACATCATGCTCGAAGGTCTGGTACTCAGCCATCGGAATCCCTGATAGCTGATAGCTGACAGCTGATAGCTCTCACAATATGCGCCAATCCGTCCACACCCCCATCGAGCACATCCGGACATAGAGATCGGCAAAGGCGACCAAAAAGAGGCTGGTCCAGCCCCACCGCATGTGGGCGCGGTTCAGACAGCTGGAGCAATCGTACGCGGTCTTACGGACCGGTGACTGGGAGAGCCGGTCGCGATATCCCCCGATCACGTGGCGCATCGAATGGCATCCCAGCGTGTAGCAGCCGAGCGCAGTCACGTTGGCGGCCAGCACGAGTGTACCCAGCCCGATTCCAAAGGAAGTGCGGCCGGTTGCTGGATCAGTGAACCAGAGTGCGCTGTACACGTCGTGGATCAGCACAACGAGAAAGCCGAGCGCGATGTAGAGGAAATATCGGTGAACGTTCTGCAGGATCAGAGGAAACGCGGCCTCGCCGCAGTATTGCTTGCGGGGTTCCCCAACCGCACAGGCCGGCGGATCGGCCCAGAACGCCTTGTAGTACGCGCCACGATAGTAGTAGCACGTCAGCCGAAAGAGTCCGGGAAAGGGCAGGATCAGGAGGGCAGGGGAGAATACCATCCAGTGCGGCCACCAGTTCGGCTTCGGTCCAAACCACGCGTGCGACGAGCTGCCGAACAGCTCGGGTGAATAGAATGGCGAGAGGTACGGACCGTAGACATAGTGGTCGCCCTGGAATGCGGCCCAGGTGGCATACACGACGAAGGCCGAGAGCAGTACGAAGACCACGAGCGGTTGTACCCACCAGGCATCGCGCCGCATGGTTTCGCCGAAACGCCGTTGCACCAGCGGAAGTCTGGCATGTGCCATAACTGATACCCGGCGCCGCGGGAACCCGCGGCGCCCGATCGAAGTGGACCTGGCCAGCGAATGCGCGAACCAGACGGATATTTGAACGCTACCGGCAGTGTGTCAATGCCGAGATGAGGGAGAGTGGCCTCATGGATGCAGTCGACCGTCGGGATCGCTGGTCACTCGTCGCGGTTGGCGTCCTAGCTCTGGGTGCTCGGCTGGCTGTGCTTCCGTTCGCCACCAGCGACGGCGGTGACGCGCCGTCGAAAGTGTGGATGGGCTCGGAGTGGCTATCGCATCCCCAGCTGGTGACCCATGGGGTCTGGGGTCCGCTGCATACCTACCTCATTGCTTTTGCGCTCTGGATCGCCCCGGATCCGGTACGGGCCCCCGTGGTGATGAGCCTGATGTTCTCGGTAGCGAGCGCGGTGGCCATGTACTGGTTTCTTCGCACCGAGTTCGAGAGCCGACGCGCCGCGCTCCTGGTGGGACTTACCTACGCGGTGTATCCGATTGCGATTCGCAACGGGGTGTCCGTGAGATCCGAGACGCCGTCCGCGTTCTTCCTGCTGCTCGGCATGATCGCGCTGGCGCGGCTCCGGGCTCGACGCAGCTCGATCGGGCTCGCTGCCGCGGCGGGGTTGTGTCTCACGCTGGCCTCGATGCTCCGCTACGAGGCCTGGATGCTGATCCCGATTTTCGCGCTGTTGCTGCCGCGAAGCCCGCGATTGCTCGCGATCTTTCTCGCGTGTGCGCTGCTGCATCCAATCTTCTGGATGATCGGTAATTGGTTCCACAACGGTGATCCGTTCAATGGAATCACTGCTGCCGCCAATTGGGAGCTCGAGAGCATGGGACGCGCGAAGCTCGACCACCGACTCCTGTTCTTCCGCTCAATTACCTATCCGCTGGTGGTGCTCAAGGGGATGAGCCTTCCGATCGGTCTCATATGCGTTGCGGGCGCTGCGGTCGCGCTGGTCAAGCGGTTGCGTTGCGCTGCATGGCTCCTGCCGCTTGCGGGAGTCCTGCTGATGTGGTGTTTGGGGATCGCGCGCGGGGCTCTGGTGCCGAAGTTCAACTACACCGAGGCCGCCGGCACGTTGCTGTTTCCCTTTGCCGCTGTCGCGTACCAACAGCTCCGGATCGACGCCTGGGAAGCCCGGAAACTCTTCGTTGCCGCTTTGGTGTTGCCACTTATCAGCCTCGTG
Organism: Gemmatimonadota bacterium; assembly: GCA_046733215.1. Taxonomy (GTDB): domain Bacteria; phylum Gemmatimonadota; class Gemmatimonadetes; order Gemmatimonadales; family GWC2-71-9; genus DASQPE01. The sequence continues at coordinate 6,948 of JBKPOS010000173.1, forward strand.
TTCGCCTGCGGCCCCTGTCTCGCCCCCCTCCGGCTGGAACGGCTGGCAGGCTTCTCGCCGATTCCCCGAATCGAGAATCAGCCCGTGGCGCTTGCGCTTGCCGAATTCTTGCGAGCCGACCTTCCAGCGGACGAGTCGCTTGTGAGCGATCACTACGCGTGGGGCGCCAGTCGGTACCTGGCGCTGCTGACCAAACTGCCTCGGCGGCGGATCTATCTCGTGCCGGGAGCACCCAATGAGCCGATCGACGCGGATTCCCTGGCAGCATTTCTCACCGAGCATCCTCGGGGCATTCTCATCGCCATGACCGGATCGCGCTTCACCACGCTGCTAGACCTGAAAGGGGATACGACCAACGTGGTCGTCAAAGGCGTGGGGTTACGTCTCGTGCTGCTGCATTCAACCCTCTGGCCAGCTAGAACAAAGCCTGGAATGGTCAAGGTCTTTCGCTATTCGAGCGTCGACTAGACCACCTTGCGAGGCGCGTTCAGATCCTTTTCGGCAAACGTCTCCGGCTCCGGCTTGGATCCTTCGCGCCTGGTATACACCCGCGTAAACTCGGCGCCGAGCAGAACGATCTGCGACGCGTAATAGACCCAGAGCAGGAGCACCATCACCGACCCGGCGGCGCCGTAACTGGATGCCGTGCTGCCCTGGCCCAGATAGAGACCGATGAGCTGCTTTCCGATCGTGAACAGCAACGCCGTAACGAATGCGCCGGTCGTCACATCGCGCCAGGCGAGCTTAACGTCGGGAAGGAAGCGGTAGAGAATCGCGAACAGCGCGGTGAAGACCGCGACCGAGAGAACGAGATCGAACACGGCCAGGAAGACCGGCATCCCGGGGGCCCACTGCTGGAGCCATCCAGCTAGCGCGGCGAGTGCCGCGCTCACCGCGAGCGAGACCATAAGCAGGAAGCCCATCGAAATGACCAGACCGAAGGAGCGGAGCCGGTCCATCAGAAACGCTTTCAGATTGAGTCCTGGGACCGGCTTCACGCGCCAGATCGTATTCAGTGCGGTCTGCAGCTCGAGGAAGGCGCCGGTCGATGTCAGGATGAACGTGACCCCGCCGACCACGGACGCTATCAGATTTTCCCTCGGCTGGCTGGCGCCTTGCAGCAGACTCTGGACCGCTCGGGCGCCGTCTCGTCCGACCAGGCCGTCGATCTGATTCACGATGTGCCCGCGCACCGCGTCGCCGCCGAAGACGGCGCCGGCGACCGCAATGGCGACGAGGAGTACGGGAGCAATGGCGAACAGGGTATAGAACGCGAGCGACGCGCCCAGGCGAGGCACATTGTCGTCCCACCAGCCCTTGAGCGCTGCTCGAAACATCCGGAGCATCAGAGGCGCCCGCATTACGGCTTAGTCCAGAGCACCGCGAAGGTGGACCAGCGAGCTACCGGGCAGCCGCCGTTGTAGGCGGGCTTATAGACCGCATCCGCCAGGGCTTGCCTGAGCCGCGCGATCCA